>PMIX01000254.1:0-56379 GCA_003158395.1 Myxococcales bacterium | reverse complement strand
AAGCCCTCCCGGACGCTGGCGCCATGAAGCTGAGCCCCTTCATCGACAAGGCGTACGTTTACGGGAAAATGGGGAAAGTCCTTGAGGAGACGGCCTCGGTCTATCCCGAGCTCGAGAGGAACGGCTACATCGTCAACGGGGAGATCCAGGACAAGTTCTGGGAGGTATCGTCCGCCGAACGCTTGGAGGGGAATTGTCCTCATCGCCAGGCCACTTTCAACGCCCTGAGGGTTCACAAGAGCTTCGACGTGTTCACCAACCAGCTCGACGGTTTGTGGGCGTGGATTGCCATGGGCGAAAACCCGGAGGAGTTGGTGAAGCCTGCCAGGGTCCAGATGATCCTAAAGACCATCTACGAGAACAATCGCGTGACAAACGGCTGGGCCACCCAGAGAACCGCGGACGGAAAGGAAGTGAAGTCCGATCAGGGGAAGGATGTCTGGATCGCCTCCAACNNGCCCATATGCTGGACTATTGCGGCATGACTGAGGAAAGCAAAGATGTCTACAAGGTGATGGACGAGATCCTCCTGCAGCACGACAACACCTCGACCTCTCCCGAAAGCGTCCGGCCCGACGAGAACAAGTTCATCGTAAAANNGTGGACCCAGTTGCCCCTGTTCTTTTTCAAGGTCCAGAAACAGGCTGGCAAGAAGACCTCCACGCCGGAAGAGATGAAGGCGTTCATTCAAGGGATTTTCAATCCCGACGGCGCGGCCATGGCGGCGTTCCGTTCCCGAGGCCAAGGGAAGACCGAGTCCGCGCATTGGGGCCGGAAAGCAGGACGAATCCCCTATGGGTTGAGTCGGGTGAGGCCCGGCGCCGGCACCGGCCCCGCCATGCCCGGCGGCGGCGGTACCGCTGGTTCCGTCTTGGCCTAAGTCGACAGGGTTGTGCTCGGGTTGACCGGCAGCCTCACCTCAAAACGACTGCCTGTGGGCTGGCGGGCGATGTACACCACGTCGCCCGCGTGGTAGCGGGCCACCTGGCGGACCAGCGCCAAGCCGAGTCCCAGGCCGGTATCGCCTGGAGTCTGCGGCCTGGAGGGACGGTAGAAGGGCGCGAAGATGCGCTCCCGCTCGCTCTCGGGCACGCCCGGGCCGTCGTCTTCCACGGCGATCACGACTTCCGATTCGATCCGTCGCACCTCCGCACGGATCACGCCACCGCCCCCATGCAGGCGCGCGTTGGCGAAGAGGTTGCGCACCATGTGCCTCATCATGGCCGCTTCACAAGCAAGCAGCAGGGGCTCACCTGCAACCTCCCCACCGACTGCTTTGGCCTCCTCGCGCACGAGCGCCAGCAAATCGATCTCTGCCGTCGGGCGCCGAGGCACGCCGGGCTGTGCGCGCGCCGAGAGCAGCAACTCCTCTACCAGGGCATCAAGCTCCACGATGTCTTCGCTCGCGCGGTGTGCGAGATCGTGCCGCCTGACGGGTTCGGATTCGTCGGCCAGCAACTCCAAAGCCATTCGGATACGCGCCAGAGGCGAACGCAGCTCGTGCGAGGCGCCGGCCAGCATCTGGCGCTCCTGCGCAAGCAAGGCTTGGATGGCAACGGCCGCCTCATTAAAACGCTGGGCCAGCGTGGCGATCTCGTCGCGGCCGACCACTGGAACGCGGTGTCCGAAATCACCGGCACCCCAACGGCGCGCGCCCTCGGCGAGTTGTTCGAGGCGACGGGTGATGCTGTGGGACAGGGGAAGAAGCCCGATCGCCATCATGACGGCCAGGGCGATCAAGAGTGGGACGAACAGCGGCCTGTGCGGCCCCACGTGCCCGCGTTCGCGCAAACCGAGGGTGCGGCCGTCCCCCAAATGGGTCAGCCAGACTGGGCCGTGCTGCCCGTGCTGCCAACCATCCGCGCCAGGAGAAAACGGCCCTGCCGGCGCGTGGCCGGCATGAAAAAGAACCCGACCATCCACGTCCCAGACGACGACGTCCGCTTCGATCTCGCGCGCCTTCGCCTCAAGAAGCTGCGCCTCCGCGCCCTGACATGGCCCTGGCGCCTTGCAGACCAATGAACGCGCGATCGGGACCAAGACGCGAGCGGCGGGAATGCGCGGCTCATGGAAGGCACGCGCCAACAAGGCGGTCACCAGCAAAGAAAGCACAGTGATGGCCAGGAATGTCAGGTACAGCCGGTGATAGAGACGCCGGCTCATGGCTCGCCCGCGTCGGCTCCCACGGGCGCCACCGCCAAGACGTAGCCCGCCCCTCTCACTGTCTGCACCAGGCGAGGATGTCGCGGATCGTCTTCGATCGCCTGACGAATGCGCGAGATGTGCACGTCAATGCTTCGATCCACGTTGTCCCATTCCTCGCCCTTGAGCGCGTCCATGAGTTGGTCGCGTGTCTGCACCCGCCCTGCCCGCTCCGCCAGCAACAGCAACAGATCGAACTGCCGGCCGGTCAGTTCGCGCCGCTGGCCGCGCACCCGGACCTCGCGCGCCGCGCGATCGATTTCCAATGGCCCCACGCGCAGCCGGTCGGCCGCCTGGGGCTCGCTCGTGCGCGTCCGACGCAGCACCGCGGCCAGGCGCGCCAGCAATTCCCGCGGGTTGAACGGCTTGGGCAAGTAGTCATCTGCGCCGATTTCAATTCCCACGATGCGGTCCATATCATCGCCCCGTGCCGTGAGCATCACGATGGGGACCTGGGAAAAGGCGCGCAGACGGCGACACACCTCCAGCCCATCGATCCCAGGCAGCATCACATCAAGAATCACGGCGTCGTACCCGTCGCGGCGCTGGGCTTGCAGCCCGCTTTCCCCGTCTCCGCAGCAATCCACGACGTACCCGTGCCCCCGCAAGTACCCGCCCAGCATCTCGACCAGGCGGGTATCGTCATCGATCAGAAGAACGCGGATTGGCATGACAGGAACAGGCGGCCGGGTAACGACATCAAGCGCTATCTCGCATGGTAGCCGAGCCCGGCCGCTTGGTGGTTAGAAACCGTGGCGATGGTGGCCGCCATGATTGCGCATTTGCTGAATCAAGGTCTGGCGTTGGTCTACGGTCAGGATGTTGCCGGCCTGAACCAGCGCCGTGGTGATGGTCTTTGACGCCTGGTCCATCAGGGCAGAAGCCTGTACGCGCAGATTCTCGATGCCAGCCGCATCAAGCGTGGTCGCCGCGAAGGCATCGACCATCGCCTTGTGCACTTGGGCATGCTGCTGGTGGATGGGCTTCATGTCAGCGGCCAGCTTCTGGATGATAGGCTTGATCGCCGCCCGCTGGCTGTCGGTCGCCTTGACCAGGTCCAGCGCCTTTTCCAGCCGGCGCTGCATGAAAGCCTGGTGCTCAGCGGGTGAGCCCTCCCCGCCGAATCCCCCTGGACCGAATCCCATGCCCATGCCCGGCCCGCCAAAGGCCCAGGCGCGCGCGACGTGAACCCCGGCCAAGGCCACAGGCAGCGCCATAAGCAGCCACCAGCGACTCTTCTTCGACCGACGCAAATTCGTGGATCCTCCTTCAGTCATGGTGTCCTCCTTGTGTTGCGACGGACTTTCTTGCGTCCCGTCTGCACTCAAGATGGCGCTCTGGTTGTGCTGGCGTATTGCGCGAAAGTAAAGTTAGGTAAATTCGGCGGGGCGGCGGTCCCGCAGCGGATGCGTATTCGGGGAACTTTTGGCGCAGGCGGCTGTCTATCGTCCCAGTGATGTACGTCCCGAATCCCTCCACGGCGGTCGAGGGTGACATGCGCCTGCTGAAGTGGATGATGGCGCGCCTCCAGAAACGCTGGGCAGGGCCTAGCTCTCAGTTCTTGTCGCCCTGGTCGCGGCTGTCAGGATGGCGAATGTCGCTGCCTTTGACCATGAACACGACTAGCTCGGCCAGGTTGGTCGCGTGGTCGGCGATGCGTTCCAGGTATTTGGCGATCGATTGCAGCCGGGTGGCTCGGTAGACGTTCTTCGCCTCTTCCATCATGTAGGTCAGAAGCTCGCGAAATATCTGGGCGTATAGGTCATCGATGATCTGATCGCGGGCGATGACCCGGCGGGCGCGGTCAGCGTCTTTGGCAACGAACGCGTCCAGTGCCTCGCGCAACATCATCTGCGTTTCGTCTGCCATGCGTGGCAGGTCGACGTAGGGCTTGAGCGGGGGCTCGTTGTTCAGCTCCAACACCCGCTCGGAGATGTTCACGCCCAAATCGCCCATCCGTTCCAAGTCCGTCACCGCTTTGAGCACCATGGTGACAAAGCGCAGATCCGAAGCGACCGGCTGGCGTCGCGCCAGGATCTGCAGGCACAGGCCGTCGATTTCGATCTCGAGCCGATCGACGACGCGGTCAGCTTCGATGGTTCGCTGCGCGAGGACGGAATCGCGTTCGACCAGCGCCTGCAGGCTGGAGCCGATGATCCCCTCCACGTGACTTCCCATGAGCAGAAGCTGCTCGCGCAGATGGCGCAGTTCCTGTTCAAATTCCTGGTCGGTGTGCTCGCGTGCGCGCATAATGTGTTTCTCTCTCACCCGAAGCGACCGGTGACGTAGTCCTCGGTGCGAGGCTGGCTGGGGTGGGTAAAAATCGTGTCGGTGCTCGCGAATTCCACCAGATCGCCCATGTAGAAGAAAGCGGTGTAGTCGGACACACGGGCGGCTTGCTGCATGTTGTGGGTGACAATGACCACGGTGTAATCGCGCGCCAGCTCGTGGATCAGTTCCTCGATATGCGCGGTAGCGATGGGGTCCAAGGCCGAGGCGGGCTCGTCCATCAGCAGGACCTCCGGCTCCACGGCCAAAGCGCGCGCAATACACAAGCGTTGCTGTTGGCCTCCTGACAGCCCCAAAGCGCTTTCCCCCAGACGATCCTTGACCTCGTCCCACAGCGCGGCCTGCCCAAGCGCATGTTCCACCCGGCCGGCGACTTCAGCGCGGTCCCGTAGGCCGCCGATGCGCAGGCCGTAGGCCACATTATCGAAGATGGTCTTGGGAAAGGGATTCGATTTCTGGAAGACCATGCCCACCCGCCGCCGCACCTCCACCGGATCCACGCCCGGGCCGTAGATGGCCTGGCCGTCGAGCCGCACGTCGCCCTGCACGCGGCAACTCAGGACCAGGTCATTCATCCGGTTGAGCGAGCGCAAGAAAGTAGACTTCCCGCAACCCGATGGACCAATCAGCGCCGTGACATGCTTCTCGGCGATCTCCATGCTCACCGGCCCCAGGGCGCGCTTGTCCCCGTAGGACACCACCAGGTCGCGAGCCGACATGCTGATCTTGGCCGAGGCCGCGTCGGGGTGGGTATCCCCATTCATGAGGCAGCTCCCGCAAAACGGCGGCGCATGTGCGAACGCACGACGACGGCCGTGGCATTGAGCGCGAAGGTCAGCAGCAACAAGACCAGCACAGTGGCGTACAAGATCGGCCGCGTGGCATCCACGTCCGGCGACTGCGTGGACAGAACGTAGACGTGATAGCCAAGCTGCATGAATTGGTCGTGCAGGCTTCCGGGCAGCTTGGGCAGGAAATAGGCCACCCCGGTGAATAAAATGGGCGCGACTTCGCCCGCACCCCGACTGATGGCCAAAATGGCTCCAGTCAGAATGCCTGGCAAAGCCTGGGGCAGCACCACGCGCACGATGGTCTGCAGTCGACTGGCCCCCAGGGCCGCGGAGGCCAGGCGCAATTCGCGCGGGACCGCGGCCAGCGCTTCCTCGGTAGCCACAATGACCACCGGCAGGGTCAGCACCGCCATGGTCAGCGCCGCCCAGACCAGGGCTGGCTGCCCAAAGATCCGTTGGCCGCCGTACAAGGCACGGTCGATGCCGGCGCCAACGAATTGCACAAAGAATCCCAACCCAAAAAGGCCGAACACGATCGAGGGCACGCCGGCCAGATTGTTGACAGCGACGCGCACGAGGCGAGTCAAGCGCGACCCGGGATTGGCGTACTCCGACAGATAGATGGCGGTGGCCACGCCGGCCGGCAAGACTGCGAGGGTCATCAACACGACGAGCGCCACGGTGCCGAAGATGGCAGGGAAGATACCACCGGCCGTCATGCCATCACGGGGCGCCTGGGTCAGAAAGCCCAGGGTCAAGTGCGAGGCGCCGTTGTAGGTAACATCGCCCAGGATCACGACGACGATCAGAAGCACCAATGCCACGGCCAGGCCACTGCCGAGTGCCAGGGCGACATCGCCCAGTCGATGACTGTGATGGGAACCCTGGGAGGGTTCCCAAACCCTCCCGCGATGGTCCGCCGCCGGCGAAGCCGGCGGGCTCCCCACGCGACTGTCATGGGAACCCTGGGAGGGTTCCCAAACCCTCCCGCGATGGTCCGCCGCCGGCGAAGCCGGCGGGCTCCCCACGCGATTGCCGGGTCGTTTCACGCCGCGCCTCCCAGACGCCGCCGCATGCGGCCGATGGCGAATTCGCCCAGCAGATTGGTGCCCAAGGTGAACGCGAAGAGCAGGACGCCGAGGAAGAAGAGGACCGTGTAGTGCGCGCCACCGAATACGACCTCGGCCAGCTCGGCCGCAATGGTGGCTGACACTGTGCGCACCGAGTCCGCCGGGCTGGCCGACAGAATGGCCGCGTTGCCCGACGCCATGAGCACGATCATGGTTTCCCCGACCGCGCGTCCGAGGCCCAACGCGATGCCCGCTGCCACCCCCGGCCCCGCGGCGGGCACGATCACACGAAGGATGGTTTGCCAACGGGCCGCGCCGAGCGCCGTGGAGGCCTCGACGTAACTGCGCGGAACAGCACCGAATGCCTCCTCGCTCACGGTGAAGACCACGGGAATGATGGCGAACGACAGGGCTACACCGGCCACCAAGGCGTTCAGGCGTGAGTCGAGGCCAAGCGCCTGCTGCATCCAGCTGGCCATCACCATGAGGGCGAAGAAACCCAGCACCACCGAGGGAACGCCCGCCAGCAACTCGACCGTTGGCTTGACGATCTCGCGCAGCCGACGGCCCGCATATTGCGACACGAAGAGAGCGGCGCCCACGCCCAGGGGCACCGCCACCAGCATTGCGATTAGCGTCACCTTCAGGGTCCCGACCACCAAGGGCCACGCCGCGTACTTCGGGATCTCGGAGACCGGCTGCCACACGTGCTCGGGCGCATCGTACCCAGGCCACTGTTGCGCGAACCACATCTTCGCAAGCGTGACCTCTCTCGCGATCGCGGCGCTGTGAAAGAGAGGCCACGCCTCCTTGCCGATGAAAACGAAAATGAGGATGATTGCGGCGATGGAGGTGAAGGCGAGAACCCGAATCGCCACCTCGGCCAGAGCTTGGAATCTCGGTCGCCGGCTGGCCAGCCGCGGCCGCTCTGCACGTCCATGGTTCGTCCGGTCGCTCGACTGGACCGGCGGCGATCCGAGACGTGGCAGGGTCGGCCGCGTAGGGGGCGTCAGCCCGGCGAGCATGGCTCGATCGGGCGGTCGCTCCACGGGGTTCTCGCTGCTGGTCGCCATATCTGATCAAAGTGAAGCAGCGCCACGCGACGCTGACGTGACCGGACGGTGACAGTCGTGTGACAAGGGGCTACTTGATCGGGTAGTAGCCCACCTTGGTCACGATGGCCTGGCCAGCGGCCGACAGCACCCAGTCCACGAAGGCGCCCGCGTCCCCGGTCGGCTTGTTGCGCAGGTAGAAGAAGAGCGGCCGGCTCAGCGGATAGCTCCCGTCCTTCACGTGCGCCTCGTCCGGGGCGATCGCCGGGCTGCCGGCGTCCTGCTTGACCTTGAGCACTTTGATGCCCTTGGCGTAGGCCGCGCCCCCGTAGCCGATGCCGAACTTCTCCTTGGCCACCGCATTGACCACCGCCGCCGTGCCCGGCATGCTCTGCGCGCGCACCGTGTAGTCGGCATTCTTCAGTACGTGCTCCTTGAAGAACACGTAGGTCCCCGAGCTGTTNNTAAGCTGATCCATCGTGATCTCCGTGAGCGGGTTGCTCGCGTTCACGTACACGGACAGGCCATCACGCGCCACCGGGATCTCGACGCCGACCGTGGCGTAGCGGTCCCGCAGCTTCTCCTTCTCTGCGGCGCTCATTGGGCGGGAGGCCTGGCATATCTCCGTGGTCCCGTTGATGAGCGCGCTGATTCCCGTCCCCGAGCCACCGCCGGTCACCTGGATGGTCGCGCTCGGGTGAGCNNGCGGTCGCGATCGCCAATCCCTGGGTGACGGCCCTCAGAATGCGTCTGCTTCCCGTTCTGTCCCCCATGCCTTGAGCTTGTCGTTTCTGCATCGTGATCTCCTTGCCTGCACGATGCGCAACTCCTGTGACGACCCGGTGACAACCGCGAAACTTGTCAGTGAACCAGAATCCGCGCGCGGCACAAAGCCGGCAGCCGACCCCACGCACGGTTTCGCTGCAGGCGCTGGCCGCGCCCAGCTCTTGCAGCAGACGCCTGCAGACCTACGATGCGCCGCGGGCCATCACGGGTGCTGTTCGCTCGCCAGCGCCCACGCGCACGGGCAGCACGGACATGGCCAAGCCCTTCCAGTGCAGGCGGCGCTCGACCTGGTACGCGGTCTCGTTGTGCAGGATTCGCTGTATCCAGGTCTCCCGCTTCCAGATGAGCTTGCCGGCGAAGAACATCACGCGCGGGTAGTCGTGGGCAATTTCGATGCACAGGCGCGTGGCCTCGTCGACCGCATCGAGTCCCTCGGCGGTGCGATAGCTAGAATTCCAGCCTAGGCTGCGCGCCAGCGCCACGTACTTTTCTGCGCTTTCTCCAACCGCCCGTCGTTGCGCATCCAGCTCCGCTGTGCCTTTGAAGGTACCGGAGTCGTGGACCGCCACCGAGACGAAGATCAGGTTGGTGAAGTAGCCAGGAAAGGTTCGCTGAATGGACAACATGGAGTGCACGCCCAGACCACCAAATTTACCCACCAAGAGAACCGCGGTTGGCCTTCCCGGGTCCGGTTCGCCGCCGGCGCCTCCCATCCCGGTTAGCCCGGAGAGATCCGCATCGAGCAGGGACAACTGCCGCGCCACCGCCCGGTAGTGCGCTTTCACAGCCAAGCACACGCCGACCAGCCCCGCTGTCACCAGCATAGTCAACCAAGCACCTTGGCGAAACTTCAACACCACTGTGAAAGCCAGGATGCCGACACACATCACGAGTCCGACAACATGAACGAGAATCTGTCGTGCCCACGCCCGCCGGCGCTTCCGTTCGCCCAACCACAGGCGGCACATCCCCAACTGGGAGAGCGAGAATGTGATGAATACGTTGATTGCATACATCACGACCAGCGCGTCCACGCTGCCCCGAGTGAACAGCAGAAGAGCCACTGCAGCCACGCCGAGCATCAGGACGCCATCCTTGGTGGTCAGACGATCGGAGAGCGAGGCAAAGCGCCGTGGCAGCCAGGAATCCACGGCCATGTTGGCCATCACCCGCGGTCCGTCGATGAAGCCAGTCTGGGCCGCCACGAACAGCAGCGCACCCTCGGAGGCCAGAGTCAGCACCACGAAGGCCTTCCCAATAGGCACACCTGCGACGCTCCACTTTCCCGCAAAAGCATGGACCAGGACTCCATTCAACGTCTTGCCCTCCTGCGGATGAACCCCAAAAAGGAGATAACACAAAAGAATCCCGCCAGCCGTGAAGGCCAACGAAATCGCCAAAGCCGCCATGGTGCGCTTGCCGGTCAGGACGCGCGGCTCGCGCATGATCTGAAGGCCGTTGGATATTGCCTCGATTCCCGTGTAGGTCCCCGCCCCGCGCGAATAGGCGGACATCAAAATCATGAACAGGCCCCAGGCTCCGTAGTGGTGCAGACCGCTGGAGAACCCCGCCGAAACCTCACCGGCCACCCGCGGCGCCTGGCCTAGATGGGAACCGATCCCGCCCAGAACCAGTACCGCATGCGTGCCGAGAAAGAGCAGGAAAACCGGAACCAGCGGCGCGACCGATTCCCTCACACCCCTGATGTTCAAGATGATGAGCGCGAGAATCACCGCAAACTCTGCGGGCAGTTTCCAAGCGTGCCACGCCAGAGGCGCCAGGCTGAACACCGCATCGCCTCCAGATGCAATGGACACCGTGATGGTCAGAATGTAGTCGACCAGCAGGGCCGAGCCCGACACCACCCCCGCCTTCTCCCCCAGCAGCTTGCTTGCCACCAGGTAGCCGCCGCCGCCACTCGGAAAATGCTCGATGATCCGGCTGTAGGCGTGCGACATCACAAAAACAGTGGCGGTCATGGCCAGGGCGAGGAAGACCGCCAGGTAGGTCGCATTGCCGTGCTCCATCAGCGCCCGGTAGCACTCCTCGGGACCATACGCCGACGAAGTGATGGCATCGGAACCGAGGCCGACCCAGGCCAGGAACACCGCCAGCGAAATCTTGTGAAAAACCCCCGGATCCCTGAAGTCTCGCGGCCGGCCAATCACCAAACGCCACGAACTCTCCCAAAGACTCATCCTGTCCTCGGGCGTCCGCGGCTCGGTACTACTCATCGGGTCCTCTTGGCCAGCCCCCCTTCTGTCGGGACCTGCGCGCCTGCGAGGTTAGCTGACGGGCTCGGGAGGAGAAGGTCCCCCGGTGCTCATCGCACTTCGCCCCAGAGATTTGGTTCCCCCGCTCCGGCAAACCGGACTCGGCGCAGACGGTTCCTACGCCAGCTAGGTCCCAGTGTCAACCGGAGTGCCCCCAGTGCTGGATCTCCTGATCCCGCTGCGGCCGCGACCACAAAATCCGTCAAGCCGCAGAGATGGCGCCTGCGAACCGCCTTTTCCTGTATGTGTCCGGATTGTTTCTGGCCAGTCGCGGATTCGGACACCCCTGGTTTCATCCGACCTGATTTCGGCTAGATAGGCCCTCCGCGACGCCCACGACTGAAGGTCACAGTGTTACGGCAAATTGGCTGCACTGAAATACGTTGTTAACCGACTGTGAGTATAGTTGTTCCATGGCAAGCGAGAACAATCACGAAGGCACGATGCTTTGGTGGTAGTTCGCAACAGCGAAAAAGGGGAACAAGACATGGAACCAACATCGGCAACAAGCAACGGCACTGCTGGAAAAGGCTCTGTTCGACCCACACTGGGTCTGACGGGCCTGACCGTAAATGCCATGGCGCTGATCGCGCCGGGCGCATTCTTGTGGCTCACCTATCAAATGCAGTCCCTGTATGGCGCACCGCTGGCGGGCTCGTCGATGTGGTTCGGGATCGTGGCAGCCTTGCTGTTGTGCTTTGCCACGGCCCTTAGCTACGCCGAACTGTCCAAGCTGTATCCCGGGGCTGGATCGTCGTACTTCTTCGCCGAACAGGCCTTTCTCAATCACACCAAGGCCTATCGTTTCGCCCGCATAGCCAAGTTCATGACTGGGTGGGCGAGTCACCTCTACTACTGGGTGTATCCGGGTTGCATGGTTGGCGTCACCGCCATCCTCAGCGGATACCTGCTCAATCAGTTCTTCCCCAACACGTTCAGTGGCTCCATCAATAGCCCACTGTTCATGATTCTCTTTTGCGTCGGATTCGCCTTTGGGGTGGCCTACATTGCATTCCGCGGCGTGACGGGCACTACGGGTGTGAACGTGCTCATCAACATCGTGCAGATCACCGCGTTGCTGGTATTTTCGGTGATGGCCATCTCGTACCGCGTTCACCACGGCGAGGGCTCGCGCGCCTTCCAGCTCGTCAATGGCATCCCGGTGGACTACAACGTCGTGCAGGAGCCAGTGATCGAGGATGGCAAGCCCAAGCTGGATGCCACTGGTCAGCCGGTCACAGCGCCGAAAATGGATGACGACGGCATGCCGGTGCCCGAGATGAAGGATGGCAAGCCGGTTCCGTTCATTATCACCTACGCCGCGAGCGAGGCCATGAAGATGGAACCGGTGGATGCCGACCACCCCACCACGCTGACCCCGCACTTCAAGTTCCACGACAGCGCCTCCTCGGTGCCGGCGCCCCACGGATTTTCACTCATCGTCATCCAGGCTTGTATCGCCATCCTCATCTTGGTCGGTTTTGAATCGGTCACTTCGATGGGTGAAGAGGCCCGCAACGCCAAGCGGGACATTCCGCGGGCCGTGCTGCTGTCGCTCGGCATCCAGGGCATCTTTTGCTACTTGATTGAGTACTTTGCGGCCAACTATTTTCTCAATCAGGGCTACACCCTGGCCAATGCCGCCGGCTCGGGCGCCCCCCTTGGGGACATGATGGTCATCGTGGGCACCTGGCTTTTTGGCAGCTACCAGGCGGGGCGCGCCTTTATGTTGGTGCAGGCGCTTACCGTGTTCCTGGCCCTCATCGGCACCACTCTGTCCTGCCTGAGCACCGGGGCGCGTGTGACCTACGCCATGGGCCGCGACGAGGAGATGCCTGCGCACTTTGGCATGTTGCACGGCAAGACGCTGACACCCTATCGGTCGATCTGGACTCTGGCCGCAATCTCGGCGGTGATCGGCATCATCACAGTGTCGTTGTACCTCGGTGGCACGACCCCTTCTGCACTAGAGCCCAAGTTCCAGAATTTGTGGTACGGGTTCGGGGTGTTCAACCCGGAGACCTACGCCAAGCTGCCCAACTCGCTGGTCATCGTGACCCTGGTGAGCAACTTCGGCACCTTCATGCTGTACATGATGACCTGTATCGTGGCGATGGTGGCGTTCCGCGAACACAAGTCGTTCAACGGATTCAAGCACCTGTTTATCCCGCTGTTCGGCTTGGTTGCCAATCTGGTGTGCATGCTGTTCTACTTGGTGGGGCCGTTCACGGTGACGGGCATGAGCGTGAAGGAACCGTATATTGCGCTCGGAGCGTGCGCCGTGTGGGGCGTCTACGGGGCCGTGTATTTCCTGCGCAACAGCAAAGCCAAGGCGCGGGCCGTGATGGTAGACAAGCCCGTGATCGGTGCGGGCCAGGTGCCAGTGTAGGGGGCGTGCCTTGCCGAGGATCCCTCCCGATCATCGGCGGGCAATGGGGTGCGGGCGTCGCTCCTCTCCCTTGGGGGCGGCGCCCGCTTGGTGTGTTTTGGCCCGCGGGTTCGCCTACCAAGCCATTCTGGAGGAGTCGCCCCCGGTCGGCTCCTTTTCAAGAGAATGCGCGGATACCATAATCGGGATCGAGGCTTGAATGTCGGTCGCCAAAGAAGAAGGTCAGACTGGTCCCGATGAGAAGGGACGTTTGCCTCCTGGAGATACACCGTCGACGGCAGCGCCATCCGCATTTGCCTTTGACATGGCGGTGTTCAGCCACCCGGGCACCGAACGCGGCGACAACGAAGATTCCTGTGTCAGCCATCGTGAAAGCGACGAGTGCGGCCTGGTTGCCGTGGCCGACGGTGTGTCCAGCTACGACGGCGGCGAGGTGGCCAGCCAGCGCGCCACAGAAGTGCTAGTGCGATCCTTCAAAGAGCAAGGGCCAGGCGTCGCCACGATGAAACGGCTGGTCCGCGCGGTCCAGCAAGCCAACATCGAGATCTACGATACCGCCGTGGTGGTGCCGCAGCTGCGCCGCATGTGCACCACCCTGACCGCGCTCGTACTCGATCGGGGCGAGGCCGTGGCCGCTCACGTGGGCGACAGCAGGCTGTATCTGATCCGCGAGGGACAGATTCTCCAGCTGACCAAGGACCACACCTTGGCCGCCGAACGCGCCAGCCTGGGCCTCATGAGCAAGGAGCGTCTGCGCAACCATCCCGATCGCTGCGTGCTCACCCGCAGCGTGGGACGCGAACTGATCGTGGGCGTCGACCGGATCACGCGCGAGCTGGTGCAAGATGATGTGCTCATCGTGTGCAGCGATGGCCTGTATAACTCGCTGGATGAAACCGAGTTCCCGCGGATCGTGGAGACTCTAGATGCCTCGGCCGGCTGTCACGCGCTGATCGACGCAGCCAACACCATTGGCGCCTTCGACAACGTGACGGCAGCCATGGTGCGCGTCACCCGCGCGCCTGCCAAACTGGAGCAGACTGGGGGACTGGGCAATCGCGTGCGACGGTGGTTCCGCTAAGAGATGCGCGCCAGGGAATCCGGTTTGGACCACCGCGTGTCCACCAGGTAACCGTCCGTACGCCACCCAGGGTACGCCAGGTTCCGCAGGCACTTTCTTTGGGTAAAATTCGTTTGAGCTGCGCATCTGCGGGGCGCGCGAGCTGGCCGGAGCGGCTAAGATGAACGTGTCAGCAGACGCAACAGCACGATCCAAGATGAACAAACTAGTGGAAAATTCCCTTCCGCGTGGCAGGCAAGACCTGGACCTTCTTCTAGAAGTGAGCGAAGAACTCACCCGAACGGTGGCCCTTAACGAGGTCACCGGGCCCGTCTTGCAGAGGATGGCCGCCCGGATGGGCATGTTGCGCGGGACCATCACGATTCTCAATCGCGCCACCGGGGCCATCGTCATCGAGGACGCCTTTGGGCTCAGCCCGCACGAGATGGAGCGTGGCCGCTACGCGCTTGGCGAGGGGATCACGGGCAGGGTGATCGCCACCGGCGAGCCCGCCATCGTACCCGACGTGGTCGATGAGCCACTGTTTCTCGATCGTACACGCGCCCGCCGGCGGAACCGCACCAGCGAAAGTGGGAAGGTTTCCTTCATCTGCGTTCCCATCATCAACGGCAAGGAGGTCGTGGGCGCGCTGAGCGTGGACCGGCTGTCCAGCGAAGAGGTGTCGCTCGACGAGGATGTTCGTCTGCTGACCATCATCGCCTCCATGCTCGCGCAGGCAGTGCGCATGCGACAGGCGGCGCGCGAGCAGTATGAGTCCCTGGAGCGCGAAAACGCGCGCCTGCAAAGCGAGCTGGCCCAGCGGTTTCGACCGGCCAACATCATCGGAAACTCGGCCGCGATGGCCCGCGTGCTGGCTGAGATCGCGCAAGTGGCCGGCAGTCCGACCACGGCCTTGATCCGCGGCGAGAGCGGGGTAGGCAAAGAGCTGGTCGCCCAGTGCATCCACTACAATAGCCCACGCGCCGACAAGCCGTTTGTGCGCGTGAACTGCGGCGCCCTGCCTGACGGCGTGGTGGAGAGTGAACTCTTTGGCCACGAGCGCGGCGCATTCACTGGCGCGGTCGCGCGGCGCAAGGGCCGCTTCGAGTTGGCCAACGGAGGCACGCTTTTTCTCGACGAGATCGGCGATCTTCCGCTGGCCACGCAGGTCAAACTGCTGCGCGTGTTGCAAGAGAAGGAGTTCGAGCGTCTGGGTGGCAACGAGATTCTGCACGTGGACGTTCGCATCATAGCCGCGACCCACCGCGACCTGGAGCAACTGGTGCAGCAGGGCCAATTCCGCGAGGATCTGTTCTACCGGCTGAACGTGTTCCCCCTCTATGTCCCACCGCTGCGCGATCGCCGCACCGACGTCCTGCAGTTGGCTGACCATTTTGTCGTGCGCTTCGCCAAGGCAGCCAATAAACCCGTGCGCCGGATTTCCACGCCTGCCATCGACATGCTGGTCGCCTATCACTGGCCGGGCAACGTGCGCGAATTGCAGAATGTGATCGAACGCGCGGTCCTGCTGTCCACCGACGGTGTCATCCACGGCCACCACCTACCGCCAACACTGCAGACCGCAGAGGCGAGCCATACGCCCATGCGGGGCAAGCTGCGCACAACCCTCGACAGCGTGGAGCGCGAGATGATCGTGGAGGCGCTCAAGAGCGCCCGGGGCAACATGGCCGAAGCGGCGCGCAAGCTGGGGATTTCGGAGCGGATCATGGGACTTCGGGTGGAGCGCTTTCACGTCGACCTGGAAAAGTTGCGACGAGCGTCGGGGCCTGGTCGAAACACCTCCCAGAACCCGGCCCTACGCGAACGCGTCCCTCCCACGCCGGATCCAACGACAGTGTAGTTTCCCGGGCGTCGGGACCCGGTGTCTCGCGCAAAGCACGGAGACTTACCCCTCAGGCACTGAGGAGCACTTCGAACATGGTCGCCAGCGCGGATGATGGCGACGACGTGAAGCCTGCATCGCCTACGTCAGCCAGACGTCCAAGCAGGTGGCGTCCGAGACGAGCCATGGCCTCGGCCCGCTCGGCATAGCGCCCCAGCCAGAAGAGATTATCGGCGCTGCGGCTCGGCAGATCGGCGCCTCCGCGCGACAGTCCCACGGAATGCGTGGCGGGTGGCATCAAACTGAAATGCCCGACGGGACCTTCGCTACGCACCCACAAGTCCTTGGCCAGCGCACCCTCGGCCACGGCGATGATCGGGGCGTTTGCGTCGGCGGCGGCCAGGGAGAGTCCCCCTGGCATGACCAGGTAGTCGCCTTTGGCCAAGACCGCGTAGCCTCGCAGCACCGACGGGCGCGGCACCAGGTCGGCCCCACTCAAGATCGGTGTGTGACCCGGAGACACAAGTTCCTGCGCAACGAAATGCTCGGGATGGGCGCGCAAAAGGGAAAGAAACTCCTCCCGGTCATCCCCGCGCAGCCGCTTCCCGACGCCCATCGCTGGCCCGGCCCCGCGCCACGCGGGCCGAATCATCAGGCGATCCAGGTGGGCCACCACATGCGACAACGCCGTGGGCTCGCCACACCAGAAAGCAGGCGCACTGTCGAGACGCAAGTCTTCACCCAGGAGGACCCGCGCGATCCTCGGCAGAAATGGGAGAAATGCGGGCGACTGCAACAGTCCACTGCCGAGGGCATTGGCCACCGCCACCTGACCAGCTCGAACGGCCACCACTCGACGACACAACCAGGTTCCCCGCCACAGGCATGCCCGGCACCCCGGAGTGGGAAGCCATGGCACCAGCAGATCAGGACGCCGTCACCCGCGTGCTGGTGAACATGGGAAAGTCGATCGCGGCTTTCCTGCGAAGTCTCCGGGTGACCGAGAGTCCGCTGGACGCCTATGCCAGCGGTCAACTCGATGCGCTCACGGCACAGCAGAAGGACGGTCTTCTGGCGTTCCTTACCGCTGGATGCGCCCAGTGCCACTATGGGCCCCGCCTGACCGATGGTTCGTTTCACAATCTGCGATTTCCGACTGGGCGCCAGGACCACACCGCCGACCCGGGCCGCTCGGATGGAATTCCATTCTTGCTTGCGAGTGAGTTCCGACAGACTGGGAAGTACAGCGATGCCATTCCTGCCACACCGCCGCCCGACCCCATTGTGACTCCGAATCTCTTCGGGGCATTCAAGACCCCTGATCTGCGAGGGGTTGCGTTCACGCTCCCCTTCGGCCACGGTGGCACCTACGGCGGGCTCACGTCTGTTATCGAGGCTCACCGCACGGCGGGGCTTCCAACGGGCAGCACCTTGACGATGGGAGATGCCGAGCGATTCCTGGTTTCTTTTGATCCGACCCTCGAACCCGCGATCATCACCTTTCTCGATGCTCTGAGGCTGGACATGGTCAATCCTCCGCCGTGATCCACCTCACGCCGAGGTTCCCAACCATGTTCCCGGGTGTCCCGGTAGGGAAGAACACTCAACTTCGGCGCACAAGCCCGGTCGAACCAATAGACCAGCAAGATGCGTTCAAACCCTTCCAGGTCGGCCAGTCCTTCTGCGTAGGGCGGATACATCTCCACTGACCCCTCCACGCCCTTCGCGCTATACGGCTGAATTGGTGTGCCCTCTTGTTGGAGAAACGGGCTGTGAATGATGCCAATGGGAGTGGCCGTCAGTTTATCGATGCTCATGGGGTTGTGCCTGGGCGAGAGCGGCCGGTTGCACGCTGTGTGATTGAACGAGCAAGGCGGTCCACCCGCAGAACCCCGCTGTGATGAGGACAAGGCCGACGGCGGCGCAGATGGCTCGCACAGCCGGTTGTTCTTGCATCTTTGGACGAGAGACCACGAAGCGAAGCGCGGTCAGAATGCCATTCCCGACGTGAAGCCCTACTGCCCAAAGCGCGATCACGGTCAGAAGAGCCAGGCCCAGCTGGTTGGTCAATGGTCCAGTGAGACCAATCACCGCATGCGACGCCGAGGGCATCGGCCGGGCAAGGTCGAAAGGAGCGACTACCTTGGTGAGGAATAGATGAATTGCCAGGAAGACTAGAATCACCAGGCCGGAGATCCTTTGTGCCCATGGGGGCAAGGGGCCATGGCGGCAGCGACCACGCAGACCTCCACGGACAACGCGAAGGAGGCCGGTGGTGATCTGCACGCTCAGCGGAAGGATGACCAGCACCAGGGACAAGATCTTAATGAGGTCCGGTCTCCCATACAGCCACGCTAGCAGCGATGCATACCGCGCCGGGCGCACTGCGAGAGCATTGAGTCCAAGATGCACGAGCATGAACCCGGCAAGGTAAAGACCCAGGACTCCATGGATCCGGCAAAGACTGCGCGAATGCCCGCCGCCAGAGCTGTGCGACGTGCCGCCAGACCCGCACCCGCAGGCCGCGCCCGCGCCGCAGTTGCAGTCCGCGCCGCAAGCATTCTCCGTTGCCATCACTCTCCGCCAGACCGCACGCGATGAACCGTTTGGGCGCGGTCCTACTTTCCGATCATCACGTCGGTGGCCTTGATAACGACAAAAACCGCGTCACCGATCCTGAGCGCCAGGTGATCGATCGAGGACAGGCTGATGGAAGACGTCATCGTCTGGCCGCCGACATCAACCATGACCTCTCCCATCACGGCACCACGAACGATCTCCGTGATCTTCCCCTTGAGCTGATTTCTCGCGCTGAGTTCCATTATCTCGTCCTTCCCCACGGGCGACGGGCTGAACCCGGTCACCCGCGTACACCGGCTGCGTCGCTCTTCACCATAATTCTTTAGCTCAGGCGCCCTGCTGTCAAGCCAAGTTCTCACCCAGCGGGAAGAGTTAACCGGTCAGAAACTCAATGTCAATGAGAGAGAGAACCAACTGTTCCCAACGGAACAATCTAGCGACGTCCGTACCTCTGCGTACATCCCATGCTGCCAAGGTCGTCGCTAGAAGGGCGTCAATCCCCGACTTCCTAGCAGCCTTTCCCCGACCATCGGGGTCGCTGGCCCAAGAGTCTTGTTGGCGTGCTCCATGTCATCTTCACCGGCCCGCGTGTCGGGGAGCTCGTGAAGAAGCTCCATATTCCCTACATCAATGGTCATGGCTACCACAATGGCCCGTACATGCGCTTTGAAGGACCCGCGCCCGCCAATGGGCTCTCGTCGGCGAGTGTGCAGGTGAGGTGAACGCCCGATGTGGTGTAGATTGACGGGTCGGCATCAAGCCAGCTTGCCCGGTTTGGATACTGCTGGTGCTTTCGTGGAGCGAGCGTCATTCACCCGCTCGCGCAGATCCCTGCCCACCTTGAAGAACGGGACGCGTTTGGGTTTGACGTGGACGACCACGCCGGTCTGCGGGTTGCGTCCATTGTAGGCGCGGCAGTGGCGCGCGCTGAAACTGCCAAAACCCCGGACCTCGACGCCCTCCCCGCGCACGAGGGCGTCTGACATGGACGAAAAGATCTCGTCTACCAGTTGCTCCGTGCGCGCCCAAGGGAGCTTGAGCTTCCTAGCGAGAACGTCGATGAGGCCGGCCCTGGTCATGCTCACCGGATGCCTTCTACACCCTCTGCACAGGCTTTGCAGCTTCGCCACAGGCTGAGGGTCGCCGGTCCAAACGCCGTCCCACGGGGCAGAAGCTTCCTGATTGAGAACGGATTGTCACGCCATTGTTTCGGACGTTTCGCGACAGTTGCTTCCCGGCAAATCCGTCGGAAACTCGCGCCTCGACCCATTGTCGATCCCCCTTCGCTCTGCTTTCCTGAGTGGAGGAGGCGACACCATGAAATCGATCGACGCCATAATCAAGCCATCCAAGCTCCAGGACGTGAAAGAACGGATTCGGCAGTTCGGGGTCAAGTCCATGATGCTGTCGACGGTCACGGATTGCTGTGGGTCCGACGGTAGGCTAAGGATCTATCGTGGTTCGTCCTATTTCATCAAGGACGTGACCAGGGTGCGAATCCAGATCATCGTCGACGAGGACATGGTGGGACCCGTCGTGGACACCATCATGGCCACCGCTAGCCCCGGGGAGGTCGACGCCGGCAGCATCTCCATCTACCCTGTGGCTGAAACAGTTCGCATACAAGTCGATGCGCGTCCCAACGGCACGATCGGAGATCGCCACTACGACCACGCCACGGTCGCCTGAGATAGTATCTTCTTGCCCCCGTGATCCCGCGCCAACGCACGAGATCACGGCGTTGCCTGCCGTGGCGCTTGGCTTTTGGTGCGACGAAGCCGTCACCCGCTGGGTGAAGACGGAGGTCGTGGCCGTGGTCGTAGTCGTGGCCGTGGCCGTGGCCGTGCAACTTTTCCGCTCTGCTGCCGAAACTCATACATATTCGGCTTTCAGAAACTCGATGTGTATCGTTGCGCGGTGACGTTTCTGGGCGTGGCCTCGACGCTGGCCGAAGCGGCGGGAGCCAAGTTGCCCGGTGCGTTCCCAGTCGGAATTGACACGGGACCGCACAATTGCCTGATCGTCAAGATTGGGACAAAGCGCAGCCCGGCTGCCCACCCGTTCCTACGTCAGGGTGTGCCGCTGGGGCCGGATCCTACGCGGATGTAGCCCCGACATGTTTTGCGCCCCAAGGTCTCGGGCCATTTAGGCAAGCAAGTCCCCGAGTCTTGCGGACTTTCGCGCGTCTGCCGGTACTGTCGTCCTTCTGGCAGGTCGCTTGCATTGGTCAGCGTCCGTTACCAGGCCTCACACTAGGAAGGACACCATGAGACAGATTGCAATTTACGGAAAAGGCGGGATCGGCAAGTCGACCACCACGCAAAACACGGTCGCCGGGTTGGTCTCGCTGGGCAAGAAAGTGATGATCGTCGGTTGCGACCCCAAGGCGGACTCCACCCGTCTCATGCTCCACGCCAAGGCGCAGAACACCGTCATGGACCTTATCCGCGAGCGTGGCACCGTCGAGGATCTGGAACTCAGCGACGTGCTCAAGGTCGGCTACGGTGGCGTGAAGTGTGTCGAGTCAGGTGGTCCCGAGCCGGGGGTCGGATGCGCTGGACGCGGGGTCATCACCGCCATCAACTTCCTCGAATCCGAGGGCGCCTATACGCCGGACCTCGACTATGTCTTCTACGACGTTCTTGGCGACGTGGTGTGCGGCGGATTCGCGATGCCCATCCGCGAGGGCAAGGCGCAGGAGATCTACATCGTGTGCTCGGGCGAGATGATGGCCATGTACGCGGCCAACAACATCTCGAAGGGCATTCTGAAATACGCGACCTCGGGCAAGGTGCGCCTGGGCGGCCTTATCTGCAATTCGCGCAATACCGATTGCGAGGCCGACCTCATTGATGCTTTGGCCAAGCGGCTCGGCACACAGATGATTCACTTCGTCCCGCGCGACAATGAGGTGCAACGGGCCGAACTGCGGCGGATGACGGTCATCGAGTATTCGCCGGCGCACAAGCAAGCCCAGGAGTACCGCGAGTTGGCGCGCAAGATCGCAGAAAACAAGATGTTCGTCGTGCCCAAGCCGCTGCAGATGGAGGAACTGGAAGGGTTGCTGATGGAGTTCGGCATCATCCAAGACGACGACCCGAATGTCGGCGTGGCCAAAGCCGCCAGCGCGTGAACCACACGAAAGGAAGCCCACCATGTCCGAAGCAACGGTCAAAAAGGTCGACGGCATCACGCGTGAATCCACCCAGGCCATGATCGATCGGACGCTGCAGGTCTATCCCGAAAAGGCCAAAGCCAAGCGCGCCCCTCACCTGGCGCCCAACGATCCCCAGGCCACGAGCCCGTGCGTGAAGTCGAACCGCAAGACCGTGCCCGGCGTGATGAGCGCGCGCGGCTGCGCCTACGCCGGCGCCAAGGGCGTGGTGTGGGGCCCGATTCGCGACATGGTTCACGTGTCGCACGGCCCGGTGGGGTGCGGCTATTACTCATGGGGCACGCGGCGCAATCTGATGTCGGGTATCAACGGCGTTTCCAACTTCGCTATGCAGATGACGTCGGATTTTCAGGAAAAGGACATCGTGTACGGCGGGGACAAGAAGCTCGCCGTGCTGCTCAAAGAGGTCAAGGACCTCTTCCCATTGGCCAAGGCCATCTCGGTGTTGTCCGAGTGTCCGGTGGGGCTTATCGGCGACGACATCAACGCAGTGGCCAAACGCATGTCGCAGGAACTGGAGTTGCCGGTCATACCCTGCAACTGCGAGGGCTTTCGTGGCGTTTCGCAGTCCCTGGGGCACCACATCTCGAACGACACAATTCGCGACTATGTCATCGAAACGCGCGAATTTGTTGAAGAGGCAGGACCCTATGATGTGGCCTTGATCGGCGACTACAACATCGGCGGCGATGTCTGGTCAGTCAAGCCGCTGCTGGAAGAGTGCGGTTTCAATGTCAAGGCCACCTGGACCGGCGACGGGGAGATCGAAAAGATTGCTGCCACTCACAAGGTCAAGTTGGCCATCATCCACTGCTACCGTTCCATGAACTACATGGCCCGCGTGATGGAGGAGAAGTACGGCATCCCCTGGATCGAGCTGAACTTCTTTGGGCCGACCAAGATTCGCCAGAGCCTGCGTAAGCTGGCCGAACGCTTCGATGACCGGATCAAGGAGAATGTCGAGAAGGTGATCGCCAAGTACGACCCCATCATGCAGAGCGTACTCGACGAATATCGCCCGCGCCTGGAAGGCAAGAAGGTGATGTTGTACGTGGGTGGGCTGCGGCCCCGTCACACCGTGGGAGCGTACGAAGATCTGGGCATGGTCGTGGTGGGCTCGGGCTACGAATTCGCGCACGGGGATGACTACGAACGGACGTCTCCTGAAATGCCCGACGCCACGGTCCTGTACGACGACGCCAGCGAATACGAGCTGGAAAAGTTCGTGCAGGAGCTAAAGCCCGACCTGGTGGGCAGCGGGATCAAGGAAAAATATCTCTTCCAGAAGATGGGGCTGCCTTTCCGGCAGATGCACAGTTGGGATTACTCAGGACCGTACCACGCCTACCAGGGCTTTCCCGTGTTCGCGCGGGACATTGACATGGCGGTGAACAGCCCCACCTGGAAGCTCGTAAAAGCACCGTTCTGAATCGTAATCAAAACCCTATGTCATGGGTCGGATTAGACCCTGGCCAAGGAGAGCCGTATGTCGAACGAACTGGGATTGAAAGTGAAGCCGGTCACCGGCATCTCACCGGAAGATGAAGCGCGGGTGGCGGCGTGGATCAACACCGAAGATTACAAACTGAAAAATTTCGCCCGTCAGGCCCTGGTGGTGAATCCCGCGCACGCCTGTCAGCCGCTGGGCGCCGAGCTGTGTGCACACGGGTTTGCCGAGACTCTGCCACTGGTGCACGGCTCGCAAGGCTGCGCCTCGTACTACCGATCGACGCTCAATCGACACTTTCGCGAGCCAGCCCCGGCCGTGTCCTCGGCCATGAGCGAAGACGGCGCGGTGTTCGGTGGACAGAACAACCTGCACGAGGCGCTGGAAAACGCCCTCGCGCTGTACAAGCCCAAGATGATCGCGGTCTTCACCTCGTGCATGCCCGAGATCATCGGCGACGATGTGAGCGCGTTCATCAAGAATGCGCGCCAGAAGGGATGCGTCCCGCCGGGCTTTCTCGTGCCCCACGCCAACACGCCGTCTTTCACCGGCTCGCACGTTCACGGCTACGATTCCATGCTGCTGGCCATCTTGCAGACCCTGACCGAGGGCAAGGCCATGGAGGGGCGCTGCACCGGCAAGCTGAATTTCCTGGCGGGGTTTGATGCCAACACCGGCAACTACCGAGAGTACAAGCGCATCTTCAGTGAATTCGGCATTCCCTTCACGTTCCTGGCCGACATTTCCGAGGTCTTCGACTCACCCAACGACGGCACCTACCGCGTCTATCCGGGCGGCACTCCCCTTGACGATGCGGCCGATTCCATCAATGGGAAGGCGACGCTCAGTGTGGCGCCCTACGCGACATCGAAGACCATGGTGTGGATCAAGGAACAGTATTCGGGCGTGCACGCAAGCCTACCCATGCCTCTGGGAGTTGCCAGGACCGACGCGTTTATGCTCAAGCTGTCCGAGCTGTTCGACAAGCCCGTGCCTGCGTCTCTGAAAGCCGAACGCGGACGCGCCGTGGACGCTATGACCGACGCGCATCAATACATGCACGGCAAGAGATTCGCCGTATATGGGGACCCAGACAACCTTGGCGGTTTCGTCGCGTTCTTGCTCGAGATGGGCGCAACTCCCGTGCATCTGCTGTGCTCCAAGGGCTCCAAGAAGCTCGAACGAGAGCTGCGAGCCCTGCTCGACGGCTCGCCCTACGGCAAGGCCGGCAAGATCTATATGAACCGAGACCTGTGGCACCTGCGCTCGTTGCTGATGACGGATCCGGTGGACGCCATGATCGGCGAGACGCACGGCAAGTTTGCCGCGCGCGATGCCAAGATTCCGCTCTTCCGCTTCGGCTTCCCCATCTTCGACCGGGTCAACCTGCACCGCCGCCCCATCATCGGCTACCAGGGCGTCATCAACATGGTGACGGAAATCTGCAACAAGTTCATCGACATCAAGGATGAGACTTGTGAGGACCGCTTCTTCGAAATGATGCGCTGAAAGGAGATCCTCCATGAAAGTTGCGTTCACCAGCAGCGACGGGAATCTTGTCGACTGCCACTTCGGCAGCAGCGAGGCGTTCTTCGTTTGGGAAGTGGACCCGGACAAGGCGCGCTGCCTGGGCCACCGCAGCATTCCCAACCTGGATGGTCAGGAGGATCGAATCGTTGCGCGCACCAATCTGCTCTTGGATTGCGCGATCGTGTGCACCGCGCAGATCGGCGGGCCCGCCGCTGCCAAGCTGGTCGCCCGGCACATTCATCCGATCAAGACCACTGCCACAACGCCCGTCGCTGAAATTGTGCAACGCCTGCAGGGGGTCTTGCGCGGGCATCCCGCGCCCTGGCTGCGCAAGGCCATGGGTTTGCTGCCGGTCCCACCCGTTTTCTCGCCCGACCCAACCGCATGACAGAGAGGAGAGTTCTATGGCCTACATCACTGGAATCACTCGTGGACGGCAGGAATGGACACCCCGGTTCGTCAAGACCGTCGACGACAACAAATGCATTGGTTGCGGCCGTTGCATGAAGATCTGTGCCCACGAGGTGCTGGCGCCCAAGGAAGTGGACGAAGAGGAATCCGCCAAGATGTTCGCCAGCGTGAAGAACCCCGACAACTGCATTGGTTGCGAGGCTTGCGGTCGGACCTGCTCAAAGAAGGCATTCAGCTTCGAGCCGCTGCTGATGTGATTGTCATGCGCCTGGCCGAAGAACTGACACACCTCGACTGCGCGGAGGATCTCTTCGCGCGTTTCGGGGTCGTCTTCGATCCGCGGGTGATGGCGGTCCACCGCCTGCACGTGCTTCGGCGTTTCGGAATCGAGGTACAGCGAATGGAAACGCAGAGCCCATTTATGAACGAGGCCGAACGCGACCGCCGCTACGGACAGGCGCTCGCCGACGCGCACGCCCACTTCGCCAACCCGGCCCGTTCGGCTGAGGTGCCCTTGCCGCGTCTCGGTCGCGGCCTGGTGCAAATTCGCAGTCACCGCCCGGAGCGTGCACCATGAGCTTCGATCTGCTGAAGGAACGCCGTGCCCAGGTGGTGCGAAATAGTCGTGATGCAGTCGTCGCACTCGACTGCAACAAGGCGAGCGCGGCCGGATCGGTCAGCCAGCGGGCGTGCACCTTCTGCGGCTCGCGCGTCGTGCTCTATCCCATCGCGGACGCGCTTCATCTGGTGCACGGTCCCGTGGGGTGCGCGGCCTACACCTGGGACATTCGTGGCGCCTTGTCCTCGGGGCCAGAGCTTCATCGCATTAGTTGTTCGACTGACATGCGCGAGCGCGAAGTGGTGTTCGGCGGCGAGCAACGTCTGGAAGCGTCCCTGCGTCGGCTCATCGCCCAGCACGTGCCTCGCGCCGCCTTTGTCTACGGAACCTGCATCGTGGGCGTGATCGGCGACGATGTGCCGGCGGTGTGCAAGCGGGTGGAGGTCGACGTGGGAATCCCGGTGATCCCCGTGCTGGCCGAGGGCTTCCGCGGCACCAAGCGCGACGGCTACAACGCTGCCTGTGGCGCCTTGCTTGCGCTCATTGGCACGGGCGACACGGCTGGGGTCACGCCGCACTCGATCAATCTGCTCGGCGATTTCAACGTGGCCGGCGAGAGCTGGATCATACGTAAGTACTTCGAGGAAATGGGCATCGAGGTGGTTTCGGTGCTGACCGGCGACGGCCGCGTCGACGAGATCCGCCGCGCCCATGGCGCGCGTCTGAACGTCGTGCAGTGCGCGGGCTCCATGACCCCGCTGGCGAAAGCGATGCAAGAACGCTACGGCATTCCCTTCATTCGCGTTTCCTTCTTCGGCATCGAGGACACGGCCGACGCGCTCTATCGCACGGCCGAACGCATGGATAGCCCAGAAGTCATGGGGCGGGCCCGCGCCCTGGTTAGTCGCGAAATCAGCCGTGTGCTCCCCGATCTGCGCGCCTGCAAGCAGCACCTGGCCGGCAAACGCGCGGGGCTGTACGTGGGAGGGGCCTTCAAGGCGTTCTCGCTGGTGCGGGCGCTTCGCCAACTAGGCGTGTCGGTGGTGCTGGCCGGAACCCAGACTGGCAGCCGCGAGGAATACGAAGAACTGCAGGCCGTGTGCGATGAGAACACGGTCATCGTGGACGACACCAACCCGCTGGAGCTGGCGTCGTTTCTGGTCGAGCAGGATGTGGACGTCTTCATCGGCGGCGTGAAAGAACGCCCCATTGCCTACAAACTGGGCATCGGCTTTTGCGACCACAACCACGAGCGCAAGATTGCCCTGGCCGGATTCGAGGGCGCATTGGCCTTCGCGCGCGAGGTGCGCGCCACCGCCACCAGCCCCATCTGGAATCTCATGCCGCGCCGAAGGCGAACGGTTACAACAGCAATGGGAGACTAGCGATGAGCTGCGCCGCTGCGAAGACAACTGCTCCAAACGTGCACAGCTCGGCAAAGCCCGATGCCACAGTTAACCCCTGCACGCTGTGCGCGCCTCTGGGCGCGGCCTTGGCTACCGCTGGCGTGCGCGGCGCGATTCCCGTGCTGCATGGGGCGCAGGGTTGCGCGACCTACATCCGTCGCTACCTCATCAGCCACTTTCGCGAGCCCATGGACGTGGCATCCAGCAGCTTTGGCGAAGCGCAGACGGTTTTCGGTGGTGAGGACAACCTGGGTCGGGCCCTCGACAACGTGCTCCACCAGTATCATCCAGAGCTGGTAACCGTGGCCACCACCTGTTTGGCCGAGACCATCGGCGACGATGTGCCGCTTTTGCTGAAACGGTATCGCACCCGCACAGGCAGTGCCCTGCCCCTGGTTCATGCGGCTACTCCCAGCTACAGGGACGGCCACGTCGAGGGGTTTCACTCCATGGTGTATGCCCTGGTCAAGGCGTTGGCCTGCAACCAGGGCACGCCCCTGCGCGCAGTGAACCTACTGCCGCCCCTGGTGTCGCCCGCGGATCTGCGCCATCTGCGCGAGATCGTTGCCGGCTTCGACGTAGCCGCCACCCTGCTGCCCGACTACGCAGATCGCCTGGATGGAGTCATCCTGGATCAGTATCGCGCGCTACCTGATGGGGGCACCCGCGTGGTCGACATCGCGTCCATGCCCCGCGCGCTCGCCAGCATCGATCTGACCCTGACCGGCCGCGCTCCGCGCGCCAGCAAACTGCTGGCCGATCGCGGTGCGCCCGCGCGCGTTCTGGGCTTGCCCATCGGGGTTCGTGCCACCGACGCCATGATTCAAGCTCTGGCTGACGTGACTGGCGCGGGCCGGCCGGCCTGGCTGCTGGGCGAGCGCGGCCGGCTGCTCGACGCCTATGCCGATGGACACAAGTACGTTTTCGGCGCGCGTGTGGGTCTCTACGGTGATCCGGAGTTCGTGGCAGCGCTGGCGGGATTTCTGCTGGAGATCGGCGCGCGCCCGGTGTTCTGCGCAACCGGCGCGCGCAACCGCGCCTTGCCTGAGGCTTTGGCCACCCTGCCGGTTGGCTCGGTGGACGAGGTGCTCGACGACACCGACTTCGAGTCCATCGGCGCCGCCTGCGAGCGCCTCAAGCCCGATCTGCTCATGGGCAGCAGCAAGGGGTACCGACTCGCGCACTCTCTCGGTATCCCACTGCTGCGCATCGGATTTCCGATTCACGATCGTCTGGGGGCCGGCCGCATTCTCCACGTCGGTTACCGGGGCACGACGCGGCTTTTCGACGAGCTGGTGAACGCGCTCTTGCAACGCCAGCAAGACCTGTCGCCGGTGGGTTTCTCCTATCTGTGAGGCACGCCGGTGCTGCCCACCGGAGCTTGCCCCTCGCCCGACGCGCTGGCTGACGTCCGTGAACGTGCCTATGCAACCCTCCTTGGTTCGGCGCTGGGCGACGCCCTGGGTGCCACAGTCGAGTTCTGCACGCAATCGGAGATCCGCGCGCAGTATGGGGTGCTTCGCAAGATTGTTGGTGGTGGCTGGCTAAGGTTGAAGCCAGGCGAGGTCACCGACGATACCCAGATGTCCCTGTGCATCGCCCGATCCTTGGCGGCGGTGGGCTGGTCACCGTCAGACATTGCCGAGCGATTCGCAGCGTGGTTCAAAGGTTGGCCGGTCGACGTGGGCAACACCTGCCGTCGCGGCATCGCCCGCTACATCAACCACGGGACCCTGGCCGGTCCGTTCAATGAGGGCGATGCAGGCAATGGTGCGGCCATGCGCGTGGCCCCTGTCGCCCTGGCCACGCTGGCCGACGGCCGCCTGCTTGAACGCTGGGCCGTGGAGCAAGGCCACATCACGCACAACCATCCCCTGTCCGATGCCGCTTGTGTATTGATCGGGCGACTCATTCACATGGGCTGCACCGGCCAGCCGCGTGAACGCTTGCAGCGCAAGGTGGAAGACGTGGTCGCGAAATTCCCACCTTTCCGTTTCTCGCCTTTTCGTGGGTTGGCCACCGCATATGTGGTCGACACCATGCAGACCGTTCTCCACCACTTCTTGTCCACGCACAGCTTTGAAGAATGCCTGGTGGCCACCGTGAACCAGGGCGGGGACGCAGACACCACCGGTGCAATCGCGGGCGCCATCGCCGGCGCTTTCTACGGCCCCGCGCAGCTTCCCGAACACTGGGTGCGCAAGCTCGCGCCTGCGCTCCTGTACGAAATCCAGGATCTGTCGGGGCATTTGGTCGAACGCTCGCCGCTTGGGCACGGACAGCCCGTGGTGATGTGAATGCGGCGCACCTGGAATCTATGCGATCTGCCTGCCTGGCTGCTGGCCAGCTTGGAATTCAACGAGGCTCCCCGCCCGTTCGAGATCCAGGGCGTGCGGCATTCCAACCGCTTTCTTTTCGAGAAGCTCGACGCCATCGACGATGCGACTGATCGCGCGCGGATCTTCAACGAATACATGTCGGTTAAATTCCTCCTGCATCAGTGGGACGGCGACCACACGCACAACGCGCGCAAAAGCCTGCGCAACAGCTACCTGCGTTTCTTGCGTGGCTGGGGCGTGGATTCCAATTCCGTGGAAGGGGCGGTGCTGAAGGCGTGGGTGGAGAGCCGCATCGGGATTCCGCCAACTTTCCATCGCGGCAAGCTGCGGGACGACAACCCGGAAGATCAGATGGCCTTTGCCACCGACCGCATGAAGGGCAGCGAGCGCACCAACGCCATCAACTCACAGCTCGACGTGCTGTATGCGTTCTGCCAGTACGAGCTGACGCGACAACACACGGGCGAGCGCTGGTTTGAACTCTACCGTGGAACGTGCGATCCAGACGACTATCACACACTCTGCATTGTCGATCGGCGCGAACGCATCGTGCGCCTGAACAACCTATGCTCGTTCATTCCGGATGCGGAACGGGCCTTTGAGTTCGGCTCCACCGTCTGGCAGGTGCGCGTGCCGCTGGTGAAGATACTCTTCTTCAGCCGCCTTTTGCCCGAAAGCATCCTCAAGGGCGAAGAAGAATACCTGGTGATCGGCGGCGAGTATCGCGTGCGCACAGTCCTATGATGCGGAGAGCCCACACCCAACCCTCTATCGGGCCGGAAGCGGTGAAACTCACAGTCCGGCCCGCGCGAATCACCGACCTGCCGGCGCTGGTGGAGCTTCTCTGCCAGCTATTCTCCATCGAGACCGACTTCGCGGTGAGGCCAGACCGACACGCCCGCGGTCTGCGCCTACTTCTGGGCGCCGTCCGTCGCGGCCGCGCCTACGTGGCGGTGGCTGAAAGGCAAAGAGAAGTCGTCGGAATGGCCACCGTACAGACGGTGGTGTCCACAGCCGAAGGGGCGCGTTCCGGCTTGATCGAAGACGTGGTGGTGCGCAAAGATTTGCGCGGGGCCGGCATCGGAACATCATTGATGGCCGCCATCGCCCACTGGGCGCGAGCCAACGGCCTGGCGCGCCTGCAACTGCTGGCCGATCGCCGCAACCGCCTGGCCCTGACCTTCTATGACCGGTTGGCCTTTCAAACCACCAACATGATTTGCCTGCGCGCACGCTGCCCCGAGAAGGACCAGCAAGAGTGTGCAAACGAGGGCAGGCCGAAACGCCGATGATCAACTTGGAACGGAATTCGGGAGCGCACGCGAACGAAATCAACCCGTCCCTGCGACACCTCGCCGGCCGAAGAAACGCAGGCAAGAACGGTGGGTTTCCATGCGGTTTCGGGCCGGCTAAACCGCGGCAAATACACGCCCGACCCTATTGCAGCGCCGATCGGCATCTGCTTTTCTTCGTTCGGTGTTCGCAATCAAGGAGAAGAACATGCGCAATTCGATCGCTTCGGTTTTCGTTTTCGCAATTGGGTTGAGTCCGCTGGTAGCCTTCGGGCAGGAGCCAACGCCGGTCGAGGCGCCAGCCGTAACGCCCGCCCAGCCGGCGGCGACGTCAGCCACGCCAGCTCCGGCAGAGCCAGCGGCACCAGTCGCAGCGGCCGCAGCGCCCGCACCGGCAGCGCCCGTTGCGGCTCCGCCTGTCGCATTTACCTGGGAGGCCCTCGTGGACGCCTACTACATGTACAACTTCACCGGGAAGCCGTCGCTCCAGGGTCCGGGGGCACCCCGTCAGTTCGACGTGGCGGCCAACAGCTTTTCCCTCAACTACGCCAAGCTGGGCGTAGGGGCTGATACGGAATATGTCGCTTTTCGCATGGACCTGGGGGCTGGCCACACGGCCGCAATCATCAATGCAGCCAGCGGCGGAACCAGCGCTGCAGGCCTTCTATCTGCCAGTCAGTACGGCAATGACTTTCTGGTGCAACAGGCTTTCGCCACGATCAAGGCCACGAAGTGGCTGACCCTCGACGCTGGTCGTTTTGTGACCACCGCCAGTGCCGAAGTCATCGAGTCCAACAAGAACTGGCTCTACAGCCGCTCGATGTTGTTCTACGGCGTTCCCCTTTTGCACACAGGTCTGCGCGCAAACATCACGGTGGACCCCTCGCTCAAGCTGCAGGCCAGTCTGGTCAATGGCTGGAACAACGACCCAGACAACAACATTGGCAAGACCTTTGGCGCCAACGCAACCTATGCGCCGCCCGATTCCGGCCTGAGCGCCTCGATCACCACCTACATCGGCAAGGAGGTGACGACTGGCTCAGGCGGTGACACCACCATTCTTCTCGACGGCGTGGTCACCAAAGACATTGCCCAGGCATCGGTCGGCCTGAACATCGACTATTTGAAGGTCGGCACCCCGTACTGGGTCGGCGCGGCGGTCATGGGTAAGTACGCCTTCACCGAGCTCTTCAATGCGGCGGCAAGGTTCGAGTTGGTGTCGAGCAAGAGTGGCGGCTACACCTCGGGATTCCCCGCCACGGCGCCCGCCACGGCATACGCGGGCGATGCGGTCCTCTACGAAGGCACCCTGATGGGCGGATTGACCGTGGCCAAGCACTTTGAGACCAGGCTGGAGCTGCGCGGGGATTTCGCCAACCAGGAGCTCTTTAGCAAGGGCAGCGCGGCCCGCAAGAACCAGTTCACGGGCCTAGTTGCCTTTCTGGCCTATTTCTAGTCGGTGTTTACCCGGCGCGGGCGGGGAGTGTTCCCTCCAGAGCTCCCCGCCCGCACCGGGTCCGTTACGGGTACTTCGTGGGCCGGGAAGACAGGAGGGAGGTAGCTGAGAGAAAGGCCAATTGCATGAAGAACATCGAAGCCATCATCAAGCCATTCAAACTGGATGAATTGAAGGACCGGCTGCACCAAGTGGGCGCGCGGGGCCTGACCGTGTCGGAGGTCAGGGGCTTCGGCCGCACGGGTGGCAAGAAGGACGTATACCGCGGCTCGGCCTACGTCGTCGACTTCGTCCCCAAGATCCGTATCCAGATGGTTGTCGAGGACGACATGGTGCAGCCGATCGTAGAGGCGATTCAGGTTACCGCACGCACGGGCGAGATCGGGGATGGCAAGATCTTCGTCAGTCCCGTGGTCGACGCCATCCGTATCCGCACAGGGGAACGCGGCCACGACGCTCTCTGACGCGGGAACCCTGGAAGGGTTTCCAAAACCTCCCCACGCGACTAGGCCGAGATTGGGATGACTCCTCCCAACGCTATCAAACGCCACGAGAAGCGCGCACGAGACACCGCCCGTTTCGCAGAGGCGTTCTTCGCGCTGACGGGTTTTCGTCCCGTCGCGGCCTACCGAGAGTTCTTGCCGCCGGAGTTTCTCGCTCGATCGATACCCTCACCGGCCGAGCTTGTTGAGCGATTTGGCGACCGGCTGCACACGCGCACCAGCAATGCCCTTCGGCAACAAGACCCAGGCCCCGCTCACCGCGGGGATTGGACCTACGGCAGCCTGCTCGAACTTCGTGGCTTTGGCGTGTTCTGTCTGCTCGACGTCATGCAGGTGTTGCGGGACTCGGGCGTTGTGCTTGATCCGGTGCGGGTCGCGGGGTGCGCTTCGGGGCCAGGTCCCTGAGCCGCCTGGTATCCCTACGCGTGCGGGTACGCTTGCGAGCCCATTTCCAAGGAGTCGAGCCCGGTCCACTCCACCTCGGATGGCACGCGGTTGCCCATGGTCCTATCGAGGAGACGGAAGAACCCGTAGGCCAGCGCGAAAACCACAATCGCATTGCAGACCACGCCAATCAATTGCGCCAAGAACTGGCGAGCGTCGCCGAACAACAGACCGCGTACCGGGCCGGCGACACCGTTCCAGCCCTCGCCATAGCTGCCATCGGCCAGCAGCCCCAGGGCCAATGCGCCCCAGGCGCCGCAGGCGCCGTGAACCGCAACCGCGCCCACCGGATCGTCGATGCGCACGCGGCGCTCGAGCAAGGCCACCACCAGAAAAACCAACGGTCCAGCCAGGGCGCCGATCAGCACAGCGGCGGCAGGACCGACGAAGGCGCAGGGCGCGGTGATGGCCACCAGCCCACCCAGCATGCCGTTGCAGGCCATGCCGATGTCGGGCCGTCGCGACAAATACCAGGCGGTGGCCAGGGCTGCGATGGCGCCGGCCGACGAAGAAAGCAGTGTGTTGCTGGCCACGATGGCAATGCGACCGTCAGTGGCGTTGAGGGTCGAGGCGGTGTTGAAGCCGAACCAGCCGAAAGCCAGGATGAGCGTGCCCACCATGGCCATGGGCAGATTGTGGCCAGGAATGGCCGCAACGGTTTCATCGCGCCGATACTTGCCCACGCGCGGTCCGAGCACGATCGCGCCAGCCAGGGCGGTCACGCCCCCAGTCATGTGCACCACCGACGATCCAGCAAAGTCCACGTGGCCGTGACCGAGGCCCAGGTTGGCACCCAATTGGGCCAGCCAGCCGCCGCCCCACACCCAGTTGCCGTAGAGCGGGTAAAGGAACATGGACATGAACAGGCCGTAGGCAAGGAAAGGGCAAGAACTTCCAGCGCTCGGCCATGGCGCCAGTGGGAATGGTGGCGGCGGTGTCCATGAACATGGCGGCAAACATGAACATGGCCAGGTTCACTGGATCATTGGCCACTGAAACCAGGGCGAATTTGCCGACGCCAATGATTCCCGCAGGCTGTGCTCCCCGATGTGCAGGCTGATCTCGTGCGCGGGCGCCAGGGCCGCACCCAGGGTGGGCCAGCCGTGCACTCCTCCCAGCATGAAGACCAAAGCCGCACAACCAGAAGCCCAGCACACCCACTGGATAGATGATCATGTTCATGGCCATGGTGTTCACCGCGTTCTTGGCGCGGGTGAAGCCGGTCTCCATCATGGCGAATCCAACCTGCATGAACATGACCAGGAACGCGCCCAACAGCACCCAGGCCAAGTTCAGCGCGTGCTCGATGGACATTTTAGTAGCTCCTTTGTGACTTGCTTTGAGCCGCGCGGCCCGAGCCGGTTCGATGGGGGTGACTGCACCAGATGAGGGTCGCCAGGCCAGCCAGCACAGTCACCACGATCATCGGCATGAGCACCCGACGGGGCACTGAAAAGCGGCGCCGAGCGCGGCCCTTCTCTGGATCGTAGGGCGGCACAGCCGCAGGATTGCGCAGATCCGCCAGCAATTCGCTCGCGCCGGCGTAGCGATCGCGTGGCGAGCGTTCCAGGGCCTTGAGCAGGATCGCCTCCAGGCTTCGATCGAAGCCCGGCATGTAGTAGCTGGGCGGAGTGGGATCCTCGTTGGCCTTGGCGCGCAGAAGCGCGTGCGGATTGGCGCTGGAATAGGGCAATTCCCCGGTCAGCATCTCGTACAGGATGGTGCCCACCGCGTAGACGTCGGTGCGGGCATCGCCGCGCCGCCCGCCAATCTGTTCCGGCGCCATGTAATCGGGGGTGCCAATGGTGTTGGACAGGCCGGCCCAGGTCAGACGTCGCGCCGAAGCGTCGAAGGCAATGCCGAAATCCAGGATCTTGGGGCAGCCGGCGGCGGTGACCAGGATGTTCTCCGGCTTCATGTCACGGTGAACGACCTTGCGTTCGTGCATGTAGGCCAGGGCCTCGCACACCGGGATGGCCAGGCCAAGCGCGGTCTCGCTGGCCATCGGCTTGCTCCCCTGCATGAGAGCGCGCAGGGACTTTCCCTCGACATATTCCATCACCATGTACATGCGGCTCTTCTGCTTCGGCCGCAGCACACGCACGATGTTGGGATGTTCCAGGCGCAGGCCCAGCTCTTCCTCGCGCCGGAAACGCTCGTAAAACACCACGTCACTCTCGAATTGCGGGTGTGGGATCTTCAGCACCACAGTGGCCCCGGTTGCGCTGTCGATGGCTTTGAAGATGGACGCCATTCCACTGCGCGCCAGCACGTCGGTTAGCTGGTACTGGTCGAGGCGTTCACCGACGCTCACCTCGCGCATTGGAGCGCAAGTCCCAGGTGATTCATGAGGGCCATCTTGAATGTCGATTGCCTGAGAAGCAAATGGAGATGATCCGGGAAAGCGGGGTGTTTACCTGATGGAAACGAACGGTCGCAGTCCACCGCCAAACTGGCTCTGTCGCAGCCTGATCGAACTTCGTGGCTTTTCCAGGTTCCGCCTCCTAAACGTCATGCAAGCGTTGCACGAATCGGGTTTCGCGCTTGATCCGGCGCAGTTCTCCCGCCCCGCTACCCCGCAGTGAGGATGGTGAAGCTGAATCGCGCGCCCTGGCCGGGCGTGCTCTCGACCTGAACCGTTCCCCCCATGGCTTCCACCAGGTGCTTGACAATGGACAGGCCCAGTCCGGTCCCGCCCATGGCGCGCGAGCGGCCCGGATCGCAGCGATAGAAGCGCTCGAAGAGCCGCGGCAGGTGGCGGGCTTCGATGCCCAGGCCGTCGTCGGTGACCGTCACGCGGAGCTTTCCACCCAGGTCCTCGGCTGCCACCACGATGGACGCGCCCTCGGGACAGTACTTGACCGCGTTGTCAATCAGGTTGGACAGCACCCTTTCCAGCGCGGTGGCGTCGCCACGCACAGCCGGCAAAACGGCCGGCAGCGCCGCGGTCATTCGCATTCGCTTCTGCAGGGCTCGCTCTTCGTAGAATTCCAGGGTTCTCGTCACCACGCCAGCAAGATCGAACGTGTCTGCCGCCAGGCGGAACTGCTTGGATTCGATCCGTGATAGGTCCAAGAGATCCTGCACCAGATCTCCCAGCCGACGGGCGTTGCGCTCGATAATCTCAACGAACGCCCCGGCCGCCGCCGGGTCGGCCCGGGCCGCTGTGCGCAGGGTCTCAGCCGCGGACATCACGGCCGCGATGGGTGTGCGCAGCTCGTGCGACACGTTGGCCACGAAGTCCTTGCGTACGATCTCCAGGCGCCGTACCTCGGTCACGTCGAAGAGAACCACCAGCACGCAGCGGGGCTCGCCCAGAAGGCGCGTGGCATGAACCAACAAGCGCCGCGGCCGTAGACCCGCCACCTCGATCTCGCCGGTGACTGGCTCCTGGCCCGCAATGGCCGCGTCCACCAAAACTTGCAGCTCGGCGTTGCGCACCACCTCGATGGCAGGGCGGCCCAACGCGGCCGTGTCGAGGACCAGCATCTCTCGCAGCGACCCGTTGAAGAGCAGGATGCGCCGCTCGCTGTCGAGCACAAGCACACCCTCGCGCATGGCCTCGAGAATCCGGCCCAGAAGATCACGATCATCACGCAACTCGCGCAAAGAGCGCGACAGGTTCTCGGCCAGATGATCGAGTGCCCGACCGAGATCACCGACCTCGTCGCGAGTGTCGAGGCGGCTGCGCAGATCGAGCTCTCCCGCAGACATGCGGCGGGCGATGACCGTCACACGGCGGAGCGCACGCGACAGGAGCACGACCGCACCGCTTGACATCATCACCGCTGCCAGAAGCGCCACCAGCCCTCCTGCAATGAGAATGGTGCGAAGCCGCGCGACGGCCTGGTCGACCTCCGCCAGCGGCAGGCTCAGCCGCGCCACCATACCTCCCACGCCCAGAACCGGCGTGGCCGCGTACAACAAGCGCCGCCGGAGCGTAGCGGAAAACCGGATCTCGTCGGTGCTTTGACCGGCCAAGGCTGCCTTGACTTCCGGTCGGTTGCGATGGTTCTCAACCTGCTCAAGAGCCGGCCCCGACAGCTCGGAATCGCCCTTCACCACACCCTGCCCGTCGATGAAAGTCACGCGCGCATGTGCCAGCGGACCCAGGCGATCGGCCAGGGCGTCCCATGCGACATTCGTCGTCTCGCCCGTCGCGGCCAGGGTTCGTGCCTGCTCCGCGACCAGGGACAGGCGAGCCGACAGGTCGGCGCGAATGCGCGCCACCAGATCGCCCTCGATGGCCGGCCGCAGATACAGCTCACCAGCGGCCAACGAGACCACGATGAGGGCCAGGGACGCGGCGAAGAGCTTGGCCCGAATGCCCAGCTTCACGACCCATCCTCGGGCTGGGCCGCGAACCGGTACCCCACCCCACGCACGGTCTCGACGTAGTCGCCGGCCGTTCCCAATTTCTCACGCAGACGCTTGACGTGGGTGTCCACGGTGCGGGTGTTGTTCTCGGGATCGGCATCCCAAACATCGTCGAGCAGAGTGCCACGCGACTGCACGCGACCGCGCCGCTGATACAGGGTCCACAGCAGCCTCATCTCCAGAGCCGTAAGCGCGACCTCGCGGTCGTCCACCCAGGCGCGATGCGCGGTGTGGTCGATGCGCAACCGGCCGAAGACCACGGGCTCCACTGGGTCGGGCCCACCGCCAGCCGACGATCGCCGGAGCACGGCCTGCACGCGCAGCAGGACCTCGCGCACACTGAAGGGCTTGGTCACGTAGTCGTCTGCGCCCAGCTCGAGGCCGACAATGCGATCGATCTCGCTGCCCTTGGCGGTCAGCATGATCACAGCCACCTTGCGCAGCCGAGCATCTGCCTTCATCGCACGACAAACGTCCAGACCGGGAATGTCCGGCAACATGAGGTCAAGCACAACCAGATCGGGAGGCCTCTCGCGCGCCAGCGCGAGACCCGCGTTCCCTCGCTCCACTCCCGTCACGTCGTAGCCGGCCTGCCGCAGGTTGTATTCGAGAACCTGTCTGATGTCCCCTTCGTCCTCTATGACCAGTATGCGTTCCATGCCAGAGTTGCCGTCCTATCTACCATTTGCGGACGCAACCTACAGCACCGCTGCGCGCGGCGGTCTTCCAAGGGTCAGCGGGCCGACGGCAGGGACTGTCGGCCGCCCGCCAGTCTCGGTGCGCCAAGACGGCAGATCTGCCGCACGTGCGGGCGTAGGGCCTGTGGTCACGCACCCGCCGGTCCGCCAACCCGGCGATCTAGTTCTGTTTTTATCGCACCTCCCTTGGGCGCGTGCTGCTGTGGTACAACCTAGGTATGAGTAGGGTAACCCGCGCGCTTATCTCCGTTTCTGACAAGACCGGCGTGGTGGATCTCGGCCGCCGGTTGTCCAAGCTAGGCGTCGAGATCCTGTCAACCGGAGGCACGGCGCGCTCGCTGCGTGAGGCCGGGCTGACAGTGCGCGACGTGAGCGACTTCACCAGCTTTCCCGAGATGCTCGATGGCCGGGTGAAGACGCTGCACCCGCGCGTGCACGGCGGCATCCTGGGCCGGCCCACGCCCGAGCATGAAAAGCAGATGAAGGAGCACCAGATCGATCCCATCGATCTGGTGGTCGTGAATCTGTACCCATTCCGCGAGACCGTGGCACGCGGGGCTGCCTTCGACGAAGTCATCGAGAACATCGACATCGGTGGCCCGGCCATGGTGCGCTCGGCGGCCAAGAACCACGAACGTGTGGCCGTGGTGGTCGATCCCAAGGACTACGACCGTGTGCTGGGCGAGATCGAAAGCAAGGGCCAGGTCTCGGCTGGGTTGCGCTTCGAGCTTTGCCGCAAGGCCTTTGCCCACACCGCCGCCTACGACGGCGCCATCGCCAGCCACCTCGGTCGCCTGGCGGACAACGGCAGCGTCACCTCGGACTTCCCGGCCACTATGCACCCATCGCTGCATCTGGAGCGCGTGCTCCGCTACGGCGAAAACCCCCACCAGAAGGCTGCCTTCTATTCGTGGGATGCACCCTCCGGGATGTCGCTGGCCAGCGCCGAGGTGCTTCAGGGTAAGGAGCTTTCCTATAACAATCTGCTTGACCTCGACGCAGCCATGAAGCTGTGCGCGGAGTTCAGCACCCCCGCGGCGTGCATCATCAAGNNCTGGCCAAGGAAACCGATCCGGTGTCTGCCTTTGGCGGCATCGTGGCCTTCAACCGCACCGCGGACGCCGACCTGGCCCGCATGATGGGCGAAGGTTTCCTGGAATGCGTGGTGGCGCCCGACTACACGCCCGAGGCCTTGCAGGTCTTCGCCGGCAAGAAGAACCTGCGCTTGCTGCGCGCCAAGCTGGCGCCAGGCGCGGCCGGACAGCTCGACCTTCGCACCATCTCAGGCGGCGTGCTGGTGCAGTCGAGCGACATCACCACCTCCGCGGCATCGGCTGGCAAAGTCGTATCGGCGCGTCCACCCACGGCGCAGGAGTTGGCTGACCTGGACTTCGGCTGGCGCGTGGCCAAGCACGTGAAGTCCAACGCCATCGTGTTCGTGGGCGGCGGCCGCACCCTGGGCGTGGGCGCAGGTCAGATGTCGCGGGTAGACTCGGTCAAGCTGGCGGTGTCCAAGGCGCGCTCGCCTCTGGGCGGCTCGGTACTCGCCTCGGACGCCTTCTTCCCCTTCCGCGATGGCATAGACGAGGCTGCCAAGGCAGGGGTCACCGCCATCATCGAGCCCGGCGGATCGGTGCGCGACGCTGAGGTCATCGCCGCGGCCGACGAGCATAGAATTGCACTCGTCTTTACCGGCGAGCGCCACTTCCGGCACTAGGAAAATCGGTTGCGACTTCGTTGTGGACGAGGTCAGGAAGGAGTCGGCTTTGACAAACGACAGTCGACAGTCAAAGGGTTTCCGGCCCACGCAATCGTCAGACAAGAGCGCACCGGTTGTGCGGCCCTGGATGGCGCCGGCCGCTTCCCCACCTGTGATCAGAAGGCCCGCGTTCATGTTGGGCGGTCGCTTCGCTGCTATTCGCGCGCCGAACTTCATGCTCGACGCCCGGCCTGCAGGGGCCGCTCGGCCTGCCGCACCCACCGACGCAAAGTCTGCGAGTTCCAGACTGTCCCTGGTTGACCCCTGCGACGAATCTCCAGATGGGACGTAGGATTCTACTGGTCGGCTCGGGCGGGCGCGAGCACGCACTGGCCTGGAAACTGCTGCAGAGTCCCCTCTGTGATCACCTGCTGGCCGCGCCAGGCAACCCCGGCATCGTTGCCCTTGGCCGCGGCAAGGGGCCAGGCGCGGGCAAGGTCACCTTGGCGCCGGTGGGAGCCGAGGCGGTGGCTGACCTCCTGGCCCTGGCCGAACGCGAGCGCGTCGATTTTGTGGTGTGCGGCCCCGAAGCGGCGCTGGCCAAGGGACTGGGCGATGCCTTTGCCAAGCGGGGCATCGCCTTTTTTGGCCCGTCGCAGGCAGCGGCCGAGATCGAGGGATCCAAGAGATTCGCCAAGGATCTGATGAAGCGTGCCGGCGTGCCCACTGCGGCCTACGGCAGCTTCGACAACTTCGCGGCAGCCGAGGCCTTCATCGACGCGCAACCAGGCGATGTCGTGGTCAAGGCTGACGGGCTGTGTGCGGGCAAGGGCGTGGTGGTCGCGTCTTCACACGACGAGGCCAGAGCCGCGGCCCGCGCCATGCTGGTGGGACACAGTTTCGGCGAGGCCGGCGCACGCGTGGTGATTGAAGAACGCCTGACTGGCCGCGAGTGTTCCGTGATGGCCCTTTGTGACGGTGGACGCTTCGTTTTGCTGGCCACAGCCGAGGACCACAAAGCCGTTTTCGATGACGATCGCGGGCCCAACACGGGCGGCATGGGCGCCTATTCACCATCGCCGCTGGTGGATGCGGCTCTCGCTGAGCACATCGCTCGAACNNTGATGCTGACGCCGGAGCGCGGTCCCATGGTCATCGAGTGGAACTGTCGCTTCGGCGATCCCGAAACCCAGGCCGTGTTGCCGCGTATGGAAGATGACCTTCTGCCTTGGCTGTTCCACACGGCCCAAGGAACATTGCCTGCCCGCTCGCCGACCTGGTCGCCCGGCATCGCAGTGTGCGTGGTGCTGGCAGCCGCCGGCTATCCAGGCAAGGTGCGCAGCGGCGATGCCATCGACGGCCTCGCCGAAGACGGGCAACTGGCCGGCGAGGGAACCGATCTGGTCGTGTTTCACGCTGGCACCAAGCGCGATGGACAGCGCCTGCTGACCAGTGGCGGCCGCGTGCTGGGCGTGACCGCGCGAGGCGCAGATTTGGATGAGGCGCGCAGCCGCGCCTACAACGGCATTGGCCGCATCCGGTGGGATGGCATGCACTTTCGAAAAGACATTGGCCTGCGAGGACGAACATGAGTGGAAAGCTGGGAAGCGACGTAGCCGTTTTGATGGGATCGAAGTCGGACCTCGAGATCATGAGGCCAGCGGCACAGACCTGCCGTAAGCTCGGCCTCAGTGTGGACGTGCGCGTGCTGTCGGCCCATCGCACACCCGAACAGACCGCGGCCTATGTGCGCGACACGGCCAAGGCGGGCACCAAGGTCTTCATCTGCGGCGCCGGCGGCGCAGCCCACCTGGCCGGCGCAGTCGCGGCCCACACCACCCACCCGGTCATTGGCGTGCCCATTGCGTCCGGCAGCCTGCAAGGCATGGACGCGCTTCTGTCCACGGCCATGATGCCCCCGGGGATTCCAGTGGCGACTGTGGCCATTGGCGGCGCGGAGAACGCGGGCCTGCTGGCCGCGCAAATCATCGCACTTGGCGATGCCAAACTCGCCAAGGCCGTGGCCGCGGAACGCCAGGTGCGCTTGCAGAAGGTGCTGGAGGCCGACGCCGAAGTGCGAGAGAAGTGGTAGACGTCGCTGCAGCAGCAGCCGCGATCGTTCGCGGCGAGGTCGTCGCCTTTCCGACCGAGACCTTCTACGGCCTGGCGGTCGATGCGCTCAATGAGGCGGCACTGACTAAACTGCGCGCATTGAAAGGCCGCGAAGCCGAGAAAGCCTTCTCACTCCTGATTTCCGGCCGCGAGATGTTGTCTTCACTGTGCAGTGAAGTTTCGCCGCTGGCCGAACGCCTGATGGCGCAGCACTGGCCTGGCCCGTTGACCTTGGCCTTGCCAGCGCGTCCGGGCTTGCCCGCGTCGATTGTGGCTGACGGCTGCGTGGCGGTTCGTGTATCGCCACATCCGCTCGCCCAAGCGTTGGTTGTGGCAGTTGGCCGCCCCATCACCGCCACCAGCGCCAATCCCGCAGGCGCAGCGCCACCCCGCACAACCAGTGAAGTCGCGGCCTATTTCGCCGCGCCGATCTGCTCGATCCTCGACGGCGGCGCGACACCAGGCGGTCGGCCCAGCACCCTGGCCCGCGTGCGCGGGACGCAGGTCGAGATCTTGCGCCTGGGGCCGGTGGTTCTGGCGGACGTTCACTGAACGCTACGCGGATCGGGCGGCGTTGGCATCAAGCAGGAGCTTCATAGTCCTTTAGGGGGCTCCTTGGANNCCACCCATGCGCCGTCCCTCTCGCAGCAGTTCCAGCAACTGCTCGGTGTGGGCTGGCCCAATGTTTCGGCCAGTGCCGTGTCGCGGTCTGATGCGAGGTAGAGGGCAGGGAATGGCGCGAATTTCATGGGATCGATGTCGCCGATGTTGAACCGCCCGCCTGTCATCGACTTGACACTCCCGGCCGTTGACAGCGGGTGGTTGGTGAACTGGTAGTCGACAACTCGCACCCAACGGCTGAACGGAAACGGACCGCCCGCCGCGCGGGCCAGCGCCCCCGTAATCTCTTCGGCCACCGCCGAGCGCTGGTGCTGAAGGGCGGAGTAGGACTCCCACACGTATTGAAGGACCTCATCCTTGAGGCGAGGCTTTCTGCGAAGATCCTCCAACGTGAAGGTGTCGAAAATATGCTCCACACGGATGCGTGGCGCTGGTTGGCCACGCTGACGGCGACGATGCCGCTTTTGAGCACGCCGGGTCACGATACGCTGGGCGGTTCCTGGCCTCGCGCTTCTTGCACGAATCGCAAGACCTTCCGGTAGAGCCCAAAGCGAATCATCTCGCGAGGCGAAAGATTTCCTAGCAGTGGGTTCCGCGTCGTGAACCACAGATGCGTCTTGTCGAGGTCACCGTCGAAGTGCTCCAACACGAGCGCACAGATCGTCGTAATTTCGGTCAGCCGCGCGCGCAACTCTTCTGTGATTTTTGCGTCAAGGTGGACCATCCTGCGGGGCACGCCCGTGGCCGTGGCCACATCGCCCTTGTTGAACTGCAAGAAGGTCGCAGTCTTGTGCGGATCGGCGAGCCCATCGCTGAAAAGCACGTCCGGCATGTGCTGCGGCACTGTCATGTAGAGCGCGGAAGACATCGTCATCGTCTGGTTATCATCTTGCCACGGATTCGATCGGAAGTCTTTTGGTCCAGGAACGCCCTTCTGGCCCGATGGGCTCGGGCGAAGCCAGACTGCGCCCCGGCGATCGTCGTCGCCCCGTTTCGTCGCGTCTGACCCCTTCGTCCGTGTCAGTCGGGGGAGTATCATGGCGCGGCGTCCGCTCGTGCGGGCCGCCGGAGAAAAGCATGACGTTCAAGAGAAAGGCTCTCGGGGCACTCACCCGAGTTGAATTGTTGGAAGTCGGCAAGGCGCTGGAGCTGGATGTCACCACTGGCATGCGGCTCGACGAGATGATGGACGTGGTGGCGGGCAGCAAGAAGCGCGGGATCTTGGAGAAGATTCTGGCGCTGCTCTCGCGGGACACGCTGAAATCGATCTGCTTTGCGGTTGGGATCTCAGCCGAGGGACGGGAAAAGCAGGTGCTGGTGGATCGGATTCTGGCGGCAGAGCGGGGGGATGATGACGAGGGCGAGGCAGAGCAGCCCGAGCCCAAGGCGAAGAAGGTGCGTGCCGAGGAGGCCGCCGCACCCGCCCCGCCAAAGCCCGTGCAGGTGTCGCTGCCCTGGCAGGGCTTCCCGGTGCTGGAGCCACCGGCCCCTCTCCCTAGCCCTCTCCCCGCGCGGACGCGGGGCGAGGGAACCGGAGCGCCGAGTTTGCCCGCCAATACCGGAGCGCCGGGACCGCGATTTCCCGTTCCCTCTCCCCGCGTGCAGGAAATGGGAAGTCGCGGCTCTGCTGCTCCGATTCCCTCTCCTCGCGAGCCGGGAGAAGTGGGAAGTCGCACCGATTTTCCGGTTCCCTCTCCCCGCGTGCGGGGAGAGGGTGAGGGTGAGGGGTCGGCGATGGTGAACCAGGGTGACGAGATTACCCTCGACGTGACGCCGAGAAAGCCACGGCTGGCCTGGCAGGGCATGTGGCGCAAGGAGATGGCGCTGCCGGTGCCCACGCAGGTGGTGGAGATCGTGCGCCCGGGGCGAGCGGTCGATCGCGGGGGCGAGCTGGCGGGGATCGACACGCGCACGGTGGAGGCGCGGGACGTGACCACGCTGCCGCCGAATCGCCTCATTTGGACGAATGACAACTTGGTCGCTCTCCAGACACTGCTCGACGAGAAAGATCCGACCACCCGCGACTGGCGNNTTCCGCGCCGACAACACCATCGACATCGATCTCGGCGGCGACGAGGAGGTGCAGGTCAAGAAGGAGCCCTCGCTGGTCGAGGTGCTGGCCTACAAGGACACCTGGCGCCAGGGCCTGGACAGCTTCCTGACCATGCTGCGTCGGCGCCTGGAGCTGCTCAAGGAGTTGCTCGCCCCGACCGGCAGCATCTACGTCCACCTCGACTGGCACGCGGTCCACTACGTGAAGGTACTGATGGACGAGGTGTTCGGGTACGAGAATTTCGTGAATGAGATCGTCTGGAAGAGGACAACCGCGCATTCGGACACAAAGGGTTTCAGCCACGTTCAAGACACGGTGCTGGCATATGCAGCGTCGACGGGAGCATACGTCTCCACTCTCTTCGGTCCCCATTCCGCTGAGTTGGTTCGATCCCACTACAATCAAATTGATCCTGCGACGGGAAACCGATTCACCCTCGACAATCTCACCCGTCCGAGCGGGTCACGCCCGAACCTGATGTACACATGGAAGGGCCATGAGCCACCAGCGACCGGTTGGCGCTACGCAAAGGAGGTCATGGAAAAAACTGGATGCGCAGGGCCTCATCGTCTATCCGCAGAGCGGTGGCCGTCCAAGATTCAAGCGGTTCCTCAGCGACGAGGGAATGCCACTCACGTCGATATGGACGGATCTCCCAGCGGTGAACTCGCAGGCGAAAGAGGGGCTCGGCTACCCAACTCAGAAACCCGTCGCGCTTCTCGACGCATCATCTCAGCCTCCAGCCCACCCAGCGGCCTCGTCCTCGACTGCTTCCTCGGTTCAGGCACCACGGCCGAGGCGGCAGAACGCCTGGGCCGTCGGTGGATCGGCGTCGACAATGGCAAGTACGCCATCCACCTGGCACGCAAGCGACTGATCCAACTTCATGGGCAACCCAGGCCAGTGGAAAAGCCACAATACGACTACGTCGAGTGCGACAAGTGCAAGAACATCGACCGTAGGGAAAAGCCGCAGAAAAGCCCCGGCACCTTCAACGTGCGCCCCTTCACCGTAGAAAACATGGGCGTGTACCAGCGGGCCGAAGAATGGCAGGACTTCCAGACCAAGCGATCGATCTACCGCGACGAGATGATCAAGGTCTTCGGCGGCGAGCCGGTGGCACACTCGCCGCTTCTGCACGGCAAGAAGGGAAATTCCTGGATTCACGTGGGTCCGCTCGATGGCCCCGTGTCCTCGGGCCAGGTGTGGAGCATTGCCCGCGAGGCGCAACGCACGACTTGCAAGGCGGTGACGATCCTTTCCGCCGACTTCGACACCCTGTCAGGCAGCGAGAAATCGGACATCAGTGAGCGCACCGCCGTCGCGGTTACGGTGCGCGTGATCCCATCCCAGGCCATCGACGAGGTCCGGCGGCGCATGGAGCTGCTCAACCGACCACCGGACGCGCCCATCGAATCCATGGCCGTGCCGGCGTTCTACGCTCCATTGTCCATTGTCCTGGCTCCCAAGGTCTCGGGCCGCACAGTGAGCTTGAAGCTGGAACGCTGCGAGGTAGACATCGAGTCGTTCCTGGCCAGCCAGCGGCCGGTGTTCAAGGCGCCGTCGGATGGCATGTCGCCGGGAGCGCGCAAGAAGGCCGAGGCTGAACAGGCCAAGTGGGAGGAGCGACAAAGAGAGCTACAGAAGTGGCTGGCCAAGACCAATTCCTGGCAGAGCTTCGTCGACTTCTGGGCCGTGGACTGGGACTACTTCTCGCGCCAGGCCCCGGACGGCAAACCCATCTTCGAAACCGACTGGCAGAGCTTCCGGTCGCGCAAGGGCAAGGGTGAAAGCGATCCGTTGGTCTTCACGGCGGAGTTCAAGTACGCGCAGCCCGGCCAATACTGGATCGCGGCCAAGGTGACCGACGTGTTTGGCAACGACGGTATCGCCACTGTCCAGGTTCCGGTGAAGTGATGAGCCTCTTCGACCGACCCGCAAATATCTCAGACCTGCGCGGCCAGGCGCGCGTGATCGCCGAGGTGGCCCGCCTGGTGGACACCTGGCGCGGCTTCTCGCTGGAGAGCGCAGCAGATCCCTATCCCATCGAGGCCCCGCGCTATCAGCCGGCCGGCGCCGGCGAGCAGGCGGTGAGCGATACCACCATGCACCTGCTCCAGCACTGGTTCCGGCACGAGCCGCACCTGCTGCACGATGGACGGGCCTTCAAGTATTGGCCGCACGAGCGGCGCCTGGTCGAGACACTCATCTATCTGTACGAAGTCCGCGGCATCCGGCGCACCGAGGATCTGTACACGCTGGCCGAGGTCGAGCCGCTGGGGCCGCAGCATGATCCGTGGGCCAAGCTGGGCGGCCAGCTTGCCACCGGGTCGGGCAAGACCAAGATGATGAGCCTGATCATCGCGTGGGCCTATTTGAACGCGGTCCTGGAAGGCGAGAGCAAGCTCGGCTTTGGCCAGCACGCGATCTTGATCGCGCCCAACCTGTTCGTGAAGGACCGGCTGCTGCAGGACTTTGCACCGCCCACCGGCGAAACCTCGGTCTTCTTCTCGGATCCCGTGGTGCCGCCTGCTTTCGAGCGCGATTTCAATTTGAAGGTTTACGATCCGGTAAGCTGCCCGCGCACCCTGGACTGACCGAACAGACGCTAGGTCGGGGTTTGCGCAAGATGCACCCTCCCTTGCTCGACGAGGACGGCGCCGCGTCCATGCAGAAGGAGGAGCTGTATGTCATCGAGCACCCCTCCTTCCGCAGCATCATCGACCAGATCCACGACATCGTAGATCTGAAGTCGTCAGACGAGATCGAGCACAGCCGCGAATACGTCCCGATCTTGCAGAAGCCAGATCTGTCCGAACGCGAGGCTGCCGGCGTGCGCCTGGTGCGCTTCGAGGGGATGCGCGAGGTGGTGCCGGATTGGCGCAAGTCGTTCGACCCCGAGCGCGTGCCGGCGCTTTCGCCGCGCTTGCCCTGGCTGGAGGACATTGCTGACACCGAGATCCACACCTACCTGAAAGAGGCGCTGGCCGCTGCCGAAACCGACGGCCAGGTGTTTGTGATTCCCGAGGTGCCTTCCTACCGCGACTTCGACCACATCATCGAAGTGGCCATGGCCGTGCCCATGCTGCGCGAGATGCGCGCCAGCTTTCACCACAAGACGGCGGTCAAGGGCATCGTGCGCGAATTCCTGGAGCGCAAGACGTTCAACCTGCCCATGGGCATTCCCATCTATTTCGATCGCATCCCCGAGGGACCGCACGCGCGCATCGCGCTGGGCAACCTGGCGCGGGCCGAGGTCATCGCCGCTGTGAAAAAGGCGCTGATGCCCTGCTTGCAGGAGGCAATCACCGCCGAACGGCGAACCACCGAGGCCCAGACTTCGGAACGAAAGACTGACGAGCTTGCCGGCTATCAGGCGCTGAAGAAGCATGTGGTCGAGTCCCCCAAGAAGAGCTGCTACGACCGGGCGGCGGTCGAGAACGCGGACGAGGAAGCCGTGGCGCGCCTGCTGGACCAGGCCAAGGATGTGACCGGCTGGGTCTACAATCACAGAAGCGGCGTAGGGTACTTCATTGAATACGATTGGCAGGGCCTGCTGTCGCACTACTACCCGGACTTCATTGCCCGCGCCCGCATCGGCGAGGTCTTCCACAACTTCATCATCGAGGTGAAGGGCCGCTACGACGAGCGCGACAAGGCGAAAGCCCAGCGCGGCCAGCGCTATTGCGAGCTGCTGACTGAACACGACCGCGAGCCATGGCACTACATCCTGCTGCTGGAGAACAATCCCGCCGGGCGAACGGACATCACGTGGTGGGGCCACCAGTCGCGCAAGGAGATCGGGGATTTGCTACGCCACCAGGAGACGCTTCCCCTGCTGCCCAAGATGGATTTGAGCGGTCAAGCGTCGAAACTGGAGATCGTGGACAGCGTCCCGGCGGTCGAAGAATACCGAACCGCCCTGCCGGTCCACGACCTGGCCGCGGCGGCCGGCGGGTTTGGCGAGTCGCAGGCGCCGCAGATTATCGGTTGGGCCAAGGTACATGCCCAGCACATCCCCGATCGCCGCATGTTCGTGGCCAAGGTGACCGGGCATTCGATGGAAACCGCGATCCCGGACGGCTGCTGGGCCTTGTTTCGGCTGTTTCCCGATGGCGTGGCGCCTGCCGCTGCGGCGCTCGACGGCCGGCGCGTGGTCGTACAACTGCGAACCGACACCGACCCGGAAACCGGCGGCAGCTACACCCTCAAACGCTGGCGCGTGGCCAAGACTGGGCCCGACGGTGGCGCCGCCGAGATCGAGCTACGCCCCGACAACCCGGCCTTCAAGCCATTGCGCATGAGCTCCGAGTCCGGCGACATCCGCGTGATCGCAGAGTTTCTGGAGGTCGTGGGTTGATTGCTGCGAAGGAGAGATCTGACACCCGCGATCAGCGCTATGATGGCCAAAATTGCATGGCCGACTCTCCTCGCACCGCGCTCTCTCCCCCAGGCCTCATCGCCGAACGCGAAAAGGTCATCGCCCGTTTGTCCGACGCCTTCGCCCACGACCGCCTGAACATGGACGAATTTGAACGNNGCTCGCCCACGCCAGCAGCTATCCTGAACATCAGGAGATCGTTGCCATCTTCGGTGGCCACCAGATCTCGGGACCGCACCCGCTGCCCCGCCGGCTGAAGATCAAGGCGGTTTTTGGCGGCGCACAGGTGGATCTGCGCGAGGCGCTCTTCCCAGACGGCGTGATTGAGGTGGAAGTCAAGGCCGTGTTTGGCGGTGTGCAGATCATCGTGCCCCCGACCCTGGCGGTGGAGTGCCACGGCGTGGCGATCCTGGGTGGCTTCGAAAACCTCAACCGCGCGCCCGCAAATCCCGATCCATCTGCGCCAGTGTTGAGGGTGCGAGGACGTGTCCTGTTCGGTGGAGTCCAGATCGAGACACGCCTGCCTGGCGAGAAGCTGCACTGGCACCATCATCACGAAGAACACCACGCTCTTCACGAGCAGAAACGCGCCCTCAAGAGGAAGATTAAAGAACTGGGCCGGCACGATCCCGCAGGCAAGTAGGTCCGGCCAGGCTGCGCGTGTGAGGGTCAGCACTTCCACATCAGCGGGTTCCAGCGCTGACAGAACTGAGCACCTGTTGCTAGGCAGCACAGTCCTGTGAAAGATCCGCAACGCCCTTGAGCAGCGGCAGCATTGATCCGTGGCTGCCTCGGCGACCGCAAGGAGCACTGACGGTCAAATCAGGAATAGGAATTGCAGTCGCGTCCCCGAGACGACAACGGAGCGCCACCGCCATGACAATGCGAGTCTTAGTAATTCCTGTCGTCTTTTGTCTGAAATTCGCCAGCTCACGTCGGGCGCCACAATGCTCGCGCGCATGACTCTCTGTCCGTTGTCGGTGCGAACCGTGCTGGTGTTTCCCAAATAGAAAGCCCGCATGCCAGTGGACATCGAAAGCCTCTACCGGACGCATGGACCCATGGTCTTGCGTCGCTGTCGGGCCCTGCTGCGGGACGACAACAAAGCCCTGGATGCCACGCACGACGTCTTCGTTGAACTGCTTCGACGAGAAAGCCGATTGCACGCGGGATCGCGAGCAGGCCTCCTGCTGACCACCGCGACCCATGTGTGTCTCAACCGCCTGCGCAGTGAACGCCGCAGACCAGAGCACCCAGACCACGATTTGTTGATGCGCATCGCATCGCTGGACGACGACGCCGAAACCCTGTCCCTGGCGCGCCGAGCGTTGGACCATATTTTTGGTGGCCAGCCGGCCTCTACCCGACTCATGGCAGTGTTGCTCTACGTGGACCGGCTGACACTGGAGGAGGTGGCTGCCGAGGTGGGCCTGTCGGTGTCAGGCGTCCGCAAACGGCTGAACACCCTGAAGGGACGCGCGCATGCGTGGGGCTGTGTCGCCGGAAGGGTGCCATATTGAGAATTGCGCCCTCGAGAGAGTCCCCGGATGCGCAAGAGCCCAGGCGCAAGGGTTCAAGCGGGTTCCGTCAGCGTTCGATGGCCGGCCCGAAGTTCTTGGGGATCACCGGCCCCGCACGTGCGATTTTGCACTACTGTGCGGAGGCGCCCAGTGCGCAGGGCGCCTCCCCTTATGGCAATCTGCGCGCAGTCGTGCCTATCCCCCTGTCATCTATCGTAGAGTTGACAACGCAGCGTGTACGACAAGAACATCATTGCGTGGGGTGCGTTTCTTGCTAGGAACTCGGGGCCGTGCATGCAGACGCGAACCCTATCGATGGGGAGCGGAGCCCGAAACTGGGCGACGAGTGGCGCGACTGGGATGGCCATGCCACACCCGACGCGGCAGCACCGAAGCGTCTCTTCTTCGCTCTGATTGTGGGATTTCTCGTCGTCACGGTGGCGGCGAGTTTTTTCTCGTGGTACCTGGTGGCGCCGCGGCTCGCCGAGTGGCATGCGGCGGCACCCACCGTGCTGCTCGTTCTCTTGGCGATCCTTCTTACAGCGCTCAGCGTGGCGCTCGCACTCGTGGCCCTCATGCTCCTCACCGGCTGGCCGCGCAGCACGCGCGCGTCGTCGCTGGCTCGTCGGATCCTCGCCATGGTCGAACGCCGCGTCTTCTGGCTGGGTCGCGTCTTGTCGATCAACAAGGATCGCCTGGCGCACGCCTTCATTCGCACCAACAATGCCCTAGTACGCCTGGCCCCGCAGGGCATCGCCCCGCAACGGGTGCTCATTCTCCTGCCGCGCTGCCTGCGCAAGGAGCAACTCGACCAAGCGCGAACCCTGGCGAGCACGCGCGGCGTCGAGGTGGCAATCGTGGCCGGGGGCGAGCAGGCCCGCCAGCGCATCCGGGAGAAGCGACCGAGCGTCGTTATTGGCGTGGCCTGCGAGCGCGATCTTCTGAGTGGCATCCGCGATGTTCGTCACAAGCTCTCGGTCTTGGGAATCGCGAACACGCGGCCGAACGGGCCCTGCCGCGACACACAAATCGACCTGACAGAGCTCGAAGGAGCGCTCGATCTCTGCGTGCGTTCAGCGGCCTCCCCCAACCTGCTACAGCAGGGGCTCAGGACGTGATAAGCCAGGGATCCTGCCCATGAACGTCATGAAACCGCACCGCGACGTCGGCATCGTTGGCTATGGCGCCTACGTGCCACGCTATCGCCTGCCCGGGAGCGAGATCAGCCGGATGTGGGACGGCCAGCAGGGATGCATGCCACCCGTCAAAGAGAAATCGGTGCCCGGTCTCGACGAGGACGTGGCGACGATGTGCCTTGAGGCCGCGCGCAACGCGCTCAAGCGCGCCGCCATCGATCCATTGCGCATCCGCGCTGTGTGGGTTGGCAGTGAGAGTCACCCCTACGCCGTCAAGCCGACCAGCACGATTGTCGCGGAGGCCATCGGCGCCGTGCCGCACACCCTGGCTGCCGACTGGCAGTTCGCGTGCAAGGCGGGCACTGAGGCGATGCAGGCTGCCCTGGGTTTCGTTGGCTCGGGGATGGCGGACTACGCGTTGGCGCTCGGCATGGACACGGCGCAAGGACGACCGCGCGACGCGCTGGAGTACACGGCCGGTGCGGGCGGCGCCGCATTTCTGGTCGGGCCGGCCGAGGAATCAGTCGCGGTGCTCGAGGGCTCGACCTCGTACGTGACCGACACGGCGGATTTCTGGCGCCGCCAGCACGAGCACTATCCGGCCCACGCGGGTCGCTTCACGGGTGAGCCCGGCTACTTCCGCCACGTGCTCGCCGCAGCGTCGGAGATCATGGCGGCGCTGGGCCGCAAGCCCGCCGACTATGCCCACGTCATCTTCCATCAACCCAACACCAAGTTCCCGCGCAAAGCGGGCCGTGAGCTGGGCTTCAAGCGTGAACAGCTCGAGGCGGGGTTGCTGGTCAACGAGATCGGCAACACCTACGCGGGTGCCGCGATGATCGGACTCACGAGCGTCTTGGATGTGGCGCAGCCCGGTGAGCGCGTGCTCATGGTGTCCTTCGGAAGTGGTGCAGGCAGCGACGGCTTCGACCTGCGCGTGACCGACGCGATAGACACGCGCCGGACGTACGCGCTGAGTACGCTCGACTATGTTGCCCGGCGCCATGAGATCGATTACGCCACGTACGCGCGTCATCGGGAGAAAATCCGCATGGAGTAGCCGTGCGATCGCTGTGACACTCGAGGACGCCAAGACGAACGATTCGAGACCAAGATGCGAGATGTATCCATTATCGGAATAGGTCAGACCCCGGTGGGCGAGCACTGGGAGAAATCTCTCAAAGAGCTGGCGGCCGACGCGATTTCAAGCGCCATCAAAGACGCCCAGGTGGAACGCGTGGATTCCCTCTACGTGGGAAACATGTGTTCGGGCACCCTCAATGGGCAGGAGCACCTGGGCGCGCTCATCAGCGACTGGGTGGGCTTGCGTGGGGTCGAAGCCGTCAAGATCGAAGCGGCCTGCGGCTCGGGTGCAGCGGCGCTTCGGCTGGGCTATATCGCGGTGGCGGGTGAGCTCGCGGATTTCGTGGTCGTGGCGGGCGTGGAGAAGATGACGGATCGCCCTGGCGAGCAGGTGACCGCCGCATTGGCAATGGCGTCCGACGGTGATTTCGAAGCGCAGAACGGGTTGTCGTTCGTGGCGCTCAATGCGCTGCTCATGCGGCGCTACATGCATGAGTATGGCGTGCGCCACGGAGACTTCGCGCCGTTTGCCATCAATGCGCACAAGAACGCCGTGAGCAATCCGTGTGCATTGTTTCCGCACGCGGTTACGGCCGAGGATTTCCGCACGGCGAAGATGATCGCGGATCCGGTGAACCTGCTCGACAGCTCCCCGGTGTGCGACGGTGCCGCGGCCGTGGTGCTGTGCCCCACCGCGCTCGCCCGCTCGTTCAACGCGCGGCCGGTGCGCATCCGCGCCTCGTCGTCAGCGACCGATTCCATCGCCCTGCACGATCGTCGCGATCTGCTCGGACTTGAAGCCGCAGGCCTCAGTGCGACGAAGGCGTACAGCCAGGCCAAGGTCACGCCCAGGGATATTGACCTGTTCGAGCTTCACGACGCGTTTACGATCATGTCGGTGCTGTCGCTCGAGGCGTGCGGTTTCGCCGAACGTGGCCGCGGCGTGCGCCTCGGCGCCGAAGGGGACATCGCCCTTGGTGGGCGGATCCCCATTACCACCATGGGCGGGCTCAAGGCGCGCGGTCACCCCGTCGGCGCCACCGGAATCTACCAGGTCATTGAGGTGGCGCTGCAATTACGCGAACAGGCAGGCGCGAACCAGGTGCGTGATGCGCGCCTCGGCATGGCGCAGAATATCGGCGGCAGCGGCGCCACCGTCGTGACCACCATTCTGGAGGCCGTGGAGTAGTTGCGCCGACGACACTACGGCTCTTGACAGCCACGGCCGCAGGGAGCAAAGAAGTTACCATGGAGATTGCCAGGCACTGGAGATTACAGCGACACCGCTACTCGCTCGTGGGCGAGATGTGCAACCGCTGTGGCGAAAAAATCTTCCCGGCACGTGACGTGTGCCCGCAGTGCAACGCTCCCGCTAAGACCCCCTTCACTTTCAGTGGCAAGGGCGAGGTCTACTCGTACTCGACCGTGCACCACCCGCCGGAGGGGTTCGAGCACTTTGCCCCGTATGTGGTTGCTTTGGTCCGCCTGGTCGAGGGGCCGCTGGTAGCCGCCCAGCTGACCGACGTAGAAGGGGAGAAGATCGAGATTGGGATGCCGGTGGAGATGGTCACGCGCAAACTGCGCGACGATGGCAGCAAGGGCACCATCGTCTACGGGTACAAGTTCCGTCCCGTGATCGTCAGTCGGACGCCGTTGGGCGCGAAGGACGCAGCGCTGTAGCCACGGCTTGTCGGCAAGTTCGGTGCCGCCGGAAACTTCTCGACAAGCCGCAGCTATGCGGCAGCCGCCGCGAAGCGGGCGAGCGCCCAGATGGGGAAAGTGCGCCGGTAGTTCTCGTAGTTGATGAGCGCCGTCTTGTTGAACACGCCCGAGAGCGACTGGCGGGGCCAATCGCCATTGTCGAGCTGATTCGTGATCAGAAAGCGCGCCGCGCGCTCGCAGCGTGTGTCCCGTGCTTCGCCGGCAGTGACCAGCGTCAGAAGTGCCCACGCGGTATTGACTGGGTGACTGGCGCTGTTTAGGTAGCGCCGTTCGCGGCAGCCCGCACCGCTTTCACCCCAACCACCATCCGCGTTCTGGTGATCATGGAGGAAACCACACGCGCGTCGGAGCGCCGGATCGCTATTCTTCGCGCCAGCCGCGCTCAGTCCGCGCACGCCAAACCACGTGCCGTAGGTGAAACACACGCCCCACGATCCTTCCCAGCTCCCGTCAGCGCGTTGGCAGCGGCGCAAGAAGCGCTCGCCGCGCCGGATGGCTGCCCCAACCTTCCGCCCCAAGAGAGCATCGAACGGACGAGCATGGCGCTCGGCGAAGCGTTGTCGAAAAAGCACCAGGCTGTGAAGACACGCGGCCGTACACTCGGGATACGAGTGATCGACCATGATGTCGCCGAACACATGCGCCGGATTCAAGCGCTCGAGCCAGCGTCCGCCGCGCTGTCTTTCGTAGGTGGCCCACCCCCCATCGCGATTCTGCCAGCCGAGGAGCAAACTGACCGGGTCGAGGATCCGTTCCTCGGGAAGTGCGGGCAGCCCCGCATCCTCCAGCATCATCGCCGCGGTCAGACCCTCGGCGGTGCAGTCGGTGATGGGCCAGCCGTGCGCGCGATCGGAAAAGGGCCACCCCCCGCGGCTCGGATGCCGATAGTACCGCTTGTGCTCCGGCAGATCTTCAAGGACCTGATTGTTGACGACAAAAGCGTGGGCACGTTGAAGTGCATCGCCATGCCTCGACCATAGCGGCGTCTCCAACATCGCCTGCGCGGCAAACGCCGTGTCCCACAGCGCGGTCGAGTTGTAGCCGTTCATCTTGGTACCATCGTGCCCATCCCACAGGTAGCCCTCGAGGGCGGCGAAGCTGCGCGCCGTCGCCTCGCTTTGCGGGGACTGGAAGAAGTGCACAAGGGTGTTGAGCACGGCATTGACCGGGCCGATGCGAATGAATTGGGTGGCGCGGTCCTCGAACTCGATGTGATCAAAGAGCCGTGTGAGAGCACGCTTGCGAAGCGCCTGCATATGCACGCGTTCGTAGAGGCCCGTGAAAAAGTTGACCGCCCCCAACGCCGACGAGGTCGGCGTGTAGACATCACCTGGGGCGATGGTGTTGCGGTGCTCGGCGAAGCGGATGCTCTCATAGGGCCGATCGTAGAGCTCACGCCGAAGCGCGTGCGTCAGCTCGTCGGCCGGCATCCGTGCCCTCATGCCATAAAGGTGCGCCATGGGCAGATACACTTGCCGACAGTGACACCAGAGTCGGCTGGGATGGAACGGCATGCTCGCGGGCAGAAGCCACAATTCCGGCAGAACGGGTTGTAGACCGTCGTATTCATAAAGATTGAGGAGCGCGAGCGTGAACTTGCCCCAGCTGGCGCACGCCAGCGCCGTACCGTGCGCGTGGATGAACACTCGCGCCCTCACCACCCGTTCGTCGTCGGCCGGAAGCCCGAGGAGCCGAAACGCCACGTAGCACAGGACCGTCGTGAACAGGCATCCGGAGCTTTCTACGTGGAGGCCGAAGCTGCCGTCGCCGGATTGCGCTGCCGTAAGGTAGGCAATCATGCGATCGCGAGTCTTGGGCTCGATATTCCTCCTGCCGATGTGGCAGGCCGCCACGTACATCGGCAAGAGGAACATCGGTCCACCGTAGTCGCCGCGCCACGCACCGTCGGCCTCTTGTTGCGAGGCAAGGAAGTCGAGACCGCGCGCGATGGCGCGCTCGCACGAGGCGCGCTCAAGGCCGTTCGTCGGCGTCGTAGCCGCCGTGCCCGTTTCTTTCACGCGGGGTTCCGTCCCTCATGCCACCGTTGTCGCACCATTTGCGAAACGGTGCGTGTGTACGG
>PMIX01000411.1 GCA_003158395.1 Myxococcales bacterium | reverse complement strand
ATCGTGTGGGCGACGGCGCGGACCAACGACTGCCTTCTTGTAACAAGGAATGCCAAGGACTTTTCGACGAAGGAACCGGGCGTACGCATCCCATATTCGGTGCCTTAGCAGGGGATGGCCGCACCGTGCGCGGACTGCTGGTGCCCGAGCACGCGCCTGTCCAGGCGGACGACCGCGGATCGCCCCTTCCACTCGGCGACACGACTTTCTTCCAGCTATCTGGTCGTTGGTCTTGACTTTCTTCCAGGATGCTGGAAGTTGGTCATGTGGAGCGAAGCCTCGAACACCTGCTCTTGCAGAATCATTTTCGCCAGCAGCACAAGTTTCTGGTGGTGGGAGAGCCCATCGAGGCGGGTACTGCTGGCGACGTGCGCGTGCTGGACGCGTCCGCATTCCTGGCCGCTCTGCCGGTTTGAGCCCGCGGGCGACCGCAGGTCGCCCCTACGGCCCCGCGTGCCGACCCGCCCAAAGGATCACACGTCGACTGGTGCGCCGTGGCTTTCCAGCGAGCGCTGGGCTGCTTCCAGCACGCGCACCACGCGCAGGGCCGATGCGCCGTCGGTAAGCGGGCGCTTGCCCTGTGCCACGCATTCGACGAAGTGGCGACACTCGACTTCCAAGGGCTCGACCATGGGGACCTGCGGGATGTGGATGTCGCCGTTGCGAATGGAAAGGAACTGCGCGTACTCGGTAAAGGGCGGCGGCCGGTCGAATCCCTTGTCATAGATGCGCAGCTTTTCCACCGGATGGACGTCGTCGAACTCGACCATCTTCTGCGATCCCACGATGGTCAGGCGGCGCTCTTTGCGCGGGTCCAGCCAAGAAACCTGGATCTGCGCGTTGACCCCGCTGCGAAACCTCAGGTTCACGAACACCACGTCCTCGATGGCGTTCTGCAAGTAGGTGCCCCCGCGCGCGCTTACCGACTCGGGCTCGTCGTCCAGCAGATAGCTGATCATGGACACGTCGTGCGGGGCCAGGCTCCACAGCGCGTTCTCGTCCTGGCGCACCCGGCCCAGATTCACCCGCAGGGAATAGACGTAGAAGATTCGCCCCAGCTCGCCGGTGCTGATCAGTGTCTTCAGGCGACCCACGGCCGGGTGGTACAGCATCAGGTGGCCGACCATCAGGGTCAGGTGGCGAGCATCAGCCAGGGCTACCACTGCCTGCGCGTCGGCTGCATTCAGGGCCAGCGGCTTCTCCACGAACACGTGCTTGCCCGCGTGCAAGGCCTGGCGCGTATGCTCGGCGTGGTCCTTGGCCGGCGTGGCCAGCACGACCGCGTCCACGTCGTCCGCCGCCAGGGCGTCGTGCAGATCCTTGCCCAGACGCGCATGCGGGGCCAGGGCTCGGGCCCGTTCGCGGCACGCATCCGAGGCGTCGCAAACCAGGTTCAGTTGCGCCCCCTTGCTGCGCGCAAAGGCGCGCACGTGGTTGATGCCCCAGGCTCCGGCTCCGATGACGGCGACGCGAACCATCTTCTTCTCAGCGATAATACGCCGCAATCTGCGTGACGACGAAGGCCTGTTGCTCCTCGGTCAGCTCCGCGAAGATGGGCAGAGCCAGCGCCTCCCTGGTGGCCGCCTCTGCGCGCGGGAAGGCGCCCTCGCGATAGCCCAATCCAGAGAAGCAGGGCTGCAGGTGCAAGGCCAGCGGGTAGTACACCTCGGTCCCGATGCCCTGTTTGGAAAGGTGCTCGCGCAAGCTGTCCCGCCGGGGCGCACGAATCACGAACTGGTTGTAGATATGGCCAGGTACGTCCCACGGCAAGTGCAACTCGGGTGGGATCCCAGGCGTGGCCGCGAACAAGCGGCGGTATCGCTCGGCGTGCGCCCGCCGCCCCTCGGTCCAACTCGGAAGGTGGGGCAGCTTGACCCGCAGGATCGCGGCCTGCAGGGCATCCAGGCGGAAGTTGCCGCCCACCACATGGTGCACGTACTTGGGCCGGCTGCCGTGCGCGCGCAGCAAGACGACCTTGTCCGCCATCTCGACGTCGTCACACAAGACAGCGCCGCCATCGCCGAATGCACCCAGGTTCTTCGAGGGGAAGAAAGACAGGCAGCTCATGATGCCGCCGAGCTTGCAGGCGCCAATGGACTGGGCCGCATCCTCCACCACGGGCAGGTTGACCTTGGGAAGGGCCGCGGGCCGGCCGAACAGGTGGACCGGGATCACGGCGCGGGTTTTGGTTCCGCAGGCTGCTGCTGCCGCCGCTGGATTCAGGTTGAAGCTCTCCGGCTCGATGTCCGCGAACACCGGACGCGCGCCCAGGCGCGCTATGCAGCCCACCGTGGCGTAGAAAGAGAGTGGCGTGGTCACCACTTCGTCGCCCTGGCCCACACCCAGCGCCATCAGCGCGACCAGCAGGGCATCGGTCCCCGACGACACGCCGATGGCCCGGGTCACGCCGAGCGCGGCGGCCAGCTCCTTCTCGAAGGCCTCGACTTCGGGCCCCAGAATGAAGCCCCCGCTGTCCATCACGCGGCCCATGGCCGAAAGCAGGGGGCCACGCAAGGGCGCGTTCTGCGCCTTCACGTCCAGCAGGGGGACTTTCATCGCGCCTCGCCAGGGGTCAGGGTCACGGCTCCAGCAGGCGACCCGGCGGCCACATGCCTCGCCCCGCGAAGCGGAGCGCAGCGGGGAGAGGCCGGCGCACGCAGCGCGCCGGGTGAGGGGAGACAAGGCTTCAAGCACGGAGCTGGCGTTCCGTGCGCGCGGACCCTCTCCCGCCGACCTTCGGTCGGCGGCCTCTACCGCTGCGCGGGCGAGGCAATACGGCCGCAGCCGCCGCCGAAAGACAGAAGTCCATGTGTAGAAACGCGAGTCCCACGGCGAGATCCACGACGAGGATGTAGTCAC
>PMIX01000036.1 GCA_003158395.1 Myxococcales bacterium | reverse complement strand
AGCCTGAAGCCGAGCGAGTATTCGGCGCCGGTGCTCGCGCTGATCTTCTTGCGCTATGCCGACCAGCGCTTCGCCGAGGCGCAGAAGGAACTGGAGAAGAAGAGCCGGCGGCGCGGCAGCATGGGCAAGGACGAATACCACGCGCTCCACGTGGTGTACCTGCCAGACGAAGCCCGCTACGACACCCTGTTGCAGTTGCCCGAGGGCGCCGACATCGGCAAGGCCGTGAACGCGGCCATGAAGGCCATCGAGGACCACAACGACGATCTCAAGGGCGCCCTGCCCAGGGCTTACGGCCGCTTCGAGGCCCGCACGCTCAAGGAGTTGCTGAAAACCTTCGGCACCATCCCCAGGGACGTGCAGGGCGATGTCTTCGGCCGCATCTACGAATACTTCCTGGGCAACTTCGCGCCGCAGACCTTGCAGAAGGGCGGCGAGTTCTTCACGCCCTACTCAGTGGTGCGCCTCATCGTCGAGATCATCGAGCCCTTCCACGGCCGCATCTACGACCCGGCCTGCGGCTCGGGCGGCATGTTCGTGCAGAGCGCGAACTTCGTGGCCGAGCACCGCAAACGCCCCGCGGAAGAGCTTTCGGTCTGCGGCGTCGAGAAGATGGAGGACACCCTTCGCCTGGCCAAGATCAACCTGGCGGTGCACGGCCTGTCTGGCGACATCAAGGAGGCCAACAGCTACTACGAAGATCCCCACCAGGCCACGGGCAAGTTCGACTTCGTGATGGCCAATCCGCCGTTCAACCAGAATGCCGTCGACAAGGACCGCATCAAGGACGACAAGAAACGCTACCCCTTTGGCATGCCCATTGCGGACAACGCCAACTACCTGTGGATTCAGCTTTTCTACAGCCCGCTTACGCCGAAGGGTCGGGCTGGGTTCGTCATGGCAAACAGCGCGGGAGATGCGCGCGGCAGCGAGCTGGAGATTCGCAAGAAGCTGCTCGCCACTGGCACGGTGGACGTGATCGTCAGCATGAGCGCCAACTTGTTCTACACGGTGACCTTGCCCGCGACGCTCTGGTTCCTCGACCGGGGCAAGGCCAGCGGGGACCGCAAGGACAAAGTGTTGTTCATCGACGCCCGCCAGCAGTTTGTTCAGGTGGACCGCGCTCATCGCGAGATGACCCCGGAGCAGGTCGAGTTCCTCGGCAACATCGTGCGCATCTTCCGCGGGGAAGAGCCGGAGAACCGGCACGGCAGCGCTAAGCTGACCAAACAGCATTTTCCCAAGGGCAAGTACGCCGACGTGGCCGGACTATGCAAGGCTGCCACGCTCAAACAGATCGAAGCGCAGGGCTGGAGTTTGAATCCTGGCCGCTACGTGGGCGTGACCGAGCGCGAGGACGACGGCGTCGACTTCAAGGAGAGACTGGGGGAATTGAATGAGCAGCTTGAAACGCTGAACGCGGAGGCACGGGAGTTGGAAGAACGGATCTCACAGAACGCTGCCGAACTCTTGGAGATGGGACGGTGATCACAGTTCGAGGATGGAAGACTCGTCAAATTGGCGAACTTGGTCGCGTCGTCACTGGCAGAACTCCCCCGACGGCAGCTGGCGATGTGTTTGGCGACGCCTATCCATTTATCACGCCCACGGACATGGACGGCCGTCGCGTGCTGGATCGAACTGAGCGTGGCCTTTCCGAGAAGGGGGCAAACCTGGTCAACTCATCCCAGGTTCCCGAGGGAAGCGTTGCTGTCTCCTGTATCGGCTGGCAGATGGGCAAGGCCGTCTTGGTCACTCGACCGTCCTTTACGAATCAGCAACTCAACACGGTTGTTCCGACAGGAGAGGTGCTCCCTGAGTTTCTCTACTACCACCTGTGTACTCGTCAGGCTGAACTCAAGAACCTTGGCTCGGTCGGGGTGAGAACCCCGATTCTCAACAAGTCACGTTTTGAGGAGCTTGAGATTGCTGTGCCACCCGAGGCGATCCAACGGCGCATCGTCGGCCTCCTGTCCGCCTACGACGAACTTGTCGAGAACGACACGAAACGGATCGAAATTCTGGAGGAGATGGCCCGCTTGCTCTACCGCGAGTGGTTCGTGAACTTCCGCTTCCCTGGCCACGAGAAGACCAAGTTCGTCAAATCGCCTCTTGGCATGATTCCGGCGGACTGGCGAGTGGACAGGTTGGACAGCGCACTTGTCCTGCAGAGGGGCTTCGATCTCCCTGTGGGCGCCCGCGTTCCGGGGACAGTTCCAATCTACGCAGCCACCGGCGTCGTCGGCACCCACGAGATCGCAAAGGCTAAAGGTCCAGGTGTAGTTACCGGCCGCAGCGGTTCGCTCGGCACGGTTCTATTTGTGCGTGAAGACTACTGGCCGCTAAACACCGCTCTTTGGGTCAAGGAGTTCAGGTCGGTGCGGCCTGTGTTTGCCTACTTCCTTCTTTCAAACCTGGATCTCAAAGGAATGGATGGCGGCGCCGCCGTCCCTACCTTGAACCGCAACCATGCCCACGCTCTCAACGTCGCAATTCCGCCCGTTGGGCTCGTCCATCACTTTGAGGCGCTCGCTGACGATTTTCTGCGCCAGACGGAGACTCTAGCGAAGGCCAGGGACATTCTCCGTGCCACCCGCGATCTTCTCCTCCCCCGCCTGATCTCCGGCGACATCGACGTTTCTTCCCTGCCGCTCGAACCCGCGGCATCATAGGGCCTTGCGCATGCCGACGGTGACCAAGTGACCCCGCCTGTCCAAGAAGAACACGTCGAACAGGCGGCCATCGATCTGTTCCGCTCGCTGGGATGGGACGCCGCCGATGTCATGTACGAGGTCTTCGGCGAGCAGGGCACGCTCGGCCGCGAACACAAGGGCGAGGTGGTTTTGTTGCGGCGCCTGCGCGTGGCCCTGGCCAAGCTGAATCCGGGGCTGCCAGCCAGTGGGCTGGAACAGGCCATCGAGGAGCTGACCAGGGACCGATCCGCCATGACCCTGGTGGCGGCCAATCGCGAGGTCTACCGACTGGTGCAGTCCGGGGTGAAGGTTCGCGTGCCTGGCGCAGCGGAGGACGACGGCGACGAGGACCGCACGGTGCGGGTCATCGACTGGGACCAGCCCGAGAAGAACGACTTCTTCGTGGCCCAGCAGTTCTGGGTGCAGGGCGAAATCTACGAGAAGCGCGCCGACCTGATCGGGTTCGTGAACGGGTTGCCGCTGGTTTTCATCGAGCTGAAAGG
>PMIX01000055.1 GCA_003158395.1 Myxococcales bacterium | reverse complement strand
TCGTGGGCCACGCCGGATGCCAGTTTCCCGACGGTGGTGAGCCGATCTGCGTGCCGGAGCTGCTCGCCGGCCGCGAGACGCCGCTCGGTTTCGTCGGCGAGCTTCTTCTGCGCGGCCAGCAAGCGATCGCACATCTCGTTCATCTCGTGCGCCAGGACGCCGATCTCGTCGTGCTGGCGCAGGTCGAGCGGACCACTCAAGTCACCCGCGCCGATTCTGCGCGCCTTGTCCACCAGGCGTCGCATCGGTCGCCCGACAAACATGAAACCCACAATCGTGATCGACAGGACGGCAACCAGTGCTCCCAGAGCCGTGCGTTGCACGATCTGGATCATCTCCGTCTTGAATCTTTCGTCGCGAACCGTGAGCGGTCCCGAAACCTCCAGCGCTCCCAGCGGGCGATCTTCAATCTGGACCGGCAGGTAGGTGACGAGGTGCTCAGTCCCGGAAACTGGCACGACCAGCGTGACCTCGTCCCCCTCCCAGACCTTCTCCAACTGGGTGCGTGGAGCCAGCGGCTCACTGTCCGGACGGTCCTGGCTGGAGCGCGGGATGAAGCGCAGATCCCATGGACTGGCGACGCGAACCCTCTGGCGCGCATACGAGAATACCTCCAGGGCGCGCTGCTCGCCTTCGCGGCGCCAGACGTCGACGAGGGCTGGGCGCAAGGCACGGCCGACCAGCCATGCATTCTCGCGGGCGTCGGCCTCGGATAGTGCCATCTGCCGCCGGGCGTTCTGATAGCCACGCCCGGCAAAAACCGCCAAAACGGCCAAGATGGTCACCGCGATCAGTTTTGCTGCCAGCTTCATGGTGGCGGTCTTTGGGTTAACGCAAGATCTGGACCACCCGACGATTGAGGCTCGGACGGCTACGCCGATTCTGGCACAGGGGGACATCCTGGGGTAGGTGGACCCCATGGCTGCGCGGATCGCCCGCCTGCCGCGTCCTGGGCCAGAGAAGGGCTTGCGCGATCATGACGGCGCTGGACGGTCCACCCATGCGGCGTCTCTTGTGCGGCATACGGCAACGCTCACCACAGCGATTGCGCTATTGGGGTTGCTCGCCTGCCGCCCGGGCATGCGGATTCTGCTAGTTCGCCAAATCGCTAGCCGTGGCGGGATGCCACGCGAGACACGTTGCCACGGCCAGTCTGGCTAGTGACGGAAGCGAAGGACCGGAAATGTTCGTCTTCCACGTGGCATGTCGGATGCAGCTCGCAAGACATAGAGAGGTGCCCCATGGAAATGAACAGCAATTCGCAAAGCATCCCCGCGAGGGATGCGTCGAAGGGTGCAATTCAGGCTCTTCGCCGACCTGCGCGTGTGCTCATCGGGGAGGACGATTGGGTCTTCAGGGACATGTTGCTCTGGGCTTTCGAGGAGGACGGGTGCGAGGTCGTAACTGTGGGCGACGGTGGCTCTCTGCTCGAGGTGATCGCGACTTCGTTGCTACCGAAGTCCGCCTTGAAACCCTTCGACCTGGTGGTCTCCGACGTCAGGATGCCCGGCTGGAACGGCCTTGCCGCCTTGGAGAACCTGAGCCGCAGTCCGCTGGTGCCGCCGGTCGTGGTGATCACGGCGTTCGGCAGCGACGAGATTCATGATCGGGCCGAGCGGGCGGGCGTGGTGGCGGTGTTGGACAAGCCGTTCGACATCACCGAGCTCACCGCCTTGAGCCGCCGAATGATATCCCAGCACGCGGCGTAGGACAAGTCCCTGACCGGGACGGATGAAGCCCCGTTTCCCCGGACCCAGAGAGGTGCACCATGAAAGACAGCCATGACCCGCAAGGTATCCCTGGGGACAAGGCGCCGAAGGGCGCAAGCGAGACAGCTCATCGCCGGCCGCGAGTGCTCGTCGCTGAGGACGATTGGGCTCTCAGAGACATGTTGCTCCTGGCCTTCGAAAATGACGGGTGGGCGGTGGTGGCCGTGGGTGATGGCGCCGCCCTGCTCGATGTCTTCTCAGCCTCTTTGCTTCCGAAGTCTGCCATCAGACCGTTCGACCTTGTGGTTTCCGACATCAGGATGCCAGGGTGGGGCGGAATTGCGGCTGTGGAACATCTGAGCAGCAACCCGCAGGCGCCTCCTGTCGTGCTGATTACAGCGTTTGGCAGTGAAGAGATTCACAAGGAGGCCAGACGAGCGGGAGTGGTGGCCGTGCTGGACAAGCCGTTCGACGTAGCCGATCTCACGGCCTTGAGCCGTCGCGTGATCGCCAAGCAGGTGGCGTGAATCAGGCCGGCCTGTTCCCACGAGCGGTTTCCTAAATCACATCCCCGCGCAGCTCGGCGCCAATGGCGCGGGCAAAGCCTCTTCGACACACCTCCACGGTCATCTCGTGCCCGTTGGTGTCCAACCAGCGGATGTCCTTGATGCCATCGCCCTGCACGGCCGTCCCTGAGAGAAGTCGCGCCGGTGCGGCACCGCTGCTGCTTGCGAAGTGCAATCAGCCGCTGAACAAAGCCGAACAATGACTTTCCGAGCAAGTCCAGGGCTGCCAGCAGCGTACGCAGGTGGGCGCGATTGTCGTCCGGATCTATGTCTTGGGCGATACCGGCACGACCAGAACCGCACAGGGCGCGTCCCGCACAACCTTCTCGGCCACACTGCCCAGCAACAGATGCCTCAGGCCATGCCGCCCGTGACTTCCCATCACGATCAAATCGGCGCGGATCCGGGCGGCGTGTTCGACGATGGCCCCGTATGTGCGACCCGATTCCGAGGCTCCGGTGCAGGCGAGATTCTTGTCACTGACCTCGGCCACGATGCGTTTCAACTCTTCCGCAGCGCGAGCCAGCGCGCCCTCCACAGCGATCGGCAACGAGATGGCGTCGCCGGGCGGGGGCAGAACCAATGCCGAGTCCAGGTCGACGTGCAGGATCTCAATGGCGGCGTGGAAGGTCTGCGCCAGCTTGACGGCGGCGTCCAGGGCCGTAGTCGAGGCGTCGGAGAAGTCGGTTGGAACCAGGATCAACTTCAAATCGTCGAATCTCATGTCTCAGGCACTCCGGGGGGAAAGGGGTCCTCAACCGTCTTCTGCGCCTCGAGCGCGAGGTCGCCCCGGCCGCCGACCGCCACACGCGCGAGTCACTGAATCCTGAAGTCGTCACGGCGGTTCTGGGACCAGGCTGACTCGTCATGACCCGGAACCTTAGGACGTTCGCTGCCATAGCTGACCGTGGCGATCTTGTTTTTGCGCACGCCGAGACGTTCCAGATAGGTCGCGGCCGATCGCGCGCGTGCGTCGCCCAAGGCGAGGTTGAACTCCGTGGTGCCGCGCTCGTCGCAGTTGCCTTCGATCCGGATGGCCTTGGCCCTCTTCGCCTCTTGGGCCACTTTCTGTAGCTCCGGCCGAGCGTCGTTGCGTAGCAGGGCGGAGTCGAAGTCGAAGTAAATGGCTTCGCCGGCGGCACGACTGTCTTGGTCGGAAGCCACCTCATTGTCCTGCGATCGAGTGGTGGTCATGGGCTTTGCCGCCGGCCGCGGTTCTCGGAGAGCCTGGGCTTGGCTCTGGTCAGGCTTCGTTTGTGCATGTGAGCACCCAACTCCTACGAGGAGCATTGCGAAAGCAGCTGTCTTGATGTGCATGATTCCTCTCCTTTCCATGGGCCTTTGTCCTCGCCGCCATTGGCGTAAAGCCCGTCGGTGGCGTGCGGATGCACGGTGGATGCCAGTTCATAGCGCCTCATCACGGTGCATTCAGGCTCGACGGACGGCTCTGGTGCGTGGCATTCCGCCACGCGAGACAAATTGCCACGTGTCTGGCGGGCAGAAAGGCAGCGTCGTCGCCGAATTTGTCTTCGGTCTGCCCGCTCCAGGTCGAACTTCAGCGCGGTCGGCGCGACCAGCGTCGTCGGGATCACCGGGATGACGACTCAGCATGAACGGCGGGCGAATTGCGAGGGCGCCGTGACTGGGGGCGCGCTGCCGGAAGTATCGATCCCGCCCCCACCAGACAGCAGTTTCCGGCATGTCGGGAGTGGCTTGAGCGAGAACCGCGTTTGGTTGGCCTTGGGACTCGTGCTGTTGCCGTTTTGGACCTACAAGCTGCGCGATCTGTCGCTGCCCTATTTCTGGGATGAGCTGGGCGTGTATGGCCGGGCGGCGGTCTATCTGCACGACCACGCCCTGGGCCTGTTGCCCTCCAATTTGCCGCCCGAGCTGTCGCGCGGGCATCCGCTGCTCTTGCCGTTCACTTTCGGCGCGCTCTTTCGCATATTCGGGGCCACGCCGCTGGTGGCGCACATTTTCATGCTCGCGGTGGCCACGGGCCTGGTGGTCTCCGTGTTCTGGATTGCGCGATGGCACTGGAACGCTACGGTAGCGTTGGCCGCCGCCGCCCTGTTGCTGGTGCAACCGCTCTTCCTCGCGCAAAGCACGCTACTTCTGCCCGAAGTTCCCTTGGCCCTGGCCTGCCTCTGGTCCATGCACGCCTTTTCGCGCAAGCGGTATCTGCTGGCGGGCATTTGCACCACACTGGCCATCTTTCTCAAGGAAACGGCCCTGGTGCTGGACTCGGTTTTGTGGACGATGCTTTTCGTGGAATGGTTGCGCAGCCGTCCCAAGCTGCGGTCCTGCCTCGGTAGCATTCTGGCCCTAGCCGTTCCCGCCCTGCTTTTCGGTGCGTTTCTTCTCATCCAGAAACGCCAGAACGGCTGGTACCTCTACCCTTTGCACGAAGAACACGTGAACTTCGGCTGGAACGCCCTGAAGGGCGGTCTGTTCGAATGTGTGAATTGCCTTCTGGTGGAACAGGGCCGGCTTGCGCTGTCCGTGGTCGTGACGCTGTGGCTTCTCCTCCGGGTCCTCGGCCAGCGCGAGAGTGAGCGACGTTTCGTGCGCAGCCTCGCCTGGACCTTCGCACTCTTCGGGATCGGCATCGTGGTGTTCTCTGCCGGCAATGTCTTCATGAAACGCTACCTGCTATGCCTGCTGCCACCGTTGGCTATCCTGAGCGGCCGCGCACTTTTCGAATTGGTCCGCGACCAGGCCAGGGTGTTCTTGCCGGCCGTCGTGGGCCTTTGCCTTTTGTCCCTCGGCGATGTGAAATCACCGAGCTTCAACTGCGCCTATGACATGAGCTTCCGCGAATCGGTCCGCTTGCAGCAAGAAGCAACCCGGTACGTGGAAGACACCGTGGGCACGGACACACCGATCTTCTCCAATTTCCCCCCCATCTTCGGCCTGGAAGATCCGCGCTACGGCTACGCGCGAAAGAAGTTCAGACATTTCTCCGACCGCTACTCTTCTGAGGCCAAGTACGTCCTAGTCAGCGAGCTCTTCGACCGCTTCAAGCCCCCGGCAGGAGTCCACACCGAGCTCGCCAAGCGATTCTCTTCCCCCTACACCAACATCGCCCTGTACCGAATCCTGCGCTAGGAACTCTGTCGTCGATCGGCCCGCTGCAAACTGAATTTCAGCGAGATCGGCGTGACCAGTGTGGTGACGATCACCATGACGACCACTGCCGAGAACGTCCCGCGATCGATGATCGGTTGGCCACCCACGGTGAGCCCGACGCCGATGTTGGCGAAGATGAGCCCGACTTCGCCGCGTGGGATCATGCCGAGCCCGACCGTCAGCCGATCCACACCCCGTCCCCAGACGCCCAGTGAGCAGGCTTGCTTCCCGAGCACCGCCACCAGAGTCAGCGCCGCCGCCAGGCCAAGAACGCCGGGAGCCGCAAACGAGCGGAGATCGGTCCTCAATCCCATGAGGACGAAGAAGACCGGCGCCAGAAACCCTGAAATGGGATGGATGAG
>PMIX01000400.1 GCA_003158395.1 Myxococcales bacterium | reverse complement strand
GCAGGCTCTGCTCGCTCTCGCCCGCGGGCACGGGGAAACTCGGGAAGCGGTAGCCCAGGTCGTCCAGGGTGAAAGCGCAGCGCTCCGCGATGGTGCGCGTGGTGTGCAGGACGGCCGGACAATCACGGAAAAGCTGCGCCATGTGTGCGGGCGACTTCAGGTGACGTTCGCGGTTGTGCAAGAGGCGGCGGCCGATGGCGTCCACGCTGGTTTTTTCGCGCACGCAAGCCAGCACGTCGTGGACACGCGACTCTTCAGGCCGGGCGTAGCGCACGTCGTTGGTGGCCACCAGAGGCAGGCCCAGTGCCTCGGCTTGCGCCACGGCTGCGCGATTGACTTGGGCCTCTTCATCGTCGAGATGGCGCTGCATCTCCAGGTACAGCCGGTCGGGGCCGAAGATCTGTGCCAGCCTTTGCAAATCGGATCGCGGGGCCGCCCCGCCGAGAGCGATGAGCCCGCTTTCATGCTCGGCCAGCCGATCGAGCGTGGCCGCGCATGGGCCCGCTGATCTTTCAGCGTGCATGCGGGTCAGCAGACGGCACAGGTTTCGGTAGCCACGCTGATTCTCGACCAGCAGCAGAAGCGGCGGCGCGCTGGTCAGCGTGACTTCCGCACCGACCAGAGGCCGCAGACCACCTGCCTGTCGGGCCGCGCGGAAGAAGCGTGGGGCGCCATAGAGGCCGTTGCAGTCTGCCAGCGCCAGCGAGTCGTAGCCCAGGGCTACGGCTGCCGTTATCAAGTCTTCCGGCAGGGATGCCCCGTCGAGAAAACTAAATGCCGAACGGCAGCGCAGCTCGATATATAGCGGCGCGGACACAGCATAAGTATACCTGAACTGAAGTTCAGGTATACTTGCAACTACTGTTCGAGACTGCTGGTATCTATCTTACATGCTGTCGTGCAGGTGGTGATATTGGAACATGTTTTCGGGCACGTCTCAGCCACAAGGTCCAGCGAAACAATCTGTCCGGACCTCACGCCCCCTTCCGTCGAACCCTGCACGATGACCAGACCATCGGTGTCCTTCATGTTGATGATGAACTCAAGCGTGCCACTGCTCCTTTTGGTGCTGTAGTCCATGGTCCCGACATCAAGGGGGGTATCCGGGGCCTTGCACGCAACCGGGCCTGGTAGCGTTCTCAGCTCGGTGCCGTTCTCGATCTGCTTGCCATCGGCAAGCACATAAACGAGGCAGGAATAGATTTGGCGCTGAGTGGCGTTGTCGACGAGGTTGCTGCCTGATTGCTGGAGCGTGACGTGGACGTTGAAGTAGGTGTAGGGGTCGCCGCAGCCGCTGGTCGACAGGACCAAGGCCGCCCCCAGGCCGACGAGGCAGGTCACGCGCTGCGGGCCAGTCATGGGGCGCCCCTCCCGTCGCCGTAGCAGTTCAGCGGAATAAGGTTGGCTCCGCTCGTCGTGCAGCCGCGGGCCTGGCGGGTGAGCGGGGTGATGGCCAGGAAGACCACCGCTGCGGTCACGGCCACAGACGTCGCCCAGAACCACCACTTGGTGTACACGGGCGGAGTGTCCCACTCCCGTTTCTTCTTCATCGGCACAGCCTGCTCAGCCCCAAGGTTCTTGACGCCCTCTGGGGGTTCTTCGGTGACGATGGTCGGGTCCACGTACTCAGAGGATGGTTCCTGTGCCCAGGCAGGGACAGCGGTGGCAAAGGCCAAGGCTGCGATTAAGCCGAAGCACACCGTTCGAATTCCGAGGCTGGAGTGCGTCATGACAAGGAGAATATTAACCACACGCCGCGAGTCGAGGGAAGGGCCTGCAAGCTGCTGAATGGCGATTTCTGCAGCTGGGGGTGTCCAGGGAGACTGGCAGTCTAACGCATTGGTGCCAACTGGTCGCTGGGGCGCAACGGGCGAGGCCATGCGATACAGTATCGCCCTCGGTGAAGACCAACCCGCTCATCCCAATCAGCCGCGAATTGGCGCGCCAGGTGGCCCGCTTGCGCTTCACTGCGCCGGTCAGCCATGTCTACCTGCCCCTCGACTACGCGGCAGGGCCGCACGAGGCGTATCTGCGGCGTTACGGTCAGCCACCCCGTCAGGTGGTGCTTCTCGGGATGAATCCAGGTCCGTTCGGCATGGCGCAGACCGGAGTACCATTCGGCGACGTGAGCATGGTGCGCAACTGGCTGGGTTTGGAAGGACGAGTTGGCAAGCCTGATCCCGTGCACCCAAAGCGCCCGGTCTTGGGATTCGGTTGCCCGCGAAGCGAGGTCAGCGGCACCCGCCTGTGGGGCTGGGCGCGCGATTGGTTTGGCACCCCCGCCAGGTTCTTCGCGACATTCTTCGTCGCGAACTACTGCCCCCTGGCGTTCTTCGAAGCGAGCGGGCGCAATCGCACGCCGGACAAGCTCCCTGCTGACGAGCAGGTGCCGCTTTTTGCTGCTTGCGACGAGGCGTTGCGGCGGCTAGTCGAAGCCATGCAGCCGACTCACGTCGTGGGCGTCGGCAATTTCGCCTTCAAACGCGCCCGCACGGCGCTATCCGGCTTCGACGTTGCGGTGGGCACCATTCTGCATCCGAGCCCGGCTAGTCCCCTGGCCAACCGGGGCTGGGCTGCGGCCGCTTCGCGCCAGCTTGCCGCGCTGGGGATCGGACTGTCTCCTTGAGGTTGCCGACAACCGCCCGCAGGCCATCGGAAGGCTCAAGCTCCTGTGGGTGGTGGGTCGAGGCACAGACCCATCATGACCTCGGCGAAGAAGCGGCCGCGCACGCAGAGAGCCCGTGGCGAAAGCCCTTCCCGGGAGAAGCCCAGCGCCTGATAAAGCCCGATGGCGCCGCGATTATCCGCGCGTACACGCAGGTTCAACTTGCGCAGGCCGCGGGCGGCGGCGAGGGCAATCGCAACCGCGGCCATGCGGCGTCCGATCCCATGCCCCCAATGCGCGGCGCGGACCGTGAGCCCAAGCTCTGCCCGGTGGCGCAGCCGGGGTTGGGTGGGCCGCACGAGAGACAGGACCGCGACGAGCCGGCCGCCGAGCGTGCCCTTGAGCACGAAGCCAGCGCCGTTGGCTCGGAGCCGGCGCAGGAACGCCGTCTGCGCTGCCAGGGTCAAGGCGCGTTCGCCAGGCCCTGCATTGAGGAAATCAGACTCGCGCGCCACCTGTCGCGCATGGGTGAGCAGCGAGGCCGCGTCGGCAGGGCCTGCCTCGGCCAAAGTCAGGAAGCTTCGTTTGCCCAGGGGGAACTTGAGAGGCAGTCGTGTCATCCGCTGGCCCGGGGCGGGTGAGCCATTGCGCGGCCTCGCCTGGCATAAACACCGGCGCACAGAAGGCCGAGGAGGGCACAGAGCGCGGCCAGGTACCTAGCTGCAGGATGCGCAAGGAGCAGGGCAGCGGCAGTCAAGAACTGAGCCGCTGTCGCAGCCTTGCCCAGAGCGTGAGCTTTGTAGTCATAGCGGATGCTGCGCAGAGATGGAGCGAGTCGGTGGATGAGGAAGAGAACCAGGATGGCAATTTCGCGCGTGAGGATCGGCAAGAGCGTCGTCAGCGGGGGATGCTGGGACAGATAGAGGCCGGCCATCACCGCTATGATGAAGAACTTGTCGCACAGCGGGTCGAGCCATTCGCCCCAACCCACTTGCTGCGGTCTACGCCGGGCCAGCCAGCCATCCAGCATGTCGCTGACTGCGGCGAGGGCCAGGACTGCGAGCGCAGCAGTGGGCCGTCCGGCCAGCGGCACGAACGCCACTCCGAGCGGCACACGCACTAGGGACAGCAGGTCTGGCAGGTTCAGGTTGGAGCTGGTGTACCTCGCGTTGCCGCCAGCGCGCAAGCCCGTCACGTGGGGTGGAGATTTGGGATCGCGCGTCATTTTGCCCATTGACGGCCCGGGCATCAGCCTCTATAACGCATTGTCTGTGATTCCGACCGGGGCCTTGTCCCCGCCGGTTGGGTTTGACTTTCACCTCTCGCTGAAGTATTGGGAGTGCCCCGTGTCTCTAGCAGCGCCCATCCACCGCAAGACTGTCATGGCCAAGGAGCCCCTGGCGCGCTCTTGGTTTGTCGCCGACGTGGGGGGAAAGACCCTGGGTCGGGCCGCCACCAAGATTGCATCGGTTCTGCGCGGCAAGACCAAGGCCTCTTTCACCACCTATGTTGACGCTGGCGACTTCGTTGTCGTCATCAACGCTGACAAGATCCGGCTGTCAGGCAAAAAGTGGACGGACAAGCTTTACCGCGACCATTCGCTCTTCCCGGGCGGGTTGCGCACGCTCACCGCCGAGGGAATGCTGGCGCGCCACCCTACCGAGCTGGTCAAGCGCGCGGTTTGGGGCATGCTGCCCAAGGGGCCGCTTGGTCGCCGGATCTACAAGAAACTGAAGGTCTACGCGGGCGCCGAGCACCCGCATCAGGCGCAGCAGTGCAAGCCGCTCGTTCTTTCCTAAGTCCTCGGAGTTGCCCGCATGATTGATTCGCAAAAGAGTTTTTACGCCACCGGCCGTCGCAAGGAGGCGGTGGCGCGCGTGTGGCTCCAGCCTGGTGGCGGCAAGATCGCTATCAATCAACGCACCCTGGAAGAATACTTCGGCCGCGAGACTTCGCGCATGGTCTTTCGCCAGCCGTTGGAGCTGACCGAAACGTCGGGCACTTTTGACATTTTCTGCACCGTGCGTGGCGGCGGGCTCTCGGGCCAGGCTGACGCTATCCGTCACGGGCTATCGCGTGCGCTCATCAAGTACAACGCCGAGCTGCGTGGGGCGCTCAAAAAGGCGGGCTATCTCACTCGGGACGCCCGCGCCAAAGAGCGGAAGAAGTACGGGCAGCGGGGGGCGCGCGCGCGCTTCCAGTTCTCCAAGCGCTAGATCGACTATCCGTTGATACACTAGCCCCGGGATGCTTTCCCGGCGCCCGAAAGCCCGACTTCTCGCCAAAATGTTGGTGGCCTTGCTGCTGCCCGCGGTGGTTGCACTGGCGCTGTTTGGCATGCTGGCGCACGCGGTGGCGCGGCGGGCGCTCGAGGATGAACTGGGCCAGCGACTCGCCACTGCGGCGTCCGGTATCGCCATGCAGATCCTGCCCGAGCAGTTGGCGGCCATCGGGCTGGGCGACGAGCAATCCAACACCTACGCCAACCTCACCCGGCGCATCGAACTGGCGCGACAGCGGCTGGGTGTCCGGCGGGTTCTGCTGGTCGCCCGCGATCTGACCGGGCGAGGCGATACCGAGGGGCTGGTGGCCCTGGGCGCGCCTGCCTACGAGCTTGGCGCTGACCAGCCCGAGATCGAACGGGCTGCGGCCGGCGCCCTGGCGGGTTCGCCTTTGTTTTGGGGACGCGATGGTCGGCCCTACCAGCGTGGCTATGCCCGCGTAGGCGGACCCGAGCCTGCGGGGCTCGTGGTGGTGGAGGGCAGCGCGCAGTATTTTGCTCAGTTGGCCGCCTTTCGGCGCTGGCTGGTCGCGGGCGGCGGTCTATGCATGGTCTTCATCGCCGTGCTGGCGGCGTGGCTTTCCCGCCGGATGACGGGGCCGCTGGCGCGCCTGGCGCGCGCTGCGGAAGGGATCGGGCGCGGCGATCTGGCCCGCCCGGTGGCGGTCGAGACCCGCGACGAGATCGGCTATCTGGCGGCTCGCCTGGACGAGATGCGAGCCGCGCTGCAGGCGCGCGACGAGCGGATGCAGATGATGCTGGCCGGGATTGCGCACGAGGTGCGCAACCCTTTGGGCGGTTTGCAGCTCTATGCGGGCCTGCTGCGCGAAGGGCTGGCGCAGCAGCCCGAGCGCCTGGCGGAAGTGGCACGGGTGGAGCGCGAGATCGGCTACCTGAAGAACGTGGTGTCCGACTTTCTTGAATTCGCGCGCCGGCCGCCACCGGTGATGGAATCGGTGTCCGTCGCCCCCTTGCTCGACGAGGTTTGTGAGATCTGTCGGCCGGCGGGCCTGGATCTCGTGCTGCGCGTAGAGGCACCCCCCGATCTGGTGGCCGAAGGCGACCGAGGCCAACTTCGCCGCGCTCTCATCAACCTGGTCAAGAACGCCCTGGTTGCGGCGGGGGTGTCCGGCCAAGTGGTGGTGGCCGCGCGCAGGGCTGAGGGCGTGGTGCAATGGGAGGTGCGCGACAGCGGTCCTGGCGTCGCACCGGGACTGGGGGACAAGATCTTCACCCCCTTTTTCACGACCCGCGAGAAGGGCACGGGGTTGGGCCTGGCCTTCGTGCGGGAGATCGCGCGCGACCATGGCAGCGACGTGCGGGTGGACCGCGGTCCAGAAGGCGGCGCACGTTTTCGTTTCACGACTCGCATCGCGCTGACTGCGTAGTATGGTCTACGCATGGCGCGTGTTCTCATCATCGACGACAACGAGACCATGCGGGAGGGCATGGCGGCCACGGTCCAGCGCATGGGTCACGACGTGGTGACCGCGGGCTCGGGGAGAGAGGGTCTGGCCGCGCTCAGGAAGCAGGGAGCGGATTTTGTCATCACCGACCTGAGGATGGAGGGCGTCGGCGGCCTGGAGGTTCTGGAGGCAGTCAAGCGCATTGACCCTTCCTGCCCCACGCTGATCGTGACGGCTTTTGGCACCGTCGAGACGGCGGTCGAGGCCATGCGCCTGGGTGCCATGGACTTCTTGCAGAAGCCGTTTGCGCCCGAGGTCCTGCGCCTGAAGGTCGAGCGCGCGCTGGAAATGCGACACGAGAAGGTCGCGCGCCAACGGGCCGAGGCGGAGGTGGAAGTCCTGCGCGCCGACGCGGCGGAGCCTTACGGTTTCGGCGAGATGGTGGGCCGGGCGCCGCAGATGCGCGCCCTCTTCGAGACCATCGAGAAGGTGGCCCCGGCCGACGTGTCAGTGCATATTTCGGGCGAAACGGGCACCGGCAAGGAACTGGTGGCGCGCGCCGTGCACACCCGTTCCAAGCGGGCGGCCGGTCCGTTCGTGAAGGTCAATTGCGGCTCCCTGACCGAAACCTTGCTCGAATCGGAGTTGTTCGGGCATGAGAAGGGCGCGTTTACCGGCGCGATCAAGCGCAAGCTGGGCCGTTTCGAGTTGGCCGACAAGGGGACATTGTTCCTCGACGAGGTGGGCGACATGTCGCCCAACCTGCAGGTCAAGCTCTTGCGTGTCTTGCAAGAGAGCGAATTCGAACGTGTGGGCGGTGAAGAAACCGTCCACGTGGATGTGCGGCTGATTTCGGCCACCCACCGCGACATCAAGAAGGAAATGGAGGAGGGTCGTTTTCGCGAGGATCTCTTCTATCGCATGCACGTGACGGCCTGCCATGTGCCGCCTTTGCGCGAACGGCGCGAAGACATCCCCGCCCTGGTCGACCACTTCATCCGCAAGCTGGGTCCGCGCACCAACCCGGGCATCCGGTGCATCGAGGACGCTGCGCTGGCGCGCCTGGCCGCCTACAACTGGCCCGGGAACGTGCGTGAACTGGAAAACGCCGTCGAGCAGTCCCTGGTCTTCGCCAACGGCGACAGCATTGGTGTGGCCGCGCTGCCCGCCTTCCTGCGCGAGGGAGCCAGTGAGATATCCTTGGCGGTTCCGTCGGGCGACATGACCCTGCCCGAGGTCCTGGAGGATTTGGAGCGACAGCTCATTCAGCGCACCTACGACAAGACCGGCGGAGTGAAAACCGAGACGGCGCGGCTTCTGGGCATCAAAACCAGCGCGCTCTACTACAAGCTGGAGAAGTACGGCATCGGGGGCGCTGCCGGCAAGCCTCGCGAGGAGCCCGAGGACGGGAACAAGGAAGAGGCCTAGAATCGCCGGAATCGGAACCGGTCTCGGTTTCCGCTGCCCGCCCCGGGGGCCTTCACAACCGGCTAAGAATTTCTGACGGGAAGCATCAGCCCGGGCTGACGGTCACAGGCGGCGGCGTAACCGCGTCTTGTCTAGCGCGGGCGTCGCGCGTCAGCTCGATGAAGCGTCGAGCGCGTTCCGCGATGCGGTCGGTTCGCCCCTCGCGCAACGAGGCAATGTCGACGAGATCGCTCCCCACACCGAGGACACAAGCGCCGGCCTCGATGAAAGCGGCTGCATTCTGCAGCGTCACACCGCCGCTGGGAAACAGATCGATCTGGGGCAATGGCGCCTTGATCGCCTTCAGGTAGCTCGGCCCGCCCAACGCGGAACAGGGAAAAACCTTGACCATGTCGGCACCCATCTTCCAGGCTGACGTGATTTCCGTTGGTGTGAGCGCACCCGGAAAGACGGCCACGTCGGTCGCGATGCAGTACTTGACCACCCCCGGATCGCAGGATGGGCTGGTGATGAAGCTGGCGCCCGCCGCGACCACGGAAGACGCCGATTCGGCGTCGAGAACCGTGCCGGCACCAACCAAAACCTCTTCGTCAAAGCGATGAACCAGATCCGAGATCACAGCCAGGGCACCGGGCACATCCATGGGTATCTCGATCGCGACGATTTTGGCTGAATGGAGTGCCTCGGCCATGGCCAGGAGGTCCCGTGCGGACGACAGGCGTAGGACAGGGACGACACCGATGGAGCGAATTTGCGTGAGGACGTCGGACTTTTTCATGAATCCCTCCGCGTGGGCGCTGGTGAGTGCCGGTTACCGTATCACATCGGTGTCTTGATATGGGAACCCTGAAAGGGTCCCCGTATCCTTCGGCCCCCACCCGCCACCCCATAGGAATCAACCGGGGTTGGACCGTGAACATCTCGGTTTGCGTGGCCAGCGCAGGTCGGCCGGCGTGATCAGGTCTTGGTCGTCGGCTTGACCTTGATCTCGCTCTTTGCCTCGGGTTCGAGCCTACCGTCGGTGCGCGGGTGGAAACGGATCTCAGCCTTCACCTCCACCACCATCTTGGTCAGGGCCTTGGCAAGCTCGCTCTGCAGGTCCAGCCGGTCCAGCCAAGCCCGCATTTCGGTCGTGGCCACGCGCACGAAGTCGTCCTTCGAGCGGGTCGCCACTTCCAGCCCCGCCGACATGGCCCGCTTGACGAGATCAGAAAGGCCGCGATCGACCCGCTCGCGTGTTGGCTCCCCTTCGAGCGTGGCTTTGGCTTCATCGCCAGCGCTGCCTGCCGTGCTGTTCGCCGGATTTTCCGCCATGAAACAAAGGCTAGCACGCCCGTTCGCTGATATGGGAACCCTAAAAGGGTTCGCTTCGCCCTTCGGCGCCCACGCGAGTTGGCGGGTGCGTCGAAAGCGGAGGCGAGATATGCTGCAAGCCGTGACGGGGGCAAATTCGCAGGATCGACCGCGTGTCGCAACCCAAGCCAGGGGTGCGCTGGCGGCGCCGGTAGAATTTGCTCAAGCGGCTCATCGCAGTGCGGTATACCGCCGGCCGCTGCGCCGCCTGCTGCGGGCCTATCGCGTGACCCTGCAGGTTGTGCTGTCCTATTGGTTGCTGCGCGTGCGCCGGCGCTTTCGCA
>PMIX01000291.1 GCA_003158395.1 Myxococcales bacterium | reverse complement strand
GGGACTTCGGGACGGACGCCCGCCCCGCCCGCGTCCCGCGCGCCCTCGCCCCCTTCGGGGACTTCGGGACGGACGCCCTCCCCGCCCGCCCCGCCCGCTTCGCGCGCGCCCTCGTCAGCGCCGCGCGTGGCGGCCCCCAATGGGAGGGCAGGGGAATCCACGAGAGGTTCCCCTGTTGTCATTAGATCAGCGGACGGCGCCCGATCCTGGCTGGCCATCGCGCGATTTCCCCGCGCTGCACTGTCTGAAGCGCGGTCTCGGTGAAAGAGTTGATGGACACGTACTTGCTGAAGAACCGCTCCAGCACGGCGCCCAGAAGGAAGACGCCGACGCCCTCGAAGGCAGTTTCGTCGCAGGTGAGCGTGACTCGCGTGCCACGGCCGAAGGCGGCCGGTCCCGGGAAAGGCAACCGCCTGGTCACAGATTGGGACGTCACGGAACGGAGGCCTTCGATTTGGCGCCGGATTACTGCGTCTGCAGAATCGCCGTAGAGCGCAAGCAGCTCACGCAGAGCGGATGCCCCACCACCGTCCGCTGCGTCGGTGAGTGACAAGTAGTTCAGAGACAGGTGGCTGATCAGTCTCCAAGTCGGATCCCCGTGGGCGTGTGAGGGTCGCGGAGGGGTAGGGCCGGCGACACAGCGAACCGCCACGACAGGAGCGCCGCTTTCCAGCGAGAAATCGCTTGCAACTTGGCCGATGGGTAGATGCAGTGGCAGATCGCGGTTCGTGCAGGTCACTCCCACCGCAAGCTGTTTGAGCTGCGACCGGAAGGGTGCTTCCTCAGGATCAACCAGCGCCAAAAAGACCTCGCTTCCCACATAGCTCGAACGAGCCCCTTGGACTCGCTGCTTGGCCGAGAGCACGCGCGGCTGCCGGTGCACGGTGTAGTAGGCCGTGCCATCTACAGGCGATTGGTCGCTGGCTCCGTAGAAAGGAAGAAACTCCTGCTTCTCGTCGGTACCGGTGCCATACCCGATCACCTCGGTGACCTCGTGAACCTCAAAATCCATGGGCCGGGTTCGGTCAGGCACCACATGGTACTCGCTGGCGCTCGAAGTCAGGTGGATGCGATCGGCGCGCCGGGGAAACAGGTTCACCGCGGGTGTGCAAAAGAGTGCGAACTGGGAGGTACCGACCGCCTTCTCCAGGCGTGGGTCGTGGGCGTCGAAGACGACGATGATCTCCAGCTCTGGGCTGGCGCAGCGGCGCACGCACTCTGCCAGCCCTTCGAGATTGAAGAAGAGGTAGCGACTGGGAAACGCGAAGTACTCTTGCAGAAGCCGATAGCCCTGAAAGCATCGTGGGCCATAGGGGAGCAGCGCCTGCTCGTCCTCGAACCCGAGCGAGCTCACACCTGCATCGGCTATGACTTGAGTTGCACGCGAGCCGGCGCCGCCCGGGCGGGCAACCAGCGCCACGGTGTGGGCCATCAGCAACTCATAGAGTCGCATGGCTATTTCGTCGCCGCCGCGCAGGAAGATGGGTAGGTTCCCAAGCGCCAGGCTGCCCATGTTCAACCCGGCTGCGGCCCTCAGCCGCAGCCGAAGGGCCGCCTTGCCTTTGCCCGGAAGCCGAAGGGTGCCGAGATCCGCCAAGAAGGACGTGTATTCGGCGCCAACCAGCTCCAGCGGCCACAGCGTCACGTCGTGAGCCGTGCGGTATTCACAGGCCGTCTCTGCGGCCCTGCCGGTCAGGCCGCGCAACACAGCCCCACGGGCGATGGCAAACCCATCGGCCAGCGCGCCCTCGGAAAGGTTGGGCTGCAGCTCCAGCACCGCCATCGATGGCGTGGGGGCGAGGTAGTGGGGGTAGACCATCTGCAAGAGGTGCTGGGAAAAGCGCGGAAACTCAGCGTCGATCTTGAGCTGAACCCGCGCGGCCAAGAAGGCGAAAGACTCGAGCAGACGCTCCACATAGGGGTCGGAACACTCGAGCGTCTCCAGTCCAAGCCGGCCCGCGATCTTGGGAAACTCGCGCGCGAACTCCCCGCCCATTTCCCGCAGGTACTGGAGCTCGCGGTTGTAGTAGCCCAGCACCCGGGGGTCCATCACACGCTCGCTTTGCCGCCCTGGTCGGTCACTTCAACGCTGCCGCCTTCCAGGTCAACCGCGGTTCGCAGAAACAGGTGCAGGGGGAGCGGCTGGGCCCACAGCTCGGCCTCCACCTCAAAGGTCAAGGCATTGTGGCTCATCTTCTGTGCATCAAGGATGAGCCGCACCCTCACCGAGTTGCGATCCAGGCGGGGCTCAAAGTCCAAGATGGCCTGGCGAATCATCTGCTCCAGTTCCGTGGTGGCCAGACTGGCAGCGGTCCGGCCCGCCAGATCGGGGATGCCGTAGTTCAGCACCGAATGCGCCACCAGAGGATAGTCTTCCAAACTTTGCAGGGTCTGCAGGTGTGTGGCATTGAAGAGCCAGGCCAGGTCTCGACGCACACACTCCCGCAACCGGGCGGGCGACAGAACCCGCGCATCACGCGATTCTGTCACCCGTTCCGGATCGTCATCAGTCAATCGATCGAGCAAAGAGGGCTGAAGCCGCTCCTTGGGCGTCAGCTCAGCCATCGCGCGATGCTCGGGCCTGCAATGATGCCAGAAGGACTACGCGATGACGATGTCCTGAACGACTGGGGAATCAGCGGTGTGGTCAGGCTTCTGCGGCGTGTACTGGAATGTCGCCTTGCTGAAATTGAGGGTCACGGTTTCCGAGTACCTGTCATTGGGCAGGGGATCGCCTGTGTGGACCGACGAGATGAACACAGTGCCAGTAAGCGTCATCACAATGAACTCGAGTGGCTTGTCATCGCCGCCGACCTTGGTCACGGTCATGACCGCCTTGGTGAAGGCTTTCCCCTTGAAGCAATACGCAAGCAAATTGGGCGTGGCTTTGTCCACGTACTTTGTGAAGGTGAGGTCCTTCACATCGGCCGTGCCCGTCCCTGCCCCAGTTCCCGAGTGGCCTGAGGCGGTCTGGGTAATGCCCCAGTTCCACGACAACACGTCGATCTCACCCGCGTGCGGCTTAGGATCTTTGCCTGGCCCTACGCCAGCCGACTCACCTTTGATGTCACCGATTTGGATCGTAATGCTGAACGCCATCTTCCTGACTCCTTGCTAGATTGCTGTTTTCCGAACACTGTTTGATGGGACGAGAATCACGCTCCCTTGGCCGAGGGGAGCTTGGATACCAATCGCAACGACACGGTCAGCCCTTCGAGCTGATAGTGGGGACGAAGGAAAAACTTTGAAGCATAGTAGCCCGGATTACCCTCGATGGGCTCGACGATTACCTCCGCACCCGCGAGGGGCCTGCGCGCCTTGGTCGCTTCAGTGGAATGCGCCGGGTCGCCGTCCACGTACTGAATGATCCAGTTCTGCAACCACCGCTGCATGTCGTCGGCCTCTTTGAAGGATCCTATCTTGTCGCGAACGATGCACTTCAAGTAGTGGGCAAAGCGGCAGGTAGCGAACAGATACGGCAATCGCGCAGCCAACGCGGCGTTGGCGGTCGCATCGGGGTCGTCATACTGGGCTGGCTTGTGCAAGGACTGTGCCCCGATAAAAGCGGCGAAGTCGGTGTTCTTCTTGTACACGAGGGGCATGAAGCCGTTCTTGGCCAACTCGGCCTCGCGCCGGTCGCTGATGGCGATTTCGGTCGGGCACTTCATGTCGACGCCACCGTCATCGGTGGGGAAGGTGTGCGTGGGCAAGCCTTCTACCGAGCCACCCGATTCGATACCACGAATCCGCGAACACCACCCGTAGGTCTTGAACGAGCGGTTGATATTGACAGCCATCGCGTAGGCTGAGTTTGCCCAGGTGTAGTTCTTTGCATCCGGCCCGTTGGCGTCTTCCTCGAAGTCGAACGCCTCGACTGGGTTGGTCTTGGCCCCGTAGGGCGTGCGGGCAAGGAAGCGCGGCATAGTCAAACCGATATAGCGGGCGTCATCCGTTTCGCGCAGGGAGCGCCACCCGGCATACTCGGGGATCTGGAAGATCTTGGTTAGATCGCGAGGATTGCTGAGTTCCTGCCAGGACTCCATCTGGAACACGGTAGGCGCCGCAGCCGCCAGGAACGGGGCATGGCCCGCCGCCGCAATCTTGGCCATCTCGCCCAGCAGCTCCACGTCCTGGGGACCGTGATCGAAGTAGTAGTCGCCCACCAGGCACCCGAAGGGCTCTCCCCCCAAGGTCCCATACTCCTCTTCGTACAACTTCTTGAAAATCGGGCTCTGGTCCCACGCCGCGCCCTTGTAGCGCTTCAGGGTCTTGTGCAGCTCTTTCTTGGAGACGTTAAATACCCGGATCTTCAGCATGGAGTCCGTCTCGCTGTTGGAGACGAGGTAGTGCAGACCGCGCCACGCGCCTTCGAGTTGCTGGAAAGCGGGATGGTGCATGATCACGTTGATCTGCTGACTCAGCTTCTTGTCGATCTCGGCGACCATCGCTTCGATGCTCTGCACTACGTCGCTCGAAATGAGCTTGCTGCTGGCCAAGGCCTGCTGCGCAAGCGTCCGCACGGCACCTTCAACCTCTCGCTTGGCGGTGTCGGTCTGCGGATTGAACTGCTTGGTGAGCAGGACGTCGAACTCGGAGACCTGAGTGGTCGCTGCGCCGGCCTGGGGCTCTGTTTCCTTCTTTGCATCAGCCATGGGACGACCTACTTGCCCTTTCCAGTGTCCGGGGTTTCACCCTCGGCTTTGGGCGCTGATGCAAGCGCCTGGAGTAAGGCTGGGTCCTGTAACGCTTTTGCGATCAGATCCTCGGCCCCTGTGCGGCCATCCATGTACGTGATCAGGTTC
>PMIX01000007.1:3562-4129 GCA_003158395.1 Myxococcales bacterium | reverse complement strand
CAGGAGGTGACGAACCATGAAGAATACTTCTGTCGTTTTGATTGGGGTTTCGTTGTTGGCGGGCGCTGCCGGCGTTATGCTGTTCGCGCGATCCGGGGCCAAGGCTGGCCCACTTCGCAGTGCGGCGGCGCCGGTCTGCACGGATGAAGACGGCGACGGCTATGGCATCGGGTGTGCCGCCGGGCCTGACTGCAACGACCACGATCCGGCCATGCACCCTGGTGCGGTCGAGACCTGCAACTTCAAGGACGACGACTGCAACGGCCTGGTCGACGATGGGCCTGGCTGCGTGGCGCCCGCCCTGGATCCCACCCCCGTGCATGTGCCTGCGGGATCCTTCTTGATGGGAAGCGAGGCCGGGGCGGCGGACGAGAAGCCGGTGCACCGGGTGGATGGCTCGGCATTCGCCATGGACCGCTACGAGGTCACCAACGCCCGCTATCGGGCCTGCGTGAATTCGGCTGCTTGTACGGCGCCCGTGCTCTTCAGCTCAAATGCACGGCCCCACTATTTCGATGACCCTGCCTTTGCGGATTATCCCGTGATTCACGTGTCCTGGAAGCAAGC
>PMIX01000007.1:0-3516 GCA_003158395.1 Myxococcales bacterium | reverse complement strand
GATTGGTACGACGCGGGCTACTACAGTCGCAGTCCCAGCCGGGATCCGCTCGGCCCCGATAGTGGCACGTTGAAGGTCATGCGCGGCGGTTGCTGGGTGAGTGGGGAAAGCTCCTTGCGCACCACCTGCCGCAAGGCCGAGTTGCCTGGTCTATGGGCGCCCAACGTTGGATTCCGCTGCGTCTATCCCGAAGTCTCGAAGTGAACGGTGGGAAAGGAGACAAACCATGAAAGCGTACCTTGTACTCGCCGCCGGCTTCGCAGGCTTGCTTGTCGCTCGCTCGGCTCTTCCCTGTGGCGCCCCTTTTGGCTTGGGAATTTCGGCCAATCCGCAGCAGGACATCATCGTCGTCCACAAAAACGGCGTGGAAACCTACGTGTTCCAGCCCACGTTCTGCGGCACGGCAAGCAATTTCGGATTGATCCTTCCCGTCCCTTCACTGCTCACAACCTCCCCGGAATTGTCCGGCCAGCAGGCCTTCACCACCGTGGATAGCTTGTCACAGCCGACGTACGTCACGGTNNGCCACCGTGGTATCGAGCGGCCGAGTGGGTTTTCTCGATTGGGTTCAGCTCAAGGCTGATACCGAGGCATCGTTCACGGATTGGCTCACGGCCAACGGCTATCCCTACTCCGCGGCGGCCTCCAGCGTGTTTTCCTACTACGTGCAGAACGGCTGGTACTTCGTGGCCTTCAAGATCAGCCAAGGGGTAACACCCGATGGTGGGAGCGCCAGGGCGGACGGCGGGAGTGGCGTAGTTTGCAACGCGCTGGGTCCGGTCAAGCTATCGTTCCCTTCCACAGTGCCAGTCGTGCCCTCGCGCATGGCGAGTGCCGCCACGGTCCCGACGGGTTCCTATTCGTACGCCTTTTCCTGGCGCATCTTTGGCATCACCTCGGGCGACCAGCAGCTGGCCTTTACCGATGGCGCGAACGGCAGTCGAGTGCTCGGATACTCGGGAGCGCTGGGCACGGCCGATGTTTCCGCTCTGACAGGTCTCGCCTCGGCGGGTGACCGCTTGACCAAGTTGACCTTGACGTTCTCCTACGGATCGACGGATCCGGATGTCGGCCTGTCCTTGGCCAGCGCCAGCGACTATCGGGAAACTCGATACATTTACCAGTATGTCTTGTGCCTCGATGCCGGCACGTATACAGCGGTCGACACGAATCCTGGCTCCGTTGCCGACGTGGCGCTTGCGGCCGACGCCGGAACCAATCCCGATGCGCCCCTGGCGCGAGATGCCGCCACAGCCGCTGTCGTCGACGCAATTCCCGCATCCGTTGCCGACGTGGCGCTTCCCGCCGACGCCGGAGCCACGCCCGATGTGCCCCTGGCACCAGATGCCGGCACAGCCGCTGTCGTCGACGCAATTCCCGCATCCGTTGCCGACGTGGCGCTTCCCGCCGACGTGGGAACCAAACCCGATGCACCGCCGGCCCTGGCCAGCGTCGATGCTGGCGCCGGCCCCACCGACACGCCAGCCCCCTCGTTCACCGCTAGGGGCAGTGGTTGCTCTGTGGCGGGAGGCTCTACCTCGGGCGGCTTCTTGGCCTTGCTCGCCCTGGCAGGCCGGATTCGCGGGCGGCGAAAGCGGTAGAACACCGCATCGCACATCCGGCGCCTCCTTTACCGCGGAATCCGAACTCGCGACGCTGAGACCAGGTTCACGCAGGCAATGGCGACGCCCAGCAGGAACACGTACTCGTAGCCCCAGCGCACCCAGATGATGCCACCCAGGAAGGCGACGATGATGGAAAAGAGATGGTCGATGCTTACGCCCATCATCAAGGTCTGCGACACGTCGCCGGGATACACGGCGATCTTCTTTAGGTAGGTGGCGCGGGCCATGCCCACGGACATGAGCATCTGGTCGAGGATGAAGCAGGCCCCTGCCACCAGCAAGGCCGTGTGTTCACCAAACAGACGGCGCGAGAAACCGTAGCCGAAGCAGACGAAGATCAGGACAACGGCCTCGCCCATGAGAATGAAGCGCTCGCCCAGCCGATCGATGGCGCGGCCGAGCAGCGGGTTGAACACGATCCCGATCAGGCCGCCGGCAAACAGCAGCGAGGCCACCATCTGCGTGGGCTGCTTGAAGATGGTGACCAGNNGCCAGCAGCAAGCCGCTGGCAGCGATGAGAAAGGCGGTGCGGAAGCTGAAGCCCAGGCTGCGAAACCCGACCAAGATCAACAGGCTGCCGCCGATGCCCGCCAGGTTGCTGGCCCCTGTGACCTGGCCCAGCCGTCGGCCCGCCTTGCCCTCGGCGGCGAACTCCATCGTGATACTCTGGATCAGCGGCATGAACAGGTGCTGGCCCACGCTGAAGAGGAACAAGCAGGCCAGCATCGCGCCGTAGCGCGCGGAATAGAGCGCAATGCCCGCGATGCCCAGCCCGGACAGTAAGTTCGCCAGGGCGGCCAAGCGGCGCGAGCTCATCAGGTAGAGCAACGCCGATACGAACACCACCAGGAAGCCAGGCGTCTCACGCGGCAGCTCGAGCAGGCCGCGCTGGAAATTGCTGATGGAGTAGGTGTCGTTGAGGAAGTTGTTGAAGACCGAGTTGACCGCGCTCTGCGAGAAGGCGTACAGCGTCGCGGCAATCACGAACAGGACGAAGTCGCGCGGAAGCGCCTGTAGACGCGCCCCGAAGCGGGACGGGGAACTGCTGGATTCGGACGGTAAGACAGGACTGTCGGNNAAAAGAAACCGCCCGGGGATCGGCTTGCGGCCAACGCCCGGGCGGCTTTGAACAGCTCTACTCGCTCAGCCTGCTAGGTCCCTGTTCCGGTCAGCGTCACCGAGGCGCTGTCGCCTGGAGTCCCGCTGACGGTCAGNNAGACCGGAGTCCACGCTGTTTCCCGTGCAGGTGTCAGCAACGATCCTGAACTGCGCTGCGCCCGTCCCTGTCAGGTCCGCCTCCAGCAGCCCTGTGGAGGGAGCCCCGGTGGCGTTCTGGAAGGTGAACGTCTCCGACCTGAAGGTCGTGGCCGTGACGGGCCTGCTTGCGTATGCGCACGCGGCGGGGGTCGTTCCGCTTGCATCCGTGAAAGTGCACGGCCCGGCAACCAGTGGATCCTCAGCAGTCAACGCCACCGCGTTGTCAGACACGCTGAGCGCCGCGACCGCCCTACCGCTCAATGTGATGACTGGCGGGTCCACATACGTGGAGGTTATCGTGAGATGGCCAACCCGGTTGTCCGGAGCAGTGCCAAGGGGTGCCCGCGGGGTGAAGGTAACCGTCACGGTGCATGAATCGGCGGCAGCGGTTGGCACAAGCCCGTCGGCGTGGGCGGCGTCACCACAGCTACCCGTTCCTGTCGCCTTGACAGCGAAGTCCGGATTGTCAACGGCGAAGGCCAACGGTCCCGTTGACATGCCCCTCGCGGGGTTTGTCAGCGTGATCGTTTGCGCCACGCTTGTCGCTAGTATGGCCATAGACCCAAAGTTATACGGCGGGGCTGGGTCTAGATTGATGGCGGCCGGGTTCGTGTTGGTACCAGTCCAAGTGACG
>PMIX01000338.1 GCA_003158395.1 Myxococcales bacterium | reverse complement strand
GACGGTGATCACTCCGGCCACGGCCACGACCACGGCCACGTTTACGACCACGACCTTCTGCGGCTATTGCGGGATTGGGGTGCGACGCGCCTGGCTGCCCAGTGCGGAGTCTTAATGTATACTGGGTTGACACAGCGGGTATGACGGTCCCAAGCCTGACAGCCTTCGGGAAGCGGTGATGTCCTCGACGCACGAAAAGCGCCCTTCTGCGTCCGAATCTCCGCGCGCGGTGGGCGCGCATGCCACCGGGTCCTCGAACCAGGCCATGCCAGTGCCTGACGGCGCGTTGCGAGCCGCGCTGCTGGAGCTAGCGGAGAAGCTCGACAGGCTGTCGCATTTCGAACTGCTGGGTTTGTCCGAGTCAGCCACAGCCGGTGAGGTCAGTGCAGCTTTCGTGCGCGCAGCCCGCCGCTACCACCCGGATCGTCTGGCCGGCGCAGGTCTGTCCGAATTGGTGCCTCAGGCCGAGCGCATCGTGGCGCGTATGAGCGAGGCAGCCATGATTCTGGGCGATCCGGCGCGTCGCGCCGAGTACCTGGCCGCGCGGGCTGGAAAAAAGGCGGCGGGCAGCACTGTCCCGACCCTGATCGAGGCTGAGACGACCTTCCTCAGGGGGGAAGTTTTCCTCAAGCGGGGCGAGCATGCAAAGGCCATCGAGTGCTTTGCGGCCGCAAGCAAGGCTAACCCGGGGGAGCCCCAGTACCGGGCCTACTGGGCCTGGGCGCGCTTCGAGCAGCCCGGCGGGCGCAAGGAAGCCGTGGTGCGTGAGGTGCAGCGGATCATCGCAGATGTGGTTGCGGCACAACCACGGTTTGCACGGGGCCATTTCTGGCTCGGCCAGATCTGGAGTTTCCTCAACGAGCCGGTCCGCGCCGAAAGTGCATTCCGCGAGGCTGTCAATCAGGACAAGCACTTCTTTGAAGCGGCTCGCGAAATGCGCTTGTTGGAAATGCGGCGAACCAGAAAGGGCGCGACGGGCAAGGATCCCGATCCCCCGCGGCGCGGACTCATGAGCCGGTTGTTCAAGAAGTAGGGGAGGGCAGGGAGCAGACCACCCCTTGGGTTGGGAAGGCGACCCTACGAAGACCGGCGGAGTCCCAAGAAACCGGTCAAGGCCGCAGAAATCAGCATCACGGCTGCGCAACCGACGACGTTGTACCAAAGGAAGCCAATGGCGGTTCGCAGGAAAAGGACAAGGACGAGCACCTCGGAGAGGAGGGCGGCGAGAAACACAGCGGTTCCTTGCACCCGGCGCAGGAAGAACGCCACCGCGAAAATGCCCAGTATGGTGCCGTAGAAAAGCGAGCCGAGAATATTCACGGCTTGGATGAGGTTGTCGAGCAGCGAAGCCAGGGTGGCGAAGAGTAGGGCCAGAAGGCCCCAGCCTGCGGTGAACCAGCGCGCGGCGCGGACGTAGTGTGGGCCCCTTGCGTCCTTGTGCAGGCTGCGTCGGTAGAAATCGATGACCGTGGTCGATGCCAGCGCCGACAGTTCACTGGCTACCGCGGACATGGCTGCGCAGAAGATGACGGCGAGAAGTAGCCCCACGATCCCGCGGGGAAGGTTGCGTATGAAGAAGGACAGGAACACGTAGTCAGCGTCCTTGGTCGCGGCGTGGGGTAGGGCCGTGGCAAGGACCTGCTTCATCTCGCCGCGAACGGATGCGAAGGTTGCCTCGCTTTCACGTACCGCCTTCTCGGCGGCGACGATGGACCCTTTGTCGTGCCGGTTCAAGGCGGCGTCCAGCCGCTCGATGGCAGAGCGCTTGCGCGCGAAGGCGGCCTCGTGACGGCGTTCGATGGCGGCTGCGTGGGTCGCGTGGGGAGTCTGATAGACGCGGGCGAGTTCCGGCTGGTTGAAGAAGACCGGAGGCAGATTGAATTGGTAGAAGACGAAGACCATCACGCCGACCAGGAGCACGAGAAACTGCATGGGAACCTTGAGCAGCCCGTTGAAGAGCAGCCCCATGCGGCTTTCGGTGATGGATCGGGCGGCCAGGTAACGCTGCACTTGCGACTGGTCGGTCCCGAAGTAGGCCATCGCCAAAAAGAACCCACCCAGAAGACCGGACCAAAGGGTGTAGCGCCGGCTCGGATCAGGTGAGAAATCGATGATGTTCAACTTGTCCAGGGTTCCCGCGATGTGAAAAGCGTTGCGCAGGGAAACCGAGGGTGGCAGGCGCGTGACGATGACGATGAATGCGACCACCATCCCGCCCAGCATCACGAGCATTTGAAGTTTCTGAGTCTGACTGACAGCCCGTGTGCCCCCCACGACCGTATATAGGATCACCACGCCACCCATGCACAAGCAGGTCAGGCGAAGCGGCCAGCCCAGGACCGAAGACAGGATGATAGCGGGGGCGTAGAGGGTGATGCCGGCGGAGAGCCCACGCAAGAGCAAAAACAGGAACGCCGCCAACTGGCGGGTCTTCAGGTCGAAGCGGTGCTCAAGGAACTCATAGGCGGTGTAGACGCGCAGTTGGAAATAGCGGGGAATGAAGGCTATCGACAGCACAATCATCGCCAAGGGCAGGCCGAAGTAAAACTGCACAAAACGCATTCCGTCTTCGTAGGCCTGGCCAGGGGTCGACAAGAAGGTCACGGCACTGGCCTGGGTCGCCATCACCGACAAACCGATGGTGGGCCATTTGTCCTGGTAGCCGCCCCGCAGATAGGTAGCCAAATCCTGCTTTTCCCACGTCTTCCACACCCCATACGCCACAATCGCGCCCAGGGTGCCGAAGAGGACCAGCCAGTCGAGCGAACTCATCGGTAGGCAAGGGTGAGGGCAATGAACAACGCTATCTCGGCTAGAAGGGCGCCGGCAACGACACCGTAGAGGCCAGGCCAACTCAAGAACGGCGGCGCTGCCTGAAGCTCGCGGCGCTCGAGAGGCTCGGGCTCATCTGTCATGAGGCTCCGTGGCGCCGGCTAGGAGATTGGCGAATAACCGGAAAGCGCCCGGCACGCCTGCTGGCAATTGCCGAAAGAAGGCCA
>PMIX01000008.1:2331-4158 GCA_003158395.1 Myxococcales bacterium | reverse complement strand
CGTGGCGGCAAATGACAGTTTCACCGGACCCAGGGCATTGCAAACCCTGCCACCCCCCGCGTCAAATGTGACCAAACGCCCAACCTCTATCGTGGCCAAGTCGCGCGGGCCGTCCAACGTAGCCAAGTCGCCCCTCAGGTCCAGCATTTCCCCGTCGCGCCCGGCATCCAGCGTCCCCCGGTCGCCGCCATCCCCCGGCGTTTCCCAGTCGCCGCCATCATCTAGCGTAGCCCAGTCGTTGGTGGCATCCAGCGTTGGCCAGTCGCGCCCAGCGTCCGGCGCGGCCCGGTCGCTGGTGGCGGCATCGAGTATTGGCCAGTCGCGCCCGGCATCCGGCATGGTCCCTTGGCTGATCCTGAAGGCCACGAAGTACCAGCCCTTCTGTACATAGTAAGAGAACACATCCAACGCCGCAGTGGAGTACGGGTAACCGTTGGCGGTGAGCCAATCCGTAAAAGCCTCCTGACTGTCGGCTTTCAGCAGAACCCAATCAAGAAAACCGACGCGGCCCGTCGACAAGACGCTGGCGCCGGCGTCCCCCGCGGCCGCTGCGTCCATCCTCGGGCCAGCAGCACCGGAGCCGTTGGTTGGGGAGCAAGAAGTCACCGTGACATACGTCGGCTGCGACAAGCTATCGACGGTGGTAAAGGCTTGCTGGCCGGACAATTCCGGAAACGTTGTGAGAGGTGAAGGGATGGGGAGGATCAGCCCGAAATTGCTGGCAGTGCCGCAGAACGTGGGCTGGAACACGTAGGTCTCTACGCCATCCTTGTAAGCCACGATGATGTCCTGTTGCGGAAGTGCCTCGATCCCGGTGCCAAAGGGGGCGCCACAAGGGAAAGCTGAGGGCGCAGCAAGAAGGCCAGCGAAGCCGGCGAAGAGTGCAATTTGGGTCTTCATGGTTGGGCTCCCTTGCCGCTAGTTCGAGCCCGCGGGATAGACGCAGCGGAACCCAACGTTGGGCGCCCATAAACCAGGCAATTCGGCCTTGCGGCAGGTGGTGCGCAAGGAGCTCTCGTCGCTCACCCAGCAACCGCCGCGCATGACCTTCAACGTGCCACTATCGGGGCCGAGCGGATCCCGGCTGGGACTGCGACTGTAGTAGCCCGCATCGTACCAATCCGCGGTCCATTCCCAGACGTTTCCCGCCATATCGAATGCACCGTAGGGGCTTTGCCCCGCCACACGGCGGCCCACGCGATCGGTGTCGCCCACGCAACCGGCGAAATTGGCNNCTGGGCAGCCGGCCACCGGCAAAGGCACAGAACTGGGTGGCCTGCTTCCAGGACACGTGAATCACCGGGTAGTCCGCAAAAGCGGGGTCATCGAAGTAGTGGGGCCGCGCATTCGAACTTGAAAGCGCCGGCGCGGCGCAAGCGCCCGCCTTCACGCAGGCCCGATAGCGGGCGTTGGTGACCTCGTAGCGGTCCATGGTGAATGCGGAGCCATCCACCCGGTGAACCGGCTTCTCGTCCACGGCCCCGGCCTCGCTGCCCATCAAGAAGGATCCCGCTGGCACATGCACAGGGCTGGGATCCAGGGCGGGCGCCACGCAGCCAGGCCCATCGTCGACCAGGCCATTGCAGTCGTCGTCCTTGAAGTTGCAGGTCTCGACCGCGCCCGGGTGCATGGCCGGATCGTGGTCGTTGCAGTCAGGCCCGGCGGCACACCCAATGCCATAGCCGTCGCCGTCCGCATCCGTACAGCCCGCCGGGGGCACGCTGCGCAGCGGACCAGCCTTGGCCCCGGTTCGCGCGAAGAGCATGAAGCCGGCAGCGCCCGCCAACATCGAAACCCCAATCAAAACGACAGAAGTGTTCTTCATGG
>PMIX01000008.1:0-2313 GCA_003158395.1 Myxococcales bacterium | reverse complement strand
GTGCTGCGCCGGTCGGTGTGCGGCTTGCCCATCGTCGATGCGCGCGTCGGCGATCCAGTGGTGCTGCGGCTCATGGTGCCCGACCCGTTCCCGGCGGTGCTGGTGCATCGGCGAGGTTAAGCGACGCGGGCAGTTTCTACGCTTCGACTTGGTTGCCGCAGGACCTCGTTTCCGCCATCGTCGCCATAACATTTGTGGTATACTGGCAGCCCTGACTTCGACCGAAGTCATCCGCGAACTCAGACGCGACGGCTGGGTCGAGGTGAGGGTACGAGGCTCACATCACCACTTCACGCATCCGACGAAACCAGGGATTGTCACGGTCCCACATCCAAAGAAGGACGTTCCAGTTGGCACCCTTGCGAGCATTGGGCGCCAGGCTGGCTTCAAGCTGAGGTAACAACCATGTACTACACGGCCATGATCACGAAGGAAGGCAGGCAGACGTTGGCCGACTTCCCCGGGTGTCCGGGTTGCCAGACCTTCGCCGATCCGGGGGAGGACATCGGCGAGCGCGCAGCGGAGGCTCTGATGGGATGGCTGGAAGCGCATCTGGTGTCGGGTCAGGCGCCTCCCGAACCCAAGACGGTTCGGACGAAGGGTCGCGCACGGGCGCTGCAGGTACCTGTTCCGGCCAAGCTCGCGGTGAAACTTGCGCTTCGGTGGGCGCGTTTGCGTGCTGGGCTGACGCAAGCCGAGTTGGCTCGGCGGGCGGGACTGAGCCAGCCCGCCGTGGCCCGCCTGGAGGATCCCGATCACAATCCCACACTCGACATGCTCGAACGAGTAGCCACAGCCCTGGGCGTACGCCTGGAAGTCGGTCTTCGGGGGCCGCTTGACTGAGCCGGGGCGCTCCACGTCGCGTACTGTCGTTCTTGAATGTTGTCCGTGAATGTGCGCCAAGCACCGCGATCTGCGGTACCATGGCGTCTGGCTGGCGGGGACACTGTGAACAAGAAGGACCTGTCGGAACGGGACATCTGTACCAAGTTCATCACCCCAGCGCTGACCGCGGCCGGGTGGGACATCAATTCCCAGGTGCGCGAGCAGGTCTTCTTGACCGACGGTCAGGTCATTGTCCGCGGACGCATGGTCCGACGGGGCGAGCGGAAGTTCGCCGACTACGTCCTGTTCTACAAGCCGAACATCCCCATCGCAGTGGTGGAGGCCAAGGACAACACGCACCGGGTTGGGGACGGCATGCAGCAGGCCCTGACCTACGCCGAAATGCTGGGCGTGCCCTCAGTCTACAGCTCGAACGGGGATGGCTTCCTTGAGCACGACAGGTCGGGCCAGCAGCGGCGTCCCGAGCATGAACTTTCCATGGATGCGTTCCCCTCGCCGGCCGAGCTGTGGAAGCGCTACTGCACCTGGAAGGGCATCAGCGGCGCCAGCTTGCCCACGGTCACGCAGGACTACTACCTAGACGCCAGCGGCAAGCAGCCGCGCTACTACCAGAGCAGGGCCATCAACGCCGCGGTTGAGGCTATCGCCAAGGGTCAAGACCGCGTCCTGCTGGTCATGGCCACCGGGACCGGGAAGACCTACACCGCGTTCCAGATCATCTGGCGTCTGTGGAAGGCGGGCATCAAGAAGCGCATCTTGTTCCTCGCCGACCGCGACATCCTGTTGTTCCAGGCCAAAAACAACGACTTCAAGCCGTTCGGTCGGGCCATGCACCGGATCGAGAACCGCCAGGCCGAAAAGTCCTACGAGATCTACCTGGCCCTGTACCAGGCCATTTCTGGCAGCGAAGAGTCGAAGGACATCTTCAAGCAGTTCTCCCCGGGTTTCTTCGACCTGATCGTCGTCGATGAATGTCACCGCGGCAGCGCCGATGCCAACTCGGCTTGGCGTGAGATCCTGACGTACTTCTCGTCCGCCACCCAGATCGGCCTGACGGCAACGCCCAAGGAAACCACGGACATCTCCACCACGCACTACTTCGGCGATCCGGTCTACGTCTACTCGCTCAAGCAAGGCATCGAAGACGGCTTCCTGGCCCCCTACAAGGTGGTGCGCATCGACCTCGACAAGGATTTGCAGGGCTGGCGGCCCGAGCAGGGCAAGCGCGACAAGCACGGTGAGATCATCGACGACCGCATCTACAACCAGCGCGACTTCGACCGCACCCTGGTTCTGGAAAAGCGGACGGAACTTGTGGCGCGCAGGGTGACCGAGTTTCTCAAGGCCACCGACCGCTACGACAAGACCATCATCTTCTGCGAAGACATCGATCACGCCGAGCGAATGCGCCAGGCCCTGGTCAACGAGAACGAGGACCTGTCTTCCGCCAACCGCAAGTACGTCATG
>PMIX01000161.1:14172-14971 GCA_003158395.1 Myxococcales bacterium | reverse complement strand
GGCCACGGCCAGCTCGCTGCCCACCCGCACCACTTCGCGACCGCCATCCTGGTCGTTGCTTTCGGCCAGGTGGAAGTTGCCCTGCTTGTCGATCCAAAGATCGGTGGTGGTGGTTATGGCATCTCGGCCGCCGGCATCTGGCCCACCGGCGGCGCTGACACGAAAAGTCGCCGTGGCGTGAAAGTGCGCGCCCGACAAGCGCCGCAGCCCGGAGACCAGAGCGGCTGGCTGCACGGCCGCGCCCAATTCCTGGTCCGGCGCCAGGCTCCCGTCGCGCTTGGCCCCACCGCAGCCCAACCACGCTGCAACGAGAAGCAGCAAGGCGACGATCCAGTTGCGAGGGATGGTCCTTTTCACCAGGGTTCGCAATTTACCACTGAACCCCTCAAGCGGATGGTCCGGTGGCTGGCTTTCCAGGCGATCACACAGTTCCAGCCGAGGAGTGGTAACGTGGATTGGTGGACGCCCTCCCGACGCTCAGCTCTCCTGGCTTGCGCTTGGCTGCCACCCTGGGCGCCGCGGGCCTGGGCGCCCTCTGGGGCAGCTTTTTCAACGTGTGCATTGTGCGGATTCCACGCGGGATGTCGGTGGTCACGCCACGCTCGCATTGCTTCGCGTGCGGCGAGCAAGTTTCGGCGCGTGACAACATCCCCATCCTCTCGTACTTCCTTCTGCGCGGCCGCTGCCGCCACTGCGGCGCAAAATTCTCCGCGCGCTACGCGCTCGTCGAGGCTCTCGCTGCTGCACTCTCGGCCCTGATCTTCTGGACCTTCGTGGTCGATGCGCCGGGCGACCCGCT
>PMIX01000161.1:0-14144 GCA_003158395.1 Myxococcales bacterium | reverse complement strand
ACCGGCCGCGAGGGTCTGGGCTTGGGCGACGGCAAGCTCTTGGCCATCATGGGTGCCCTTTTCGGCTGGAAAGCGATTCCCACCATCGTGCTGCTGGCGTCGCTGGTGGGGATCCTGATCAGTGTACCCGTCCTGGTCCTGCATCGGCGTCGGACGGCCGGGGCTCGGCCAGCGGCCCCGCCGTCGCCAGCGGCCGAGTCACCGGCCCCGCCTACATCAATTCGCAGGGCGGAAGTCCCTTTTGGTCCATTCCTGGCGGCCAGTGCCCTCGCCTACCTCTTCTTGGGAAAGCTGGCTTGGGCGGCGTTGATGCGCATGCTGACGGGAGAATGACATTGCCGCATCTCAGAACGCGACGAACGGTCCCGTTCCGACTGGAGTTGTTTGGCCTTCGATGGCGGTGAATACGTTCCTGCCGAAATGGAAAGGCAGCCCCCAGTCGAAATACGCGTCCAGGTTGGTGGTTCCCGACTGAGGGGCGGTACTCGGCCCGCCCACATTGTCAAAGGCCCAGTTGTTCTGGTGCGCAAACAAGGCCCTGGCATTGGCGATGTTGAAGCTTACGTTCACCGTGACCAGGCCGCTGGCATCCTGGTTCCTAGCCGACAGGGCCAGCGTGGAGCCAGGACAGTAAAAGTCCGAGAATGGGTCGGAGCAGGTCGGGATGCGCGTCGTGCCGCTGTCGAGAAAGTAGATTGCGTTGGAGCCACTGTCGATGAAGGCAGAAGACGGGCTGCCATTCGTGGGGTACTGGGTCAGAAAGTTGCCAAAGTCGTCGAGCCGGATCACCGTCGCCGAATCCAGAGCATTGTTCGCGCGCGTGCCAATGCCGAAGACCAAAGATCCCGTCACGCTAGGCGCCCCCTCTGCGGGAATTGCAGGCAACTCGATAATGGCGCCGTTGTTGTCCTGGCTGAAGAACAAGACGGGATTTGACAACTGCTTGGCAACTGGCACGGCCACCGCTTGGCAGCCACCCGCGGTTGTCGATGAGCAAGCGTAGTAGACCCCCGGATTGACCGACCGGGCACCCAGGCGCACGGCGCAGGCCAGTCCGCAGTCCTGCAGGAACGAGCCCACCCCGAGAATGCCGTTGGCCCCCAAGGCTTCGGCGGTGCTTTGGTCGAAGCCAGTACAATCGCTCGGCACAGGGTAGGTTGACTCGTCGATGACTTGGATGGCGAGGTTGCTGGCCTGCTCGCCCGCGATGCTGAGGTCGGCGCTTCGCAGCGGGCCCCAGATGAAGCCGCCCAAGAACTGGTTGCACTCCGCGACAGCGACTCCGCTATCGTCCGTCCACGTTGGCAGCGAGAGCGTCAGCACCGACCCGAGCAAGCGCAAACCCGACGAGCCGGTGTCGACCACCACGTGGTCGATGGCCTGGCAGTCGCTGGTGCCGGGAACGCAGACGGTTACGGTGGCGAACAGACCGTTGAGGTAGCCCGTGAGTTCGGGCGGCCCATAGTCGACGGAGACCTCGGCCACGTTGTCAGCGGGCGGGGCCACAGTGTTGGAACGCGGACCGGGATTGGTGCTGCCACACGCTGCGCCCAAACCCAGGAGGGCCGCGGATGTGCAAGCCAACCCGGCTCGTCGCAAGCGACGTCCGTGCATCAGCGAATCTCGTCGGTGGACAGGCCTTCCGGAACGCGGTCTGTGAGATACGCCCGGCCGTAGAAGGCACGCTGATGGCCGCTCATGTGGATGACCAGGCCTGGCAAGCGAAGGTTGACGGGGCCGCGGGCAGCCCGGGGGCCCGCGGCCTGGAGGTACGTTTCGTAGTAGGCGCCGAGGAGCTTGCGCAGGTCAGGGCGAAATGGGCCTTGCCAGGCGACGGCGAAAACCTGGCCATCATTGCCGAGATACTCGCGCACCTTGGTGCCGGTCGCCGCCTGGAGCTCGTGCATGGTGTGTGTGTCAGCACGCTCGATGCGCGCACTGGCCAGCAAGTGAGTCTGGCCGGCGCCAATGGAGGTGGCGTCGCCTCCCAGGGCCGCCGATGCGGGCCGGGCAAAAAACAGCAGCGCCACGAACGCGCAAGGCGGCAACATCCTGCGGAGAAGCGTCAGACTGACGAAGGTTCTTTGCATGGCGGCTTCCTTTGCATGGCAATCCGGGCGCCTTGGCTCGCAGCTCCACTCGCCCAATCACCATAAATCTACAGCATGAACGGGCTTTTGCCACCGCGGGTCTTCTTTTCGCGAATTGAGCTGCTGCGTGTGCCGCGTCCACTACAGCAGATGTTTTCTGCCCTGCGCGGTCAGCTCGTCGACCACACTGCGCACTTCCTGCGCTCGATGCTTGGGCACGACCAGGACGGCGTCACGGGTGGCCACCACCACGATCCCCTCGACACCCACCACGCCAAGCAGCGGGGCGCCCGGCTCAGCCATCACCACGCTGCCCTTGCTGGCTTTCACGATGACGTCGCCTGAAATGACGTTTCCATCGACGTCAGGGGGCCGTATCTCAGGCAAGGCTGCCCAACTGCCGACGTCGCTCCAACCGAAATCGCCCGGCACCACGCGGATGCCTTGCGTCTTCTCCATGATGCCGTAGTCGATGGAAATGGCGGGCACGCGCGGATAGCGCTCCTGGGCCAAAGCAACTGGATCGGGTGAAACGCAGATCTCGTCGAGCAGGGCTGACAACTCGGGCAGGTGCTGGCGGGCTTCGGCCAAGAAGCGCCCGGCAGAAAAGAAGAACATGCCCGAGTTCCACAGGTACTCGCCCGAGGCCAGATAGGCGCGCGCCGTTTCCAGGTCGGGTTTCTCCACGAAGCGCGCCGCCTGGAAAATCGGCGCGCTGCCTGCGAGCTTCGCCCCGGTTTGCAGGTAGCCGTAGCCGGTCTCCGGACGGTTGGGCTTGATGCCCACGGTGACGATAGCCTGGCTCGCCTGCGCCAGCGCGATTCGCAACACGGCCGCATACTGTGTTTCGTCGCGGATGAACGCGTCTGCCGGCACGACGGCCAGCAGCGCATCCTCACCCGCACGGCGCGCGACATGCGCAGCCGCCAGACCCACGGCCGGGGCTGTGTTGCGTGGCGCTGGCTCGACCACCAGGTTGCCGGCCGGGAGACTGGGCAAAGCCTCGCGGATGGCCTGGGCCTGATCCGCCGCGGTCACGATCAGGGTGCGCTCCAGGCCCACCAGGGCGCTCAGCCGGCGAAACGTGGCGGCCAGGAGGGACTCACGGGCGCCCAGGTTGAGCAACTGTTTGGGCCGGCTGCGGCGGCTGGCCGGCCACAAGCGGGTGCCTCCACCGCCGGCCAAGATCAGGGCGAATTGCTCAGGCCTTGCCATCGGCGAACTCTACCTCAAGATGAAGGGCCCATGCTGCTGGCGCTCGTCTTGATCGTGATTGGGCTTGTGGCCACGGTGTACGGCGTATTGCTGGCCAGCGAGCGACGCCGGCCCGTCGATCTTGCCGGCATGCTTCTGGCCGCAGCAGGCCTCGCCTTGGCGCTGCTTGGCGTGGGACGACTCCTGTCCGACAGCTTCTTCTAGCTGCGGGGTTCGATTGGTTTCTGGCCAATAAAAAGCCCCGCTTCGATACTCACGCTGAATGACTGGCTGGAAAAGTAGGTGTCAATGGACTGCTTGACAGCCAGGAAGGTGTCTTGCACCTCTGCGCCCTTGCCCGCGATCTGCTTCCAGCGCGCGAGCGGTCCGAATTCGACGACCGGCGCGTAGAAAAACTCGCGCGCGCTGCGAAAGACCAGCTCCCAATGGTCGCGCTGTACGGTGACGGGCTTCAGGCCCACCTGTTCCATCTGCTCGATCACCCCGTCGGCTTCGGGGAAGGAGGCGGCGTATCCGCGCAGGCTGGCCAGAGCGTCCTCACGCCTGAGGCGCACCAGCACATCCCGGTACACGTCGAGCAACTCGCCCCAGGTCCCACGCAGCGGCGAGGCCACCCGCACCTCGGCTCCCGGCCGGGCCACACGGGCCAGCTCGGCGAGAAACTCATCCGGTCGGGCCAGGTCCGCCAACCCCACGTTGGCCAGCACCAGATCGAAGGCGCGGTTCCCGAAGGGCAGGCGCGCGGCCAGACTCTGCAGACGGAAGAAGACCCGGCGCCCGACCTGCTCAGCCCCAACGTTGGCTCGCGCCCGGTCGAGTAGGCCCTGCGCGCTTTCCAGGTCGATGATCCGGCTGGCGTGATCCAGCCGCTGGAGAAGCTCGGCAGTCGTTCCGCCCAAGCCGCAGCGGATCTGAAGCACCTGGGAGCGCGGTTTCAGGGGAACGCCCTCGACCAAACGCTCGACCAGCCTTCGGCCGATCAGCGGAAAAACCTGCTCCTCGTAGAGCCGGCCGCGCTTTTCCTCGTCGCTCACCTTCCGCACGGGCAATTTCTGTGTGGCGTCCGGAGGCTGGGACATGCTGGCTGCAACTCTAGCCGCTGCGCCGTTGGGGCGCTAGCCTTGCCGCAGATGAAGCCCCGCTTGCCCGCCGCCATCTACGCCATTGGAGCCACCAGGCTGCTCAACGATGCGTCGAGCGAGATTATCTTCCCGCTTCTGGCCGTGTTCCTTTCCAGCGTGCTGGGCGCGGGCGCGGCTACCCTGGGCGTGATCCGTGGGAAGTCACGCCGATTCTGTGCTAGAGATTGCTCCTATCTCGACGTGGCGTGACCGCGAGTGCGGATTCTGTTCGCCATCGGACGCCTGAGCGGAAAACACAGGGAGATCTCATGCACGCATTGCCTGATGCGCTGGTGGAGCGCCTGCGGAATCGACAGGCGGTTCTGGTGGCTGGTGCCGGCTGCTCAGAGTTGGCCGACCTGCCCGGCTGGGCCGCTCTCGTTCAGAGCTTTCTCGAACGGGTCGCAGGCGAGGCGGACAAGGCGGCCCTCGACGATCTTCTGCAGAAAGGCCGCATAACGTCGGCCCTTGCGCTCGTGCGTGAGCTCTTTCCCGATTGGATGCTGGGCGACGTATTGGCGGATGCGTATGGCAAGAGCGTTCAGGTGCCCGATGTCATCCGGACCGTGGCCCACGCGCCCTGGCGCGGCCTAATCGCGACAACGTTCGACGCGCTTTGGGCCACCGCACTGGCCGACGACGCCGAGGTCGTGAGCCGGACGGCGTTTGCCGCCAACGCCAGCTCGCTGGAACACGGCCATGGCCGCTTTCTCCTGCAGATCTTCGGTCGCGCCGACGAGCCCGGTTCGCTCTGCTTGGCCCCGGCCGAGATCCCGGCGAGAATCACTGCCACCGGCGCCACGGGCTTTGTCACCAGCTTGTATCAGAAGTGGTCGTTCGTTTTCGTGGGCTACCGGCCCGATGATCCGGATCTCACATTTCTGGTCCAGCGGGTGCTGGGCGCAACCGAGACTCGGGTGCCGCACTTCCTGCTGGTGCCGCCGCTCTCGGACAACGGCGAGCGTCTGGTGCGCGCCGAGTTGGGCCTGGTCCCGGTTTCCGTCGACGCATCTCTGGAGGAGACGCTGGCGGCCCTAGCCACGATCTGTGCCGAGCCCGGCCGCAAACCGGGAGTCGACGAGGTGGAAGCCTGGCTGGAGCTGTTCCTGGCCGATCCCGGGGATGAGGAGGCACATGACGGCCTCAATCGGGGCCTGGCCTACCTGCGCGAACACAAGGAATGGGAGCGGACGCTCGGCATCATGGTCAGCCGCGCGGAAGCCATCCATGAGCCGGCTCCGCAAGCGGCGGCTCTATGGGAGGTAGCTCGGTTGCTGGAACACGAGATGAACGCCGCCGATCGAGCCTATCCCGTGATGATGACCGCGTTGCGGATGCAACCGCGCGACGCGGATCTGCTCGCCGAAGCCAAACGCGTGGCTGAGAAGACCGGCCAATGGGATGACTTCGCCAAAGAGGTCGCCCAACTCGAACACGAAGGGGCCGACGCCGCGGATTCGACCGAGATCGCGCTCGGCGTGGCGCGGGTTTGCGCCCGAGACACGGCCCGGGTCGACGAGGCCATCGCGGCCTTTCAAAAGGTGCTCGACCGGGATCCGCAAAANNGCGCGATCCAAACAACAATTCAGCCTTCGCCAAGCTCGAGGAGCTGCTGCGCAAGACCGAACAGTGGGCGCCCCTGACGTCGCTCTTGGAAAAAGAGCTGGCGCGCAATCCGGCCGATCCAGCGGCCTTTGCCAAGCTGGAGGAGTTGTATCGCAAGACGGAGCAGACCAAGGCCCTGACGGATTTGCTGCGCAAGGCGCTGGCGCGCAACCCCAGCGACGGGGCCATCTTCGGCAGACTGGAAGAGATCTACCGCTCGACCGAGCAATGGAAGCCGCTTGTCGAGATGCTGGAGGCGTTGACTGCCCGCGATCCCGCCAACCAAGAGGCCCTCGCCAAGTTGGAGGAGCTCTATCGCAAGACCGAACGGTGGACGCTGCTTTGCGACCTGCTCGAGATGCGCGCGCAGCGCAAGGGCGACGCCGAGCTGGCGCGGGGGCTTCGGATGGAGCGTGCCAGCCTGCTGCTCGACAAGCTGAAGGACGCGCAGAGTGCGCTGGTGGTGGCCCAGGGTTTTGCCGCCGAGGATCCGACTGTCGCCGAGGCGTTGTACTTGAGGGCGCTCGACAGCGACCCCGACAATGTAGTGGCCCTGGCCGCGCTGGCCGACCTGTGCAGCCGCAGGGGCGAGTTCGAGCGCGCGGTCAAGTTCGCAGTGGAGGGGGCCGAGAAGACCAAGAACCCGATCGAGAAGGGACGTCTGCTGGCCCAGGCCGGTCTCTTGGCCCTCGACCATCTCGACGACCCCGACGCGGGCCTGGATCGTCTCGACCGCGCTCTGAGCGCCGATCCGGAACAGGCGAGGGCGGCCGAACGTCTGGCCAAGCTGCGCGAGGCACGGCAGGAATGGCAGCCGCTTGAGCCGCTGCTGGACATGCTCCTGCGCCGCGCGCCTCCTGATGACGTCGCGGCCCGCGCCGTCTTGCACGAGCGGGTCGCGCGTTGCGCGAAGCAGTTGGGAAAGATGGACAAAGCGATGTCCAACTTTGAGGCGGCCACCAAGCTGTCGCCCCACGACCTGCCGCTGGCGCAGGCTTCGGCCGACCTGCACTTCGAACGCGAGGCGTGGGCCGCGGCGGGCTCGGCTTACGAGCACGTCTACGCCCTGGGCCGAACGAGATTCACGGCCTCGGAACGGGCGGCCCTCTGCGCCCGCATGGCCACCTGTGCAGAGCGGATCGGCCACAGCGACGCCGTCCTACACTTTCTCGAGGAGGCGGCGGGCTTGGAGCCGCACGAGCGCAGCCACTTGGACGCGCTCCTCACGCTCCGCACGGCTCGTCAGGAGTGGCACGAGGTGGTCGATCTGCGGCGCAAGCAGCTCGCCCTGATCAGCAACGAGGAGGAACGCGCGCGGCTTTGGGATGCGCTGGGCGACATCCTGCGCGACCAACTGGATGATTCGGCCGAGGCGGTGGCCTGCTACACCAAGGCGCTGGCCGCCCAGCCCGACCGGCGGCAGACCCTGTACAAGATGCTCGACTACTACAGCATCGGCAAGCAATGGAACAAGGCGGTCGAGACGCTGGAGAAGCTGTCCGGGCTGGAGACCGAGCCCACCATTCGCGCCCGCGGCCGCTACACCCTGGCCGCCATCTATCGTGACGAAATGAAGGACCAGGCCAAGGCCGTGGAGGTGTTTACCCAGGTGCTCGAGGACGATCCGATGTTTATGCGGGCGTTCGACGCCATCGAGCGCATGCTGACCGAAAGCCGCAGCTGGAAGGAGTTGGCGCGCGCCTACCGCCGGCAGTTGAAGCGTCTGCCCGCCGAGGCACCGACCGAGGTCAAAGTGCGCCTATGGGATGCCCTGGCCGACGTGGCTATCAAGCACCTCAAGAACCGCGAAAGCGCCATACTGGCCCTCGAGGTGGCTGCCAAGCTCGACCGCGACAACTTCGCGCGCCAGGAGCAGCTCGCCCAGATGTACCAGGAGGCAGGTCCTTCGGCGGTGAACAAGACCATCGCGCAGCACCAGATGCTGATCAGCAAGAAGCCCGACCGTATCGCTTCGTATCAGGCGCTGGCGCCGCTCTTCTATCAGATGGGCGCCCACGACCGGATGTGGTGCGTGGCCGCGGCGCTGGTCTACCTGGGCAAGGCCGATCCGCCGCTGGCCAGCTTCTACGAGAGCTACAGGCCCACCCAGCTTCCCAACGCAGCCGGAAAAATGAACGAAGAGCTGTGGCATAGGATCCTGCACCCCGCGGAGGATCCCCATGTTAGCGCCTTGCTCGCCCTGCTGGGCCCCGCTATCGCCATGTCCAGTGCGAGCCCACACAAGGCCCTCGGCCTGGAACGGGGCGGACGTGTGGATCTTTCGGGCTCGGCCTGGCCACACGCCGCAGCCTTGCGTTACGTGGCCAACACGATTGAGGCGACCCTGCCTGACGTCTTCTTGAAGAAGGATGCGCCGGGCACAGTGTCCATCGTGAACCTGAGGGAAAAGAACGCGCTGACGCCGGCCCTAGTGGTGGGGCCGGGTTTCGAGCAGTGGACCCGGCAGAGCGAGGTCATCTTCGATTTGGCCAAGCGGATGGTGTTGATGCGCTGGGAGCGGGTTCCCCGCTTTGCCCTGGGCACGCCGGCTCTGCTGGAGATCGCGCTGCGCGCGGGGCTTCTGCTCGGCGGGTGCCCGATCGGCAATGGCCCGCACGGGGACGAAGTCAACAAGATGGCCAAGACGCTCGACCCTCTGCTGTTGCCGGCATTGCGGGCCGAGCTGAAGGTGGTGGCGAGAAGATTCGTGGACGCGCGCGGGGACAAGCTGGATATGCTTGGTTGGATGGCCGCTGCCGACCTCACGGCGGGACGCGCGGCCCTCGCCCTGTGTGGCGACCTCGGCGCGGCAGCGCGGGTGCTCGCGGTCGAGCCTTCAGGGCAGAGCCCGCTGCCGGTGCGCGAACGAATCAACGACCTTCTGGCTTTCTCGGTCAGCGAGGACCACTTCGCGGTTCGCGCGGCCCTCGGGCTGCACGTGAACCTCACGCCGCCCGACCCCGAGGCCGCCGGGCCTGGTACCGCCAGGCGCCGAATGAGCCACGTACAGATCAAGTCCACCCCTTAGCCCCAAATCTTGGCCGTGGCCGGAGTGATTACCGTCGGCCACGGCCGCTGTTACCGACATTTCACCAGCCGGAAACATACCGGCAACCTATTCGGGAGGATGCTTACCCTCATGAAGAAGATCGAAGCCATCATCAAGCCGTTCAAGCTGGACGATTTGAAGGACCGGCTGCGCCAGGTGGGCGCCCAGGGCATGACCGTGTCGGAGGTCAGAGGCTTCGGCCGCACGGGCGGCAAGAAAGAAGTGTACCGTGGTTCGGCCTACGTTGTGGACTTCATCCCCAAGGTCCGCATCCAGATCATCGTCGACGACGATATGGTGCAGCCCATCGTCGAGGCGATTCTGGCCACCGCGCGCACGGGCGAGATCGGGGATGGCAAGATCTTCGTCAGTCCTGTGGTCGACGCCATCCGCATCCGCACCGGCGAGCGCGGCCACGACGCGCTCTAGTCCGCGATCCGGCTGATGACCGCGAAAGAAACAGCCGGCGCGGTTTCGCGCCGCGACCGCCGCTCGCGAGACGCCGCCCGCTTCGCAGAAGCATTCTTCACCCTCACCGGTTCTCGTCCCGCCTCGGCCTGCCGGGAAGCTTTGCCACGTGATTTTCTCGTCCGCGCGATACCCTCGCCGGGCGAGATTCTCGCACACTTTGGCGACCGGCTGCAGCCGCGCACCAGCAACGCCCTCCGGCGCCATGTCGCGGGCTCAGTCGACCGTGAGGGCTGGACCTACGACCGTCTGCTCGAGCTTCGCGGCTTCGGCATGTTTTGCCTCCTCGACGTCATGCAGGCCTTGCGTGGATCGGCGCCGCGTGTGTGATCCGGCTCTGGCTACCGCACGTGCGCCGGGAGCCGACCATTGCGCAGCAGGTTCCGATGGCCTATGGGCCAAGCCACCGTGCAGGGCTCATTCGTGGTAACCTTCTGCGCCATGAGAAGCCACCTCGCGATTCAAGAGCGAATCACTTCTTGTGCGGTCGCCTTGGCAGTCCTTTGCCTGGCCATTTCTCCGGCCGTGTTTGCCCAAGATCGGCCGCCCGCCTCTGCACCGTCTGTCTCTGCGCCGCCCGCGTCTGGGCCGCCTGACTCTGCGCCGGCCCCCTCTGCGGCGCCGGCATCCGCAGACGCGCCGCCGGCCTCTGCCTCGCCCCCGCCCAGCGACGTGCCCCCGCCGCCCGGATACGGGTACCCGCCACCCGGATACGGGTACCCGCCACCCGGATATGGGTACCCGCCGCCCGGATATCCCTATCCACCGCCGGGCTACGGGCTACCCCCGTCGTATCTGTCTCGGGCCGGGATGGTTCCTCCGGGCTATCATGCCCACGATGGATTCTATATGCGTCTTTCGCTTGGGGGCGGCGGCGCGTGGGCCAGCGGCGCCGGGCAGACGTACTCGGGCGGGTCGGTCGCTTTCGGTGCGGCCTTTGGCGGCGCGATCACACCACACCTGATTCTCTATGGAGAATTCTCTGTCCACACCATCCCCAACCCGACCGCCGAAAGCTACGGTTCTTCCCGGACTTTGGACGCCGATCTGGACATCTTGGGATTTGGCCCTGGTGTCGCGTACTACTTCATGCCCTTCGATCTCTACGTGTCGGGTACGCTTCTTCTCCAACAAGTGCAGCTGAGTGACTCAAACAACTCGAACCGTTCGTTTGATGTGACAAAAACAGGCATTGGCTGCAGCATCATGGTGGGCAAGGAGTGGTGGGTGGCGGACGATTGGGGCCTGGGCGTTGCCGCCCAGCTACTTCTCGGTTCAGCCAAGGATCGCACCGTCGACGCGCGCTGGACTTCGAAGGCCCTGGCCATCATGTTCACGGCCACTTACAACTGAAAATTCATTACGACCACATCCCGCGCAATCGAGAAGCGACATCCACGCGCGCGCCTCCGGGCGCCGCCCTTTCCTCGGCGGCCTCGGCGCCCGCTGGCGCACAGCAGTCGAAGCGGTCGAGCAGGCTTTCGGGCAGAAAGCGCGATCGCGGCGTGAACACGTGCCGATCGCCGTACCGGCTCTGCTGCCGAACAAAGAAGCGCAGCGGGTGGACCAAGGCAAGGGTGTTCTTGGCGCGGGTCATGGCCACGTAGAGTAGACGCCGCTCTTCCTCGATTTCGTCGGGATTGCCGGTGGCCATGTCCGAAGGAATGCAGCCATCGGCCATATTGAGCACAAAGACCGTATCCCACTCTTGCCCCTTGGCCGAGTGGATGGTGGACAAGATGAGAAAGTCCTCGTCCAGATGGGGTGGGCCGGCCTCGGTCCCCACGGCCTCGGGTGGATCGAGAATCAGTTCAGACAGAAACCGCTCGCGTGTCGGGGCGGCATCGGCCAGCCGTTCGAGCTGGTCAAGATCGCCCAGCCGCGTGCGGGCATTGTCGTAGAGAGTCTCAAGGATGGGCTCGTACCAGCGCCGCACCAGCCCCATCTGGCCGGGCCAGGGCGTAGCCGCGCTACCGAGCCGCTGCATCAGCTCGACTAGCCGTGGCCAGTCGTCTTGGGCGGCGCAAGGCGGGACGAAACCAACCAGAGTCTCGCCTAGACCCGCGTCGCCCTTGGCCAGAGCCTGCCACAGCCGCTCCGCGTATTGCGGCCCGATGCCGGGCAAGAGCTGCACNNGCGTCCTTCACATGCGCTGCCTCCAGGAAGCGCAGGCCGCCATACTTGACAAAGGGGATGTTGCGTCGCTGCAGCTCGACTTCCAGCGCGTCGCTGTGGTGGGCCGCACGAAACAATACCGCTTGTTGCCGGAGCGCTACTCCGGCCTCGCGCTGTTCGAGGATCCGGTCTGCGACCCAGTTCACCTGCGCGTCCTCATCGGCCACCGTGACCAGGCTGGGCCGGGCCCCACCCCGTCGGTTGGTGAAGAGATCCTTGGTGAAGCGTTCCTTGGCCAGCCCAATCACCGCATTGGCCGCGTCCAAGATCGCCTGGTTGGACCGGTAGTTCTGCGCCAGGGTCAGCACCGTCGCCGGCGGGTCAAACTGCTTGGGAAAATCCAGGATGTTGCGCACGGTGGCCGCGCGGAAGGCGTAAATTGATTGAGCATCGTCGCCCACCACGGTGACCCCTTGTCCGCTCGGCTTGAGCCGCCGCAGGATCTCGGCCTGCAGGCTGTTGGTGTCCTGGTACTCGTCGACCAGTACATGATCGAAGCGCGCGCCGATGCGCTGGGCCGCCCCTGGGTCGCCCATTAGGTGTAGCCAGTAAAGAAGAAGATCGTCATAGTCAAGCACCTGCCGCTCGATTTTGGCGTCGACATAGGCAGCAAAGAGCTCGCGCAGGGCGCTTTCCCATTCTAGGCACCAGGGGAAGGCCTGCTCCAGGCAGCGATGCAGGTTGCCCTGGGTATTGGTCACGCGCGAATAGATGGCGATGCAGGTGCCCTTGCGCGGGAAGCGCCGATCGGTCCGTGACTGCCCGCGCATCTGGCGTATGCGGTCGACCAGATCCGCCGCATCCTCGCGATCGAGCAAGGTGAAGCCGGGATCGAGCCCCACCACGGCGGCGTTCATGCGCAGAAGGCGGTTGGCCACGGCATGGAAGGTGCCGGCCCAGGGCAAGGTTCCGTCGACATTGCGCGCGGCCAGCCGCGCCGCCCGTCGGGACATTTCGGCAGCTGCGCGCCGGGTAAAGGTGAGCAGCAGGATGCGCTTGGGATCCACACCGCTCCGGATAAGCGCCGCCACTCGATGCGCCAGGGTATGCGTCTTGCCCGAGCCTGCGCCCGCGATCACGAGCAGGGGCCCGTCGCCGTGCTCGACTGCGGCGGCCTGGGCAGGATTGAGGGTGATGTCCTGGGCGCGGACCTGCATCCCGCCAATACTATGCAAATGTTCAGATGAGGCAAGAAGTCGCGTGGGGAGCCCGCCGGCTCCCCCTGCGGGGACTTCGGTACGGACAGCCCACCCTGCCCGCCCCGCGCGCTCCGCGCGCGCCCTCGCCGCCGGCGGCGAACCATCGCGGGNNTGGGAACCCTCTCAGGGTTCCCAGCTGAATAGTCGCGTGGGGAGCCCGCAATGACCCCCGTGAGGGCGGTCGAAACCCTTCCTCAGGCGAGGCATGCAATTGGCTAGTCTCGCTCGGAGGCGGCTCGCAGCCAATTGTAGCTCCTGAGAAGATCGAGATAGTCTATGGTAGGGAACGTGGTCGCCGTCACACCTGAAACACCCGAAACAATGCGCAATTCTTGCGGCGCGCAGCCCGACGCGAGCACAATAGACTTTGTAGCAATTCCGCCACTTCCACCCCCAAAATCAATGGCTGAGCCGACGCAATCCGGTCTTCCTCGTCGGGGGCCTCGTCTGGGGCTCCTAGCCGACGCCTTTGACGATGAGTTCCAGAAACAAGTGCTGCTGGCCGCGGAGCGCGCGGCGCGTGAGCAGAGCCTCGACTTCGTGGCCATCTCGGGTGGCATGCTGGGCGTTGAGCTGCAGCATCCCAAGAACTTCATGTTCGACCTCGTGGGCCCGAACAACGTGGACGCCTTGCTCATCTGCGCGCACACCATCGGCCACCACGCGACGCCGGATCAGATCGCTGCGTTCGTGCAGAGCTACGCTCCCCTGCCGCGTGTCTGCCTGGGGGTGGAGATACCAGGCATGTCCTCGTTGCTAGTGGACAACGAGGTCGGGATGTACACCGCCGTCAGGCACCTGATTGTGGCCCACGACCGGCGCAAGATCGCCATGATTGCTGGCCCGGTGGCCAACCCCGAGGCGCAGGCGCGCTATCGTGGCCTTGCGCGCGCCCTGGCCGAGGAAGGCATGCACGTCGATGCGCGCCGGATGGGATTTGGCGATTTCACCCGCGCCAGTGGTGGCCTGGCGGTGGCCGAGTTCTTTGACCGCCGCGGGCTTGGGGCGGGCGAGGTGGATGCCATCGTGTGTGCCAACGACGTCATGGCTTTGGGGGCGCTCGACGAGCTCGACCGGCGCGGGGTTCGGGTGCCGCGCGATCTCTCGCTGGTGGGATTCGACGATTTGGACTTCGCCCGCTACGCGCGCGTGACGCTCACCACCGTGCGCCAGCCGGTGACCGAACAGGTCAGGCATGCGGTTCGCACTTTGGCCGGGGCGC
>PMIX01000335.1 GCA_003158395.1 Myxococcales bacterium | reverse complement strand
GTCCCGAAGCCCCCCAGGGGTGCGTGGCACGCGGCACCCGATCCGTCTTCCGCGTCCCGCCCACTAACTCGCTCACGCTCTCACCCACGCCCACGCGACCCGCGAGCCGCGGGCCGGCCCTGCGGGCGGCCCGCAATTTCCCGACAGACTCTGGCTACGGGCGATCTGCGGTCGCTGCCCAGGGTTTCTCCGCCCAGCATCGATCCAGGACTGCGGCGAGATGGCGAAGCAGGGCAGGGCGCACCTCAGCCACAGTCACGGGCCGGCCGAGGAGACCGGTCATGGAACCCATCACCGAGGCGGGAAGGCCACAAGGGTTGATGGCGGAGAAACGCTCGAGGTCGGTGCATATGTTGAGCGCGAAGCCGTGCAAGGTTACCCAGCGGCGCACCGCCACGCCAAGGGAGGCCAGCTTGTGCGGGCCGACCCACACCCCGGTTAGCCCGGGGCGCCGGCCGGCCTCGATGGCGAATTCGGCCAGGGTGCGGATGACGCCCTCCTCGAGGCGGCGCAGATAGTGGTGCAGGTCCCGTTCGTCTTCGCGCAGGAAGAGGATGGGGTAGCCGACCAGTTGGCCCGGCCCGTGGTAGGTCACGTCACCCCCGCGCTCCACCTCAAACACCCGCATGCCCGCCGACGCGAGTAGGTTGTCGCGGCGCGCGCCGCGGCCCACGGTCAGCACGTGAGGGTGTTCCACCAGCACCAGGGTGTCGGGAACCTCGTCGCGCTGGCGCGCGGCCACCAACTCCTGCTGCAGGCGCCACACCTCCGCGTAGTCACGCGTACCGAGATCGATGATCTGGGCTGGCTTGATCACCCGCCGCGCGCATCCAGGGGCACGTAGCTGTTGAGCGTCGGGCCGGTGTAGATCTGTCGCGGCCGGTAGATGCGCGCCTTCGGATCGTCGAGGATTTCCTTAAAATTGGCTATCCAGCCGGCCATGCGGCCGATGGCGAAGATGACGGTGAACATCTCGGTGGGGATGCGCAGCGCACGCAGAATGATGCCGCTGTAGAAATCCACGTTCGGGTAGAGCTTGCGCTCGATGAAATATGGATCGGACAAAGCCGCCTCTTCCATGCGATGGGCGATGTCCAGCAACGGATCCGAGATGCGCAACGCACTCAGGAGCCTGTCGCAGGTCTTCTTGATGATGCGCGCGCGCGGGTCGTAGTTTCTGTAGACCCGGTGGCCGAACCCCATGAGACGCTTGCCGCTGTTCTTGTCCTTGGCCGCCGTGATGAAGCGCGAACCGTCGTCGCCGGCGCGGTGGATGTCGGCCAGCATTTCGATGACCCACTGATTGGCCCCGCCGTGCAACGGTCCCCATAGGGCGCAGACGCCGGCGGCTGCGCTAGCGAAGAGGTTGGCTTGTGCCGAGGCCACCATGCGCACGGTCGAGGTGGAACAGTTCTGCTCGTGGTCGGCGTGCAGGATGAAGATCGTGTCCAGCGCGCGCACGATTTCGGGCCGCAGCTGGTAGTCTTCGTACACGTCCGAGAACAGCATGTGCAGGAAGTTCTCCGTGTATCGGTAGCTGGGCTTGGGATAGATGATAGGCAGCCCGCGCGACTTGCGGTACGAGAACGCGGCAATCGTGCGCACCTGCGAGATGAGGCGCGCGGCTTGCTCGTCGAACTCGTCGCGCGTGGGCCGCTGCATCTGCCCCGGGTAGAAGCAGCTCGACGCGTTGATCATGGCGGACAGAATCGCCATGGGGTGCGCTTGCGAGGGAAAGCCTTCGAAGTGGTACTTCATGTCCTCGTGCAGGTTCTCGTTCTGCGTGAGCATCTTCGAGAAGCGCTGCAACTCGGCCTTCTTGGGTAGACGGCCGTAGATGAGAAGGTAGGCGGTTTCCACATAGGTGGACTTCTCTGCCAATTCATCGACGGGAATACCCCGGTAGCGCAGGATGCCCTTTTCGCCGTCGATGAAAGTGATGGCACTCTGGCATGACCCCGTGTTCCCGTAGCCATCATCCAGGGTGATGCAGCCGGTGGTGTTGCGCAGATTGCTGACGTCGATGGCCCGCTCGTGCTCGCTCCCTTCGAGCATGGCCAGTTCATGCACCTTGCCGTCGATTTCCAATCTCGCCTTCGCGCCCGTGTTGATGGTGTCCATGACAGCCGAAGTCTTGGCCATAAGGCTCACCTTGACAAGCGGTAAGAAATTGGCCCGGTGATGCGGCGAGCGGAGCAGTTTTGACGCAGACGCTTAGCATTTGATGCTTTGTGTCCCTGAATTTTGGTACGGGGTGGCGAACTCCGTTGGACGTGTAATGCTATACAACATCATGCGAACCATACGGCGTTACTCGAACCGAAAACTCTATGACACACACGAGAGCCACTACGTCACCCTGCAGGCACTCGCCGCGCTAGTACGTTCCGGCGAGGACTTTCAGGTCGTGGACCACGGCACGAACCGCGATCTGACGACTGCGACCTTGGCTCAGATTATCTTCGAGGAGGAGAAGCGCGGGTCACGGCTGCCTGCCGCAGAACTTCGCCGCATCATCCAAACCGGCGCAATCTAGTGCGCCAGCATTAGAAGCAGCGAGCCGGTCAGAAGCGGCCGGCGACGGACATGCCTGCCATGGTTTCATGTTCGGAGGCAGCGCCGCCGTCGCGCCAAGTGGTGACCACGGCGATCACCCCGCCGCTCAACGCGACCGCGCCGCCGACCGCAAGACCCTCGATGCCGGCCAAGCGCCGCGATGTTCCGGCCTGGGAATGGGTCAGGAGGTAGGCACCACCGCCCGCAGCTACGCCGCCCGCAGCCAGAGCCAGCCAGCCGATGACCCGCATGGCCGTGGGTTCGACCAAACGCGGCTGTGGTTTTGGCTGTAGCTGCAGCTGTGGCTGCAGCTGGGGCAGGGGCCGTAGCCGCGGACGGGCAGGGTTGACTGGAGGTGCGATGGCCGCAGCAGGCATGGGGGGTGGCAGGTCAAGCGGCTCGAAGATGGGGGCCAGACGGGCTAGCTCGCCGGGTTTGATCTGGGCTTCGGTGCTCCAGGGCCGGCGGCCAGACGCGGTGATCTCGACTCTGGTTGCGCCCGGAAGCAAGTAGATCGGCCGGGGCAAGGGCAGAACGCCACGAGCTTCTCCGTTGATCTTTACTTCCGCGCCACGCGGACCACTTTCCACGCTTAGGATGCCCAGGTGCGAGCGCACGTCAGCCAGCGCCTTCTCGAGCAGCAAGCGATGCGACTCGAGCCACGCGTCGTTTGGTTCGGCCATCGCTCCGGCGAGATCCGCCTCTGCTTCGACCCAGCGGTGCAGGGCCTGCTCAGCCAGGCCTATCTCGATGTGCGAGCGTGTTGTAGGATAGGCCTGGTGTGCGCGCCGAAAGGCACTGAGCGCCGCCTGGTAGTTGCCCTTGCGCATGGCCTTCAGTCCCTGGGCGATGAGCGCGTCTGGATCGTCGGGATCAGCCCAAGCTTGCCCCTGTCCGAACGCGAGCGAGAACACGACCAAAAAGGCTGCTCCACGAACCATGATGGAACCTGACCTCAGATAATGGGAACACCCTCGGGCGTAAACTTGACCGAGCTTCGAGGGGTTCTCTTGGGCTTGCGTGGTGCGGGCTTTGCCGGCCCGGCCGTAGGCTGTGACCCGCGGGTCAGGGACGCTGCCGGCAGGTCAGGCACAGGAGGGACTGGCGTGGGGGGCACTGCCGGCGGTGGCGCCGCTTCGACTGGGGCCGCCGAAAGGGGAGCCGGGCGTGCCGTATTGCGAACCACTGGGGGGCGCAAGGCCCACGCTGCCAACGCGAGGAGGACGACCAGGGCGGCAGCTACGGCCAAAGCCACGCCGTGGCCGCGGCGCAAGATCGGACTCGTCCCGCTTGCACCTAGCCCGGACACAGGCTGTGGGCGCGAATCAGCGTTCGTGCGGGTTGGCACCGCCTGCCAAGGCTCGGGTTCGCCCGGGGGAAGGATCTTGGTAGGCGCCAACGCCCGCGTGGGTGGCTGGGCGGGCGCGATGTCGGTCGGCGCGGGCCAAACCCCCGCGCCGGAGGGCGTGGGCACAACTGCGGAGGGCGCAATGGGCATCTCCGCCTCGGGCGCTGTGAAGTGGTAGCTCCACTGCTGGCGGCCCTGGGTGGACATGTACGGTATCAGGGCCAGACCCAGGTCGCGCACGCGTGCAAAACGGTTGTCAGGCACGCGGCTCATGGCTCGCAGGATCACGGCCTCCAGGCCGCGCGGCATATCGGGGCGCAGGCGGGACGGTGGCAGGAAGATTCCCTCCACGATGTTTCGCATGATGGCGTAGGGGGCCGAACCGGAAAACGGCCGTGCGCCGGTGAGGCATTCGTACAGGATCACGCCCAGGGCGTACTGGTCGACGCGCGCGTCGATTTCGCGCCCCGCGGCCTGCTCGGGCGCGAGATAGTACATGGTACCCACGATGTTGCCTGTGGCCGTCAGGTTGGCATCGTCATCGCCAACGCGCGAGATGCCAAAGTCGAGGATCTTGGTCGTCTCGCCCATGGGCGTGCGCGCGAGGAAGATGTTGCCGGGCTTGAGGTCGCGGTGGACCACGTTGGCGCCGTGGGCGGCATACACGCCGGCGCAGGCCGCGACCAGGATATCGGCGGTGCGTTCAATCGAGAGCGGGCCCTCGGCGATCTCTGCCGCCAGGCTGCAGCCGGACAGGTATTCCATAACGATGTAAGGCGTGTCGCCATGAGTGCCGTAGGCGTAGATAATGACCAGGTTGGGATGGACCACGCGCGAGGCGGCCTGGGCCTCGCGTCGGAAACGGGCGAGCGTGTGGGGCTGGTGCTGGTCGATGCCGTGCAAGGTCTTGATGGCCACCGTGCGGCCGAGATCGCGGTCGAAGGCCTTGTACACGCAGCCCATGCCGCCCTTGCCGACCAGGCTGACGATCTCGAAGTGGTCTACCTGCTCGCCGGGGCGAAAGCCGCCAGACGGCTCGATCGTGGGACGCGGTGGAGGAGTTTCCAGAAACGAGAGGGAGATTGGCACCTCTGTCGCAGGCGCGATGCCATGCGAATCCGTGCGCAAGGGGCGCTCCTGAGCCGTGCTTTCGTCCTGCGCGCGACCCTCATCAGCGGGGCCAAGCTTCGAGGTCGTCGGGCGGTCGGGCTGGGCAGCGGGCGTCGGTATACCGGCCGCCTCTTCCGGCCGCGGCTGGTCGTAGGACCGGGTGTTGGGAGCGCCTTGACGGGGCTGCGTCACATCGTGCCCCTGCGCCGGAAAAACAGAACCGTCATGCCAAGAACGATGGCGAGGGAGGCTGGGCGAGTCAAGGGGCGTGTGAGCGAGGCGGGAGCTGCCCGCCCGGCGGCCTTCCAGGTCTTGGTCTCTTCCGCCTCGGTTCGAGGTTGCAGTTTTGCGTCAATCGGATGTGGCCCTTCTCAAGCGTCGCAATGTGGCGGCCACGACGAACCACAGGATGCAACTCAGGGCGGGCAATCGCATGCCTTGATCGAGCAATTGCCGCTGGTCAAGGGGTCTTGTACTCGTCAGCGCCGCAGTCGCAGGCGGTGCCTTGGGGCCGAGTGTCGCCGTCGATGTCGTCGGGCGGACAAGTGGGGCCGCCCGCGTTCACGCAGGGCGATGTTGCGGTTAGGTGGTAGTTGGTGCCGAAGTTTGGCGCGGCCGTGGAGGTGGTCGAGTCGGTCTGGCAGTTAAGAAAGTTGGTCGGTCCGTTGGCGTTCGCTAGAATCCCTGTGAGCTTGTAGTCTGAAGGTGTGCCGCAGAACACGCCGCCGCCAACGTTGTTGACGACCGTGTTGAAGGCGAATCTGGTGGGACTACCGCTGTAGGTCCCGAGACTGACGCCATAGCCACCAGCGGCTGTGCCGTTGCCCGCAATGACCGTGTTGACGATGTCGAAGGCGGAAGCGGTGGTCTGGATGCCGATGCCCTGGTTGTTCAAGACGTAGCAGCGGTCCATGTGAAGGATCGCGCCGCCCGAGACGCTGACACCAGCGTCGCTCCCGCCGGGAATCGTGAGGTCACGCAAGGTCACCTCGCCTGCGGTGATGTTCACGAGTGGCGGTGTCCCAGTTGTGGGCTTGGTGAGGTTTGCCGAAGACTGACCCGCAATCAGAACTGGCTTCTGAGCGAAGCTCAGCGTCAGGTTGCCAACCGCGAGTGGACCCTTGATCACGATGACTGACTTGGTCGCCGACAGGGCCGCGGTCGCGTCGTCTGAAGAACAGTATGGGGTTGCGGACGTGCCGTTCCCCGGACTGGCCGTCGAGCAATCCACGCTGTTCTGCAAGTAGATCACCGCATTGTCGCCCGGACACGAGCCATCCAGGCCACATACGACCGCCGGCGATATGTTGGTACAGTCACCGTCCTTCGCGCAGGCCCGGCACTGGTTGGTGTCGCATACCGGCTTGGTCGCGACCTTGCAATCGGCGTTGCCGATGCATTCCACGCACTGGCCCGCGTAGCCGCCACTCGTCGCGCATATCGGCTTGGCGCCGGTGCACGCACCCGTTCCTGCTGTCTGGCAACCCGTGCAGGCGTTGTTCACGCAGAATGCGGCGGCTGAATTCGCGGTGCAGTTGCTGTTGTCGTTGCACTCTACGCACTTGTTCGTCGCGGGGTTGCACACGCGAATCCCAGCATCACCGACGCAATTCGTATTGCCCGTGCATTCCACGCATGCCCCGGTGTCTGCCTTGCACGCCCGCAGCGCGGGGTTCCTGGTCGCACAGCTGTCGGCCGCTACGCCCGGTGCGCCGCAACCCACGCAGGTGTGCAGACTGCCACAGATGGGCCTGGTGGGATCCTTGCAGTCCGTGTGCACAAGGCACTCCACGCACTGGTTGGTCGCAAGGTAGCAGAACCCCGCGGCCACTCCCCCATCCACTCCCCCGTCCGCTCCGGCGTCCACCCCGCCACCGGAGCCGCCCCCACAGTTGTCATTGGTCAAGCAGCCTACGCACTTTCCGCTGGTCNNACAAGCCACACACCGGCCGCTGGTAGTGTCACAAACCCCGACGCTGACACTGCCGCTACTTCGTCCAGAGCATTGGCTGTTGGCTGTGCACGCGCCGCACCGGTTGCTCAGGCAGACCGGTTTTGTGGGGTCTGCTGTGCAGTCGCTGCTTTGCACACA
>PMIX01000429.1 GCA_003158395.1 Myxococcales bacterium | reverse complement strand
CCGAACTTGTCGCGCAGCCGCTTGACATGCGTGTCGAGAGTGCGGCTGGACACTTCCGGTTGGTAGCCCCACACCTCGGTTAGAAGTTCCTTCCGGGTGCACATCTTGCCTGGCGAGCTGGCAAGGTACGAAAGCAGCCGCATCTCCTGGGCGCTGAAGCCGATCTCCTTACCAGAAAGAAAAACGCGATGGCCCACTTGATCGATCTCCAACGATCCCAGCGTCAGGCGCTCGTTTGGCTCTTCCTGAGCTAGAGGTTCGCCGACGCCTGTCGGCTCGCCAGTCCGGCGTGCCTGCAGCCGGATTTGGATGCGCAACATCAGCTCGCGCAAACTGAACGGCTTGGTCACGAAGTCGTCCGCGCCAACCTCGAAGCCGGCCACGCGGTCACTCTCACCAGTCTGGGCGGTCAGGATTACCACCGCCGGCTGCGGGGTCACCGTACTGGCGCGAATCTGGCGGCAGACCTCCAAGCCAGAGACGTCGGGCAGGATGATGTCGAGCAAGACAAGGTCGGGACGCAATTCGGGAAAGATGCGCAGGGCCTCTTCACCACTTCCGACGATCTGCACCTTGTATCCCCCAGCCTCGAGAATGTAGGACAGGGAACTGCTCAGGCCGGGCTCGTCTTGTACGACGAGAATGCGCACGGGCGCCTGGGATGAGATCCCGAGCATGCGGCGACCATATTCGCGGTACCGAGGACATCACGTGACAGAACTGCAACGTGATTGTGAACGAGGGCATCGGCGAGCACTTGCTCCGACAATTGAACGGAGCCTTGCAGCCCCGTTCCCGGCAGGGAGGCTACCTGGCTGCTGAACGGTACTCAGTGTCTTCTTTGAATCCCCTATTTGGGCACTCGTAGCGCCAGCGAGTCTTGCGCCAAACCCGCAGGGCGGGCCGGTATGCCCGCGCTTGTAACGTAACTGACACGAACCCTTCCGCACCGAAGAACCAGACTCCTTCCGGACGAAGGCAAGAACATCTCCCACCACGCAGCGCGAAAAGCAAGAAGGGGCAGCCGCATGATCGACCGAACAGCCACAAGACTCCTGGTCGCCACTTTCCTCATGATGCTAATGGGGAACCTCGCCCGGGCGAGCGATGCGACCACCATCTCCGGTGCCGGGGCGACGTTTCCGTACCCCGTCTACTCAAAGTGGGCCGACACCTACGCGAAGGAGAAGCACATCAAGCTGAACTACCAGGCCATCGGGTCGGGCGGCGGCATCAAACAGATCACCGAAGGGACGGTCGATTTCGGCGCTTCCGACGCGCCCCTGAAACCCGAGGAGCTGGACAAGGCCGGTCTGATTCAGTTCCCCGTGGTCATGGGTGGGGTCGTGCCGGTGATCAACATTGCCGGCATCAAAGCGGGCGAGTTGAAGCTGGCACCGGACGTGCTGGCGGATATCTTCATGGGCAAGGTTAAGAAGTGGAATGACCCACGCCTGGGGCATGACAACCCGGGTCTCAAGCTTCCTGACGCGGCAGTGACCGTGGTGCACCGTTCGGACGGCTCGGGCACGACCTGGATCTTCACCAACTACCTGTCCAAGGTCAGTCTCGAGTGGCTGAAGGCGGTTGGCAACGACAAATCGGTCGCGTGGCCCACCGGCGTGGGCGGCAAGGGAAACCAGGGCGTGGCATCGTACGTTCAGCGGATCAACGGTGCCATTGGCTATGTCGAGTCGGCCTACGCTATTCAGAATCACATGGCCCACGCCAAGCTGAAGAACCACGACGGCAACTTCGTCGATCCAACGGATGACAGTGTTCAGGCGGCCGCCAAGGGCGCTGACTGGACGCACGCTCACGGTTTCTACATGGTCCTTACCGACCAGCCGGGCGCGGCCTCGTGGCCCATCACAGGCGCCTCCTTCGTGCTGGTTCACCGCCAGCAGAAAGACGCGGAGACCGGTCGGGCGGTGCTGCGCTTCTTCGACTGGGGCTATCGCAACGGCGGCGCGGCTGCGAAAGAGCTGGGCTACATCCCCATGCCAACCGGTGTGGTGGACCAAGTCGAGAAGACCTGGGAAAAGGAAGTGAGGGACTCGGGCGGCCAGAAGCTGTGGCCGGAGCGCAAGCCAGCGGGGAAGTAGCCGCCCAGAAGGGGGCATCTTGAGTTCGGCCGGCGCAGCGACGCAAGCAAGGGAGAACGAGCCTCCCGAATCATTTGGTCCTTCGAGTGCGGGGGCTCGTTCTCTATCGCCGGGAGACAGGTTCTTTCGCCGGCTGACCCAGGGGTTCGCGATCCTGGTGCTGCTGTCCGTGGTCGGCATCCTGGTCACGCTGCTTTCGGGGTCATGGCCAGCCCTGAAAACCTTCGGGCTGGGTTTCTTGGCCAGCAAGGAATGGAATCCCGTTACCGGGCAATTTGGCGCCCTGGCGCCGCTCTATGGCACGGTGATCACGTCTGTGATCGCGCTGTTGGTGGGGGTTCCGGTGAGCTTCGGGATTGCCCTGGTGATCACAGAGCTGGCGCCGCGCTGGCTGAAGCGGCCTATCGGTGTGGCCGTCGAGCTCTTGGCGGCGATTCCCAGCATCATCTACGGCATGTGGGGGCTGTTCGTGTTCGCCCCAGTGTTCGCGGCCCACCTGCAGCCCTGGCTGACCGAGCATGTGGGGTCGTGGCCCATCCTGGGTCTGCTCTTCGAAGGCCCGCCCATGGGGATTGGCATGCTCACCGCCGGGCTGATCCTCGCCATCATGATCATTCCCTTCATGGCGGCGGTGATGCGCGACGTATTCGAGACCGTCCCCGCATCCTTGCGCGAATCGGCCTATGCCCTGGGCTGCACAACCTGGGAAGTGGTGTGGCGGGTGATCCTGCCCTACACCCGAGTGGGGGTCATCGGGGGCATCATGCTGGGCCTTGGCCGGGCTTTGGGCGAAACCATGGCCGTCACCTTCGTCATCGGGAACGCCCACGATATTCACTTGTCGCTGTTCATGGCGGGCAACACCATATCGTCGACCTTGGCCAACGAGTTCACCGAGGCCGTCACGCCGCTCTACACGTCGTCGCTGCTGGCGCTGGGCTTGGTGCTTTTTGTGCTGACCCTGATCGTTCTAGTCGCCGCACGCTTGCTGTTGATGAAGATGCGGGCGCGCGAGGGGGAGAGGACTTGAACCTCTACCTGCGCCGCCGGGTTGTGAATCGGGTCGGCCTGACCCTGTCGATTCTCGCCACGCTGTTTGGGCTGTTCTGGCTGGTCTGGTTGTTATGGACGCTGTTTGGCAACGGCCTGCGCTGGATCCGCCCCAGTCTGTTTTTCGAATCCACGCCGCCGCCAGGGGCGAACGGAGGTCTGGCGAATGCCATCGTGGGCAGCGTGATCCTCACGATAGCCGGCGTGGGCATCGGTGCGCCGGCGGGCATCCTGGCTGGAACCTATCTGGCGGAGTTCGGTCGGGCGTCTCGCCTCGGGGCGATCGTCCGGTTCGTCAATGACATATTACTCAGCGCCCCGTCGATCATCATAGGTGTCTTCATCTACGGCCTCATCGTGCTGCGGGTCGGGCATTTTTCCGGGTGGGCGGGCGCAGTGGCGCTGGCGCTGATTGTCTTGCCGGTGGTTGTGCGGACCACCGAGAACATGATGCGCCTGGTCCCAGACAGCCTGCGTGAGGCGGCGGCCGCGCTGGGAGCGCCGAGTTGGAAGGTCACGATCGTCATCGTCTACCGCAGCGCCCGGCCTGGGATTCTGACCGGCGTGTTGCTCGGCATGGCGCGCATCAGCGGCGAAACCGCGCCCCTGCTCTTTACCGCCCTCAATAACCAGTTTTGGAGCACCGATATGAGCCGGCCGTTCCCCAACCTGCCGGCCGTGATCTTTCAGTTCGCAATGAGTCCGTACGAAGACTGGCAACATCTGGCGTGGGCCGGCGCGCTGCTCATCACAGTCACCATCCTTGTCATCAACATCGCCGCCAGGATGCTCCTGAAGAAGCGCGGCAAAGCGTGAGGAAACCCATGGAATCACCGGGCCAATTCTCCACAGGCAATCAACCTCCGGAACCCGCGTCCTCCAAAGTCCCGCTGCACGCAGCGGCCGGCATCCCCGCTAAGAAGGCCGCGCCCGTGGCCACCCCCAAGGTGGAGATCCGAGGACTGAGCTTCTTCTACGGAAAGTACAAGGCGCTGCATGACATCGATATGGATATCCATGACCGCCAGATCACGGCCTTCATCGGCCCGTCCGGATGTGGCAAGTCCACCCTGCTACGAACCTTGAACCGTATCTACGAGCTGTATCCCGGGCAGCGTGCCGCGGGCAAGATCATGATTGGCGGCCGCAACCTGCTCGAGCGCGCGGACGACGTCAACCTATTGCGCGCCAAGGTGGGGATGGTGTTTCAGAAGCCGACCCCGTTCCCCATGTCGGTGCAAGACAACATCAGCTTCGGCGTCCAGCTTTACGAGCGTCTCTCGCGCCCCGACCTGGAGGTACGCGTGCAGTGGGCGCTGGAGAAGGCCGCGCTATGGAACGAAGTGAAGGACAAGCTGCGCCAGGATGGAACGGCTTTGTCGGGGGGACAGCAGCAGCGGCTCTGCATCGCGCGTGCGGTGGCCGTGAAGCCGGACATCCTGCTGCTCGACGAGCCGGCCTCCGCGCTGGACCCCCTTTCGACGCAGAAGATCGAGCAACTCATCACCGAGCTCAAGAAGGACTACACGATTGCGATCGTGACCCACAATATGCAGCAGGCGGCGCGGGTCTCGGACTACACGGCCTTCATGTATCTCGGCCGCCTGGTCGAGTTCGGCGACACCAAGAAACTGTTCACCAAACCGGCGCAGCAGCAAACTGAGGAATACATTACCGGGAGGTTCGGATGAGCCTGCGCCAACACACGAGTCAGGAGTTTGAAATGGAGCTCGAGTCCGTCCGTCAGCGGGTCTTTGAGATGGGGAGG
>PMIX01000086.1 GCA_003158395.1 Myxococcales bacterium | reverse complement strand
TGGCCCGCCGACCGCGAAAGGGTTGACGTCGGCACGCTCACCATCAACCAGATCGAAAGCGAGGAGACCAGCCCCGTGCGGGCCATCAACTTCGATCCGCTTGTGCTGCCAAACGGGATCACCGGGTCGGACGATCCGCTGCTGAGCGCGCGGTCGGCTGCCTATTCGCAATCATTCACCCGCCGCATCGGTGAACCCAAATCACCAAGTGCGGTGACCTCGTCGGAGGTGGGCAAGTGAGCAATCCCACGGACAACCGCCAGCAATTCGCGTGGTCTTCGCGCGCGCTTCATTGGTTAATGGCGGCTTTGGTGCTGGCGATGCTGTTCATCGGCGTCGCCATGGTTGGATCACTGTTGGGCTATCACCGGCTCGTCTCGATTCATCGGCCGCTGGGGATCATTATCCTGGTCCTTGTACTCATCCGTTTTGTGAGCCGTCAGCTGAATCCCCTGCCGCCGTTCCCTGCGACGATGTCGTCCATGGAACGTCTGGCGGCCACCACATCCGAACGGCTGATGTACGTGCTGATGTTCGCGCTGCCGTTGGTCGGATGGGGCATCCTGTCGGCCGCGCGCTACCCGATTGTGTTGTACGGCCCGCTTCATCTGCCGCCGATCCTTCCGCAGAACGCGCTGCTCTAGGCGGGGCTGCGAAAACTGCACACGATCCTGGCATTCCTGCTGTTTTTCACGTTCATGGCTCATCTCAGCGCGGTGCTGTTCCACACGCTGGTGGTTCGCGATGGGCTGCTGGGACGGATGGCCTTGTGGAAGACTCGACCTCGCGATGCCGACGCCGCGTCCGGGTCGTCCACAACCGGCCGGCAGCGCACGTGGTGCTCGAGGTTGGAACGCACTCGCGATGGGTGAGCGCCGTGATCAGGAAGTTGGGGCATCGGGTGACAGTGGCAAATCCGAGGAGGGTGAAGCTGATCTCGGCCAACGACAACAAGACCGACCGTCACGACGCCGAACTGCTGGCGTGGCTGGGCAGGGTGGACGAAGCGCTACTTTCTCCCGTGGTCCATCGGGGGACACAAGCGCAAGCCGATCTGGCGGTGGCCAAGGCACGCGACATGCTGGTATCGACTCGAACCAAGCTGGTCAACCACGTGCGCGGAACCGTCAAAGCGTTCGGCGAGCGACTGCCGACGTGGCGCTATCTTCTCGCGGCCTCATCGGTGCAACGTGCTGCCGATCAGCAGGCCCGCGGCGAAGTAGCTCCCCGAATGCGACAGGGGCAAGATGTCGTAGGTGTACGGGTGCGCGTAGGGCACCACCTCGACGAACTCGACCGCGGCGCCATCGAGCTGCGAGCCCGCGAGCAGATCGCCGAATGTGCGGCCATCGGCCGTGGGGTGGCCGGCGCTGATCTCAAGGGTGCGGCCACCCGCGAGCTGCATGCGGACGACGTGGTGGTTGGCCACCGGCGTACGGTTCGTCCGCAGGATGGGAACCGCGACGATGGCGTTACCCTCCACGGTGTAGACCAGATCGCCGGCCTGAAGATCCGCGATGCGGCGATCGCCGTCGGGCGTCGCGATGGGCGTATCCGGCGACGCACAGACCGGGCACAACCCGCTGGTCGAGTATCGCCATTGCCAGAGGCCGTTCGTGCAGACCGCGATCCGCTGGTTGCACGCCGACGGGGGACAGGCCAGGTTCGGGGTGTCACAGGCGCTGCCTAGGTTGGGTATGTACGACGGGCACGGGGCCGCATCGGGCACGGTCCCGGCCGTACTGTCGCAGGCCATGACCAGCGAGCCGATGGGTTGGCCGTTGCACGGCCGGGTGGAGGGCCCAATCGCGCAGGTCGTATCGCAATTGCAGGCGAGGCATGAGCAGAGCGTGTACGGTGGGTAGAAGCACAGGAGGGACGGATCCTGGCAGGACACGGTAGCCGCATCCGTGTAGCAAGCCGCCGCCGTGGGCGCCGTGCAGTAGGCGGGGCCCGCTTGCAAGGTCCAGACGCCCTTGCTGCAATAGCCGGTGGTACGGCATTCGAGGCGCGGCTCGGTGCCCCACGAACACTGAACGGTGACGCCCGCGCAGGGGCTGCCCGCGGCCGGCATGTCCGCCGGGCAGGCGACGACGACACCTCCGTCCACGCTGGAACTGCCACCCGTGCCGCTGCTGCCACCCGCGCCGGTGCCGCTGGTGGGCGCGCCGCCTGTGGCTGCTCCGCCGGTGCCACCAGAGGTGGTGCCGCCAGTGTTGGCACCACCACCGCCACTGGTAGCGCCGCCCGAACTCGCTCTACCCCCTGAAGCCGGGGCGTCCACAGGGCCGCCGTCGCGGATTCCGGTTCCGCCCCCTGAGCCGGTAGCACCGCCGGTTTCCTTCGCGCCGTCGCCGCTCCCCGTTCCACCAGTCCCCCCAGTCGGCCCAATTGCTGCGTCTACCCCTCCCATCCCGCCGCCCAAGCCCGACGCTCCTCCCCCACCGCCCGCTACCGGGCACGGCGCGCAGATCCCAGCCGCAGGACTGAGGCATTGACCGCAGCAGGGCGTCCAGCCTGGCGCACATCCTGCGTCGGAATTCGCATTTCCGCCGGTCGCTGAACCACCAGTTCCAAGCGTGCCCCCGCTCGCGCTCGTCCCTCCAGCCCCGGCGACTCCACCGCCGTTTACCACCCCACCGCCTCCCGTGGCGCTCCCGCCCGTCAGTACGGCGCCATCCGCTCGTGCGCCGTTTGAACCACCGCACCCAGCAAACGCGGCGGAGAGAAGAACGCAGAGGATGCTACAAGCACTCTTGGCTGGTATCGAGCGAGTCATGGCTTCCTCCGTGGCGAGTCATCAGTAGGTTTGTGGCCGAGTTCCAGTTCTTCCCAGGTCCGATCGCATCCTGTCCGAATGCGCGCCTCATGTTCATCCCTAGCCAAAGAACGAGCCTCAGGGAATCAACATCCAGCCGGCGTTTCCGTAGACAGGGGGCGGGGGATCGCACACCGGCCATGCCGGCATGTTCGCGCCACAGCGGCGCGCGGTCAAGCCGACAGCCCCACCAAGCCGAGGCGAAGCCTGTTCGTCGAGGCGTTCATGGTGACCGCGAGCAACCCGAAGGCGGTCTTCTTCTTCTCGTCGCTCTTCCCGCAGTTCTTCGCCGACGGGCAGTTGTCCTTCGGCAAAGCGGCGGCCATGCTCACCTCGACGCTGGCGATGACCTTCGTCTGCATGCTGGGCTACGCAGCCCTGGGTGCGCGCATCCAGGTGCTGTTTCGTCGACCACGATTTCGCAAGGGTTTCCAGCGCGGCCTGGGCGTCGCGCTGGTCGGGTTTGGCGCCGGATTGGCGCTGGACCGCATGTGACGAGGATGTAGTGTCGCCCTATCCGCCGATCGACGACCGAGCGCTCCAAAAACGGCTGCCAGGATTGGTCGCGGCGAAGGTCGCTCTTGCGCGGTTAGGGCCCCCCATGATGATGGCGGTGCCGTCGGGCAAGGCGACCGTACAGATCCCCGCAAAAGGGTGACCGAGGATGACAATGCTCTCGCGAGCGCGGAGCTGTACGAAGAATAGCCCAGCTGTGCACGGAAACATTCCCTGTTGCTGGATTTGGCAAAGAGTACAAATACCCGCACAACTGGCCACTGCGCCCGCCGGCATAGGTCGGCCGGTCGCGCCGACCGGGAGATCTTGAAATGAAAGCCCAAGGCGCGGGAAGAGCGTCTCGCAGCGAACCGAGCGATGTCCTGCAATCAATGTCTCGGGCAGCAACCCAGCCTGCCGGTGTCGCAAAATTCTTCCATGATTCCAGCATGGTCGCTGTTGCGTACGGAATTGTAGCGAAGGTCCTCGCTCGCAGCTGGGTAGGGCGCGGCAAGCGTCCGGCCCTCGAGAGGTCACCGCCCCCTCGTTTCCACAAAACGACCAAGAAATCGTCCAATTCATCGGGCGCGACACGACCACGAATCAAGACCTGGTCGGCGTCGATGCGGCGCTGGATTTTCCTGTTTACAGCCGACTCAACGGCATCTGTAAGGCCAACGAACCGCCGAGCGATCTGGCGATGTTCTACGATTCGCGGCGTCAATACGAAAAGACGGTGATCCCGCTACTTCGACAACATCCGGCACGACCGCATGCTGGCGAAGGTGGCGCGGCGGATCGTCGACGACAAGGTGATGGCGATGGTGAAGCAGTTTCTGAAGAGCACGGGCGACCGCGGAGTGCCGCAAGGCTCACCGCTGTCACCATTGCTGGCGAACCTGGCGCTGAACGACCTCGACCACATCTTGGACCGAGGCAGCGACTTCCTTACCTACGCACGATACCTGGACGACATGGTCGTGCTCGCTCCCGACTCTGCAAAGGGAAGACGCTTGCCACCGGCTACGTTGGACAGGCTTTGCGGTTTCGATCGGCGCATGGCTTGAGGCTCCCCGGGTCGTGATTGACTTGGGCTCCATCAATACCCTGTGCCGTGGGGTTGGCGCTGCACCCGTCAATGAACGGCTTACTGTTTGCCATCCTCGTCAGCCTACTTCGCACGCTGCGTTCCGCGTTCCGGACCCACACCGATCTCGCCCTTGAGAACCTCGCCCTCCGCCAGCAACTCGCCGCTCTGCACCGCTGCACACCCCGGGTCCGCCTACGCCGAGCTGACCGGGCCTTCTGGATTGGCCTCTCTCAGATCTGGTCGCATTGGTCCGATGCCATCGTCATCGTCAAGCCCGACACCGTGGTCCGCTGGCATGGCGCGGGTTTCCGTCTGTTCTGGAAATGGAAGTCTCGCTCGCGCACGCCGGCGAAGGACGACGTCTCTCCAGAGGTCAAGCAGCTCATCCGACGGATGGCCGAGGCGAACGTGACCTGGGGCGCGCCCAGAATCCATGGCGAGTTGCTCGGTCGCGGTAGGGACGGCCCTCGCCCTTGCGGACTTAGCACTACTGATTCAAAAAG
>PMIX01000163.1 GCA_003158395.1 Myxococcales bacterium | reverse complement strand
GCGCTGCCCCGGTCCAGGGGTGCGGTCCTGGACATACAGGATGCTCTGCGTGCCCAGACTGGTTTTTCACTGGCAGTGGCCTGGCTGGTCCGTGCTGCCGGCCCAGGCCGACGCGGTGAGACCCTGAGCCTCCGGACAGGCCGGGCGGTGGTGGGGCGGGGCACGGGGTGCGACCTCGTCCTCGGTGGCGACCCGCAGGTCGCCGAGCAACACGCGGCTATCTCGGACACACGTGGGGAGTTCGCCATCGAGCCGCTTGGGGGCCCCATCAAGATCGAAGACGCACGCATCGAGGCGCGCCAGCCTGTGGGTGATGGAGACACTATCGAGGTCGGCCAGAGCCGCTACGTCTTCAAGTGCGTGACCACCGGCAACCTGGGCAAGAGCACNNCCAGTCGCTCAACCACCTGCGAATTTTCGAGAGGCGGTACTACTCGCCCTTTTTCTGACCATCGATCCAGCGGTCAAGGATGGACGGAGCCGTGGCCAGCAGGACGCCCGCCTGCAATTGAATCCGCCGTTCGCCCTGCGCGCGCCGTAGAAAAGTCCCAGCNNGCCCTCGGCGTTGTAGGTCAACGCGCTCTCGAACTGGAACTCCTTCCGGCCACTACCCCGCCCGATCGTACCCTGGCGCTTGAGCAGCAACAAGGAGCCACCCATGCACTGCCCGGCAGTGTCCCACAGGTCAACTGGGGCGAACCGATCCCCGACCAGTGGGACCAGACGCACCGTCCGTGAGCAGGTGGACGGATCCTGAGGGACCGTGCACGATTCGCCCTCGGCCACGAGGAGCGCGCCCCCCGCGAGNNNGCGGGCCACCTAGATTTTCGACTACGAGGTCGGCCGCGGTCACCGACTGGCTCGGGAGAGCAGCGGCTGGGCCGGGCCAGCCACTGCAGCGCTCGGCGGGCCAGTCGACCCGCCGTCCGGAGCAGTCCGTGGCGGGTCTTGTGATGGCGCCAGTCGGCAAGTATCCGTAGAGCAGCAGAGCAAACCAGTGGGAGGCTGGCAGCGTGCGTTCCGCGATGGGCTGCCAAGCGCCGACGGTGGTCGCCATGCTGCAGGGGACTGGGACTGGGGCTGGGGCTGGGATTGGGGCCGGCGCAGTCTCGGTCTGGCGCCTGGTCGCGCACCCCGCGGTGGCCCACGGGACCAAGACGGCTCCGACAAGAAGGGTTCGTGCGATCTGCATGGCTACTCTGATCCTTTCGGCTCCTCGAGACCCGGCTTCGATCCTCCGAGCGCTACGCTGGCATAGCCGCGCGCAAATTCTTCGCCGAAGATCTCGGCGTGCAAAGCGGCGTCCTCCGCGATCAGGGTTGCGAAGCGTTCCACGTAGCTGCGCCACTCGACCTTGGACCTCGACCGGCTGAACAGACCCGAGCCGACACGGTTTTCCTGGGCACTCGGGTCCAGGGACTCGAGCAAAGCGCGGATCCCCTGGGTCAGGCCCTCCATGAGCGCGATGTGGTGAATCCCCATGTCCGCGAACACCGCCTTCAGATCACGCGCGCGCGCCTCGGGATCGGCGGCGGGATCGAGCAGATACTCCATCACTTCGCGGCTGGACCGCGCGCGGTGCAGGGGCGTGCCGCCGCTGAGCGGTCTCACCCCCACCTCAGCCCCGAACTCCTCGTATCCCTTCTTCAAGCCGATGAAGGTCTCGCTGAATGTCTCGAAAAGGCGCATGGCGCGAGCCTGTCTATCCCCGGTTCTCTCAACCGGGATGGATGGGAACGATGCTGGCCGCGGGTTGGGGCGTGAGTGTTCTTGGCTCCGCTCTTCCGGGCGGCCCGCGGACACTTGCCCCAACGCGTTCGCCGCTGGCTCGGCGGCTCGCGGCGGCCCGGCGCTCCCCTGCGCTTCTCCCCATGCCAGGGTCCCGTGGGAGAGGCCGGCGGCCGGGGCCGATGCCTGGGCCATGGCGGAAAGCTGGAAAGGCCAGATGATGAGTTGCGAAGTGCCATCCAGCGGTGTGACCGTGTTCTTGGGCAGGCGCTTCCCCTCCAGCGACGTTCCGTTGGTGGAGCCGAGGTCGAAGTAGTAGACGCCGCTGGCGTCGAAGCGGATGATCCCGTGCCACTCGGAAACGTAGCGGTCGTCGATGGCGACGTTGTTGAGTTGGTTGCGGCCGATACGGATCGGTGACTGCTCGAACCAGAGCGTCTTTTGTTCGCCTGTGCGCAGATCCTTGAGCTGAACCTGGATGACCATGGCGGGCCCTGCTAGGGCCGAAACCATAGCGCAATACTTGGCAACCGCGAAGGTGTCACGAGCGCGCCGCGTTGTTCCAGACTCGCTGGTGGGTAGTCTTTGCGGACGCTCAAGCACCCCCGACTTCTCTAGCGCGGACATCTGGTCGCAACCAGGGCAGGGCTTCGTCCCGCGCCCTGAAGGATGAATGCGCGCGTGCGCGCGCTTGCCGGCTTGCCTTCGGAGGCGCAGGGAGCCCTGGCTCGCACCCGCCCGTCGAATCTGGATCTCGGCGCGGGCGCACTGGTATTGCGGCCCATTGCGCGTTAGCCTGCGCTGCGGAGGAACCTATGGCCGATGAGCGGCGCGCCGGAATCGACATGGATTTTGTCTTTGGGAAGTTGAACCAGCAGAGGTCAAGACCGGATGCCGGGTTGCCACTGCGGATGTTGATCGTCGGCGATTTTGGTGGACATGCGAGCCGGGGCGAGGTGCGCACAGGGGCTCTCGCGCGACCGCGCCGGGCAAATATCGAGAGTCTCCCGTCGCTCTACACCGCGTTGGCGCCGCGGGTACGTATCGCTTTGGGCGATGAGGTGCCATTCACGATCGCCTTCGGCGATGTGGACGAGTTCCACCCCGACCATCTCTATGCGGCTGTGGATCTCTTTGCGCCCATGCGGGAGTTGCGCCGTCAGGCCCAGAATCCCCAGACCTTTGCCGCGGCCGCGGCCCACTTGGGCCTTGCGGGCCAGGCGGCGGCGAGCCCGGCAGGGGCGGGTGCCGAGGGCAGCGACATCGAGCGCCTGTTGGGGCGGGCTCCCACGGCGGCCGACAAGAGCGCCGCCCCGGTCTCGGCGACGTCTGTCGTAGATTCCATGATTCGGCAGGCC
>PMIX01000334.1 GCA_003158395.1 Myxococcales bacterium | reverse complement strand
TCCCTGTCATGACGAGTGCCTTTCCATTCTCGTGCTGGTCGAGGGTCTATGATGCATAGGCAAATCGATGCTGGTGTTTGAGCGTCCAGAAACCCTTCCGGTCCGCATCTGGGCGACCTGAAGCGGGTCCGCCCAGTACGCCGAGGCGGTTTTGCCGGCGTTTCGGGGCGGTTCCGGCAGCTGATGACGCCGTATCAAGCACGCGTGACAGTCTACTCCATCATGATCCGGTTGACGTCCCATCCGTTCAGCCAGCGTCCGGCGTCCCCAGATTCGGACGGAGGAGCGCGGGATGGGGTTTGGGTGCCTTGCCCGCTGGGCTACGACGTCATGGTCTACGCGCTGTTCGTCACATCCTTTCGCAGCACGTGCCTCGCTCGGTCCTGCCAAACTGTCGGAGTATTGCGGTTGTAGCGTGCCACCTTCTCGGAGGAATTTCGTAACCCCGCGAGAACACGACACCAGATCTCCAGTCTTGCTTCGGCACGGTTTGTGAAGAAGGGACGTGGCGATGTGCCAAACGCCCGAAACACGAGTCCCCGCCGACAGAAAGGAGGTGCTGGGTCCCATGCGTGCGCGAATCAACCCAAGAAAGGAGGTGCTGTCCGCGTAGGACGATCTTCTCCGTGGCGGCCCCATGGTCTCCCGTCAAGACCCGTGTATAGGGGCCGCCACCCTGTTCGTCCTGACGAACTGTAGACGATCACTTCGAAGTGCGCGATGACGATCGTGGGGAACGCGGCTCCGAGATGCTCCAACTGCCCGGAATCCCGAGCCGATATTGAGACCGGCGATCGCGGTCAGCGCGATCGCCTTGCGGCGCTTCGGCCTGATCGTCTACATCCCTGTCTTCCAGCGGCGCTCTAAAGCCCCGGACATCCCCGTCCCGAGGCTTCGCGAGATGCGCGCGCCCGATCCTCGGGGAGGGCAGCCTGCAGATGGAGGACATCGCGCCAGGCCGTACAGGCTTCTGCGGTACGCCCAAGCTGAGCGTACACACCGGCGAGGTTGAGGCGTGAAATGGCGCCATCTGGATTGGCCCTCACCGCGCGAGCCAGCGCCTCGACGGCCCCGTCCAGATCTCCGCGGGCCGTTCTCGCAGCGCCCAGGACCAGCAGCGCATTCCCGAGATCTGGCCTCGCCGCCAGTGCGCGTTCGGCGAAAGACTCGGCCTTGGCCCGATCGCCGCGATGCCACCACGCCTCTGACAGGCCGGCCAGGATCAGGGGGTCCGCCGGGGCGTGTGCAAGCCCGCCTTCAATCACTGCGATCCCGTCGTCGATGCGGCCCAGATCCACCAGCGAAGAGCCGAGCCCGAGCCGGGCTTGGACCTCCTGGTCGATGTCGCGGTTCCCAGCCACCAGCAAGGCCACCATGTACTCCGCGATGGCCCGCTCCAGGTTGCCGCGATCCTGATAGGCCGCCGCCAGGAGGACGCGACCGCGGGCGTTTTCCGGCGCCTTGGTGGCGACGTCGGTCCACAACGCGACGGGATCCTGCCAAACCCTGTTGCGACTGTGCAGGCACACGGCAAGCGTGCACCAAAGGACGCCAAGCAGCGAGAAGGCCACGATCCTCCTGCGCTCGTCGCGGAGCCGGGCGAGAGCGCGCCCCACAATCATCAAAGCCGCGGCCAGGATACCCCAAGACGCGAGGTACACCCGGTGTTCTACCAGCACATCGACGATGGGGACGAAGCTCGATGTTGGCGCGAGCAAGAGGAAAAACCACAGCACACCGAACCCCGAGATCCTGGCCGCGGCGGCGTCCTCACCGGCCTCGCCGCGAAAGCGCCAGTGCAGCGCCAGCGCGCCACCGCCGATGGCCGCCAAGGCAACTCCGGCCAGGATCGTGCTGGCATCGAGGTGGGTCGTGACGGGATAACGCCAGTCTAGACATTGTCCCGAAGGCCAGAACACGAGGCGAAGGTAGATGAGCAGCACCTTCCATTGCGTGAGGAAGTAGGTCCAGGAAGTCATTCCAGGAACCGCAGCGCCCACATGTCGAAGGCCCTTGATCGAGACGAACAGGCTGTGGATGTACCAGCCGGCGGTGGCAACGAACGGCGCCAGCACGGCGAGCCGCCTTGGCCAGGAAATCCGCGCTGCCGCTTGTCTTCTTTCGGGCACGGCAATCGTGAGCAACAGGTAGGCCAAAGGCACCGTCACCAGGATCTGCTTGGTCCCGAGTCCGAACAGGAATGTGCAGTAGGCGCCGGCCCAGAATAGCCAACGCCTCCTGGTGCTCGCGGCACGTTCCGCTGCGAGCAGCAGGAGAAGCACGGTCAAGTAGAACGCCGAGGCGAGAGACTCCGCTCGCTGCGACACATAGCTGACCGCCTGGCTCTGCAGGGGGTGCAGGACAAAAACGCCCGCTATCGCGAGAGCAAGCCCGCATGCGCGTGAGACGCCCGCCATCTCGAACGCTCGCACCGTGAAGGCGAACACGAGCAGCACGGTGGCGAGATGGATGGCGATGTTCACCGCATGGAAACCCCATCCGTCGTTCCCGCCGGCAGCGTAGTTCAACGCGAAACTCAGGTCGACGACCGGGCGCCCGCCACGGAGGAGCGCAGGGAGGAGCGATCGCGCCTGTGTCGCGAGATTTCTCACGGGCAGGCTGAGCGCGGAAACGTGGTCGTCGAAGACAAACCCGCCGCCGAGCACGCGCGCGTATGCCACTAGCGCGAAGGCGAGCGGCAGCGCGAGCAGGAGCGGGCTTGGCAGTCCCAAGAACCGCAGCGCATGAGGCCTTCGACTGCGGGGACTTCCGGTTGGGAGTGTCCTGACCACAGAAGGCAGTCTACCCTTCGCATTCTTGTGGTTCGATGGTGACGTCATCTGCGCCGGACCTGGCCGAGCGCTGCCTCAGCGAGGCGGGCAACCTACTAGCGCCTGGTTCATCTGCTCGCGCTGTTCGGGGTTCGGCTCTCGAACAGAACGTAGAACATCGCAAGCCTCTTGCGCACGCCCCTGCGCGCGATACGCCCCGGCGAGCAAGAGGCCCCCCTTCAACTCGTCGGGGTCCAGCTTCACCGCTCCTTCGAAGGCGTCCGTCGCACCCGCCTGGTTACCCATCTGCAGGCGCACCGTACCCAATACGAGGAGGGAGGATGCGGGGTTGGATGCTGTGCGCACAGATTGCTCTGCAGCCGCCTCGGCCTGCGGTAACTCGTGTCGCTGGAGGTGCGCCATGGCAAGGGTACCCAGCAAGGCGCTGTGGTTGGGATCCTCCGCCAAACCAGCCTGAGCAGCCGCGATGGCATCCTCGGCGCGTCCCTGCGACAAGAGGGCAACGGCAAGCTTTTCGTGAATGCGGGTTCGAATCCAGACCGGGTCGCTGGCGGCCAGGTTCAGCGCATTCTTGTATTCGTCGATGGCTGGCTGGATCTGACCCGCCATGCGATACGCATTTCCCAATCCTAGGTGCGCGCGCGCTTTGTGAGGTGACTTGGCGACGGCGTCCGACCAGAGCAGAAGCTTGGCGCTCCACAACCCGACCCGAAAGTGGGTGGCGGTGGCGAGAACCGCGCACAGGCCCAGCACAACGGCCACCCCAAAATGCGAGAAACGCGGCCGATGCAGGCGCTCGGCAAGACCGTCGGCTAGGACTGCCACCGCGAAGAACACGCCCCAGGATGCGAGATAGAGCCGATGTTCCATGAGGACGTCGGCCAGCGGTACCACGCTGGACGTGGGGGCCAAGAGGAGAAAGAACCAGGCCACGCCGAACGCGGCCGCTCTGCCCACCGCCCCTGCCCGGTCCGCACGCGAGCGGCACCGGGAAAAGAGAATCCCCGCGCCGGCCAGCAAGCCGACGAGAAGCAACCCAGAGCCGAGCACGGCTGGATCGGCAAGGCCGCGCGCCAGCGGAAAGTCCCAGTCGACATTTTGACCAGCGGGCCAGAATAGGAGGCGCAAATAGGTCACCAGCACATGCCACTGGGTGAAAAAATAGCGGCCGGCCGGCATGGACGGGATGGAGAATCCCGCAACCTGCCCGTTCAGCCCCACCAACGTCACAACGGTCGTCACCAAAATGGATCCAAGAAAGGGTGCCGCCAGCGCGAGTCGTTTCCATGGGCGCGCAAGCAGACCATGCGGTCCGGGCAGTAATCCCATCAAAAGATAGGCGAAGGGGAGCGTGGCCAGAATGGGTTTGGCGCCGAGCCCGAGTGCGAACAGGGCGAACGAACCCGCGCAGAACCCAGCACTCGCCGCCCAGCGTTCGCGCCGCTCAGCCGCCAACAACAAGAGAAGTGAGCCAAGGTAGAAGGCAGAAGCCAGCGACTCTGCACGTTGCGAGAGATAGGCCACTGCCTGGGTCTGCAGCGGGTGCAGCGCAAATATTGCGGCTACCGTCAAGGCCAGGGAAGCGCGGCTAGTGGCACCGCTGAGTGTGAGCATCCTGCGCGTGAAGAAAAACACCAGTAGGACAACACCGAGGTGAATGGCCAGATTCGTCGCGTGGAGTAGGAAGAGGTCGTTGCCCGCAAGGCGGTAGTCGACGGCAAAGGTAAGCTCGGTTAGGGGGCGCCCACCCCGAACCATTCCCGCGAGCGATGATGCGTGGGTGAAGCTTTCGAGGTGGTGAACGGCCGGGTTAAACTGCACCGCAAGCCCGTCATCGAATTGAAACTCGCCATAGAGCCCTGGCGCGTAGACCAACGCAGTTAGCGGGAGCAATCCTGCCAGTGCGGCTATGAGCCATTTCTTCGGCATCGGACGCCGCGGAAATAATCACCGCACCTACGGGATGAGGCGGGAGATGAAGCTCTTGCTGGTAAGGGCGCTCACGCAGTGTCCGTTGCTGCAGTTCAGGCCCAGATCGGTGCAGTCCGCGTTCACACTACAGACGTTGCCTGGGCTGAACAGATTCGTAGAGCCCAGCGCGATGGTGCTGCTGAAACTGCCGCCGATCATCACGGAGTCGGCCAGGGCCCCGGTCGCGGCAGTCGCCACGGTGACCGCAAGAACCTGCTGCGTCCCGTTGGCATCGCCGTACGGATGCGCGCAGATCAACGAGCCGTCAGACCCGGAAAGCTGCGCCGTGAAGGCGTCGAGCGCGGTGTTGTCTGACGCAGTCAGATTACCGAGCCGGTTGAGGGTGCCATCGAAGGCGCCGCCGATGAGCACGTCGCCGCTCGACGTCAGGGCCACAGCCTTGGCTGTCTGGTTGTAATCGGCGTCGCCGAACGACATCGCCCACTGCGCGACCAGGCTGGAGTTCAGCTTGGCCACGAAGCCGTCTTGCTTGCCATAGTACGTGACGGCGCCGATGGAGCCGCCCATGTTGACACTGGCGCCGATATTGCCCGCGATGACGATGTTGGAGTTGCTGTCAACCGCCACGCCGTTGAGATCCGACACCCCCGTGGTGCCCCAGCTGGCGGCCTTCTGGACCGTGCCGGTGGTGTCCAGCGTGGCCACAAACATGAGGCTGAGACCGCTGGTCCCCACCGTGGGCAGCTGGAGCGCTGGGAAGAGGGTAGGATCGCCGAAGGACAAGGCGCCATTGTAGGTACCAGCCATCACCACGTTGCCAGCGCTGTCCATGGCCAGGGACTCGCAGACCTGGTCGCCCACGCCACCGAATTGCCTGCCCCAAAGGATTTGCCCGCTGGTCGTTTGACCGCTGCTCGCGTCGATCACAGCCACCACGATGTCCATGCTGCCGCCGTAGGTGGCGGCGCCGGTGACTGGGCTACCCGAGCCAGTGCCACCCCAGCCAGCGGTGAGCAATCCCGTGTTCGTGGCCGCCGTGGTATACGCGCCAAGAAGCCTGCTGGTCTTGCCACAGATCGCGGTCCTATTCTGGCTGGGGTTGGATGCGATGGCCAGGATCGCGCCCGTGCCCACGTCAACGTTGTGTGCCTTGATCGGCGTAACGTACTGACCGGACGACGCGCCATCAACCACGATGTAGAACTTCATCGGGGCTCCCGGGATGACAGACGACTTGGCCAAATAGTCAAGACCGCTGGTGCCTATGTCGCTGTTGGCCGCGGTGAAGTCGATTTCACTGTAGTAATAGCCGGTGACGACCACGTTTCCTGCCTGAGCGACCGCCACTCCGGTCCCGCCCTGGCTGCTGCCGGCGAGGTCGCTGAAACTGAAGGCCTGAGTGGCCAGCCCCGACGAGGGGTTTAGCTTGACCAAGAAGGCGTCCGAGTTGTTGTCAGAGGCATGCGGGACCGGCGTTCCCGTGCCGAAGTCCACGGCGCCGTGGATCTCGCCGGTAGCCCAGCCGGTCCCATCGGGAGATACCGCCAAGCCGTATAGAGTCGCCGCGGGATCCCAGGCCTTGGCCCAGCTTGCCCCGCCGGTGCTGCAGGTCCCGGCAGGACCGTCAGGCGCGGCGGGCGCGAGATCCACGACCGCGGGCGTGTCCGTACCCGCGTCAGCGACGACGACGACATCTGATGGCGTGTTCGCGTCATGCACCCCGGGCGCATCCGCCGGTGCATCCGGATAGACATCATAGACGCCAGACAAATCGGCCGGCGCATCCGGAAGCAGGTCCGGTGGCCGTTGGTCAGCGGAAACGTCGATGCCGCCATCACCCCCAGCGTACGAGGCCACATCGGGCCCGCGCGCATCGCCGCTGCCGCCAGTGCCAGTGCTGCCACCGCCCGTGCTGCCGCCGTTGCCGGTGCTGCCACCGCTGCCGGCGCTGCCATCGCCAGTGTTTCCACCGTTGCCCCCGCTGCCATCGTTGCCATCCACCACGTCATTCGCCCCGTCTCGCGCATCCGACGACACCGAATCCACCCCGCCGCCATCAACGCTACCTGCCTCACCCGAATCCCCTGCGCGACCGTCGATTGCCGGGGGGAGCAAGTCCCGAGTGCTGACGTTGTTGTCCAGACGTAGGTCAGGCGAATTGGTGGACAAGTCGGCGGTCCCGCCCTCGCCGAGGGAGGCGTCCCGGCCCCCGTCCACGGAGGTGACAAGGCAGTATTTGCGCTTTCCGGCATCGATCTGCTCGCTGGGGCCATTGCTCTTGCAGGAAGCGGCTAGCCCCAGGAGAAGGATGATGGACGCCCGGGAGCGGCCCTGGTGAAGCGATAATTTGCCCGATACCACGGCGGTTTTCCTGTCGAGAAGGTTGTCTGGTTCGGCCCACGCCCGCTGGATCGCTGGTTGGATCGAGTGCGCGCAAGCCCCCTTCGCGCTACATCTCTAGTAGATACGCGGTGGTGGCCCTCGCCGTGCCCGCCCCCCCCGCACTCATTGCCGTGGTCGGGGCACCGAAGTCAATGACCTTGGTGAAGTAGCCGCCGATGGCCGCGCGATCCTTGTTGGCCCCGAAGCCGCCACGGTTGATTGCAGTGGCGCTCGCCCCGTTGCCAGCCGACGAAGAGTCCCCGTAGCGATGGGTGCACAGAGTTTGCCCGTCGGTCCCGTCGAGCGTAACCACGAAGGTCTCCAGCACCCCCGTGGCAGCGGCCTGCAGCATCGCACCGCCTGGACCCACGTTGAGAGAACCCGAGAAGTTGCCCACGACCGTAATAGCGCCAGTCGAATCCGCTGCCACACCCTTTGAACCGGCGGTCGCCTGGCTGTCGCTGCCTCCCATACCCCGCGCCCACAAGGGCGCCAACGTGGATGAATTGAGCTTGGCCACAAACGCATCGGCGTTTCCGCCGGGTGTCAGCGTTTGATCCCCGAAGGTCACCGCTTTGGCGAACTCTCCTGCCACAATCACGGTACCCTGCGGGTCGAGTGCCATGGTCTGGGGAGTCACGCGGCCCGAAGTCCCGAAGGTGTGGGTCGCGATGGCGGTCCCGTCCGCCCCGCTCAGCTTGGCCACCCAGGCGATTTGATCAGTCGCAGCCGTCGGGGCAGGCGTGAGGGCGCCCTGGCCGAAGTCGAGTGTCCCGGCATAGGTGCCGGCGAAGTAAGCATTGCCGCTGTCGTCCAGCGCCGCAGACGTGCAGACCTGATCCATCGCGCCGCCGAACAGCTTGGCCCACACAACGGTGCCATCACTGGCCTTGACTGCAGCCACAATCACGTCCTGCCCACCGCCCAGCGTTCCACTCGCTGCGAGAGTTGGCGGTGTTTTGGTCGTTCCGCCGCAAACAAGGACGTAGTCCTTGCCCGGGTTGCCTGCCACTGCGTTGAGCTCGCCGCTGCCCAGGTCGACCTTCTTGGACCACACACCTGTTCCGTCGCTGTCATTCAGCCCCACCACAAAGCTGACTGTTGCGGTGCCCGGATTTATGATGGGCGGAATCACGCCGTTTACGGGATCGATGTCCAGGGTCCCGGTGAACCTCCCAATCACAGCCAGGTTGCCACTGGTCACCGCCACAGTATCGGCGTACTGATCGTTGGCGTCACCAGCGGTGAATACCCAAGTCGCCTTGCCGGTCGCAGGATCGAGCTTGGCGACCAACATGTCGGCACTGCCAGCGTTCGTCACAGGTTGTCCGCCAAAGGCTGTGGTGGTGAAGAAGAACGCGGATCCGGTAACCAGGCTTCCATCCCTGTCCCAGGCAACTCCGGCGAGATCCCCAACCGGATAGGCCCAGGCATGAACCGGACTCGGGCACGTGCCCGATCCTGTCTCCCCGCCACCACCATCCGATACGGATCCGTTGGCCTCGTTGGCGAGGCCGTCCGGGCCAGACTGGGGCACATCGGCGAAGGGTGCGTCAACCGCAAGAACCTCAATGGAAGGAACGTCCGGGTTCACAGGGGACCGATCGGCGGGGGCCGCATCAACCGCAACGTCGGCCGCGCCAGCCTCAATGGAAGGAACGTCCGGGTTCACAGGGGACCGATCGGCAGGGACCGCGTCAACACCGGTGTCGGCTCCGCCGATGGGAGCTCGATCCACCGACGCATCCATGCCCCCCGCCCCTCCCGCACCGCCCATCCCGCCCCCAGCACCAGCGGTGCCAAGGTCTGGCGACGTGTCGAGCTTGGCCAGGCTGGCGTCGGGCTTCGGCGATCCTCCGCTGCTACCACCACCGCATCCCACCAACGCGAGCGCAACGACCGCGCCGGTCAAGACGAGAGAGCTCAGTTGTCTGCTGCGAACGGTGAGTATTCTTTGTGGGAATCGAATCATGCTTTCCTCGCTGTTGGTCAAGTCCCTGCCTGGGATGGTTGTCGTGGGTAAATACCCCTGCCAATGGCAGTATCGGGTGAGGTATTTGTGAATTCCTGGTGTCGGATTTGCTACACCTTGCTTGGCAGCCCGCTCATGGGGCGATCCTGGCCAGGCAACTGGCCGAGTTGCTGGTCGAGGTGGCTTGCAAGACGCCGACGACGGGAGGGCCGAGATCCAGTTTCGACGTGTAGGATAGAAGCAGCAGGCTACCGCCCTGATCGGGCCCGCCCGTCCCAGTGAGTCCGACGAGGCCGGCGGCGCTGTTGGTGCTCTGCGCCATCGCATACCCCTTCGCTCCCGCGACGGCGCCATTGCTGCTATCAACTTGCGCAATGAACGCAGCTGCTGGACCTGTGAATTGGGGCGTGGGCAAGGATATCGCCCCCATGCTGCAGGCCGCGCCGCAGGCAGCACCATAGCTTCCGGCAACCAGGATGTGCCCGCCGTCCGCCGCCATGCTGTTCACGACTATGCCGGTCCCGATCCCATTGACCCAAAGCAGATTACCGTTCGCGCCCTTGAACCGGGCTATGAAGGTGGGCGAGTCCAGAACCACGGCCGCGCCGTTCATCGAAAACGACTGTGACCCCGATTTGATCGTTCCAGCCACGATCACGTCACTACTCGCGCTGTCGACGTCAACCGCGAGAACCGCGGTGGGTGTGATGGACTGGTCGCCCGTGCCAATGCCCTTCGCCCACTTCCAGCTCTTGTCAGAATCCACCTTGGCCAGGTACATCCATGCCGTCGGGCCTGTGTGGTCCACCATCGGGAGGGTTGTGTTTCCGAACGTCACCTCGCTTCCGAATCGATAGGTGCCGACGACGTAGGTATTCGATTGAGCATCCATTGTCAGCGTCCCACAATCCTCGTCATTCACACCCCCCACCTGATCCGCCCAGTCTTCGTTCGTGCTGTTCTTGCCAATTGTGCCATCGCTGCCATTGATGCGCGCCACCACCAAATCGGTACCGCCCTGACAGAGAAGCGTCGTCGAAAGGTCCTTGGCCGGATTCGGATCGGGCCCCGCATCCCCTCGCACGGGTCCTGTGGCGCACGCTACCGTCCCACAAACCATGAAGGCGCTGCCCTTTGGGTCGCCAGCTATTGCGCGAAGGCCAATGGTTCGGCCATCTGCCACGCCGCTCTGCAAGTTCAACCGCCGCACCCACAAGCCACCGCCATCCGTGGCGCTTGCGCCCAGGATGTACTGGTCCCCGATTTTGACCGCGTCCACCTCATTGCCAGCTACCGTGACGGACCCCATCAGAGGACCTATCACGCCTATGTGGCCGGCCCCGTCCACGGTGAAGGAGGTCATGTACTGGTCCTTGGGCCCAACGAACGTCACGTCCCAGGTGGCCTTGAGCGTGGACGGATCCAGCCTAGCCAGAAAGAGGTCTGTGGTCGCGGTTCCGAAGATTGCATCTTGATCTTGGATAATGGGTCCGGCTCCAAGATCGATCTGGTTTACATAGGACCCACCAGCAAAGACTTGTCCGTCGGGCGATCGGATGAGCCCGCTGCCGTTTGACGGCCAGCTCGCGTTGTCGAACGACCAGCCCGTCAGCGCGGTGGGGAAGCCTTCTGGGCAACTGCCCGTGATCGGGTCGCAGATTGCGGAACCTCCGCACACGAGCGGAGTCCCGGTGCACACGCCGGCCTTGCACTGATCGGCATAGGTGCACAAGCGACCGTCGTCGCACTTCGTCCCTTCGGGGGCATTTTCGTTGGTGCACTCGCCGGTCTGAGGGCTACACGGGCCGGCCACATGGCATTGATCGCTTGCCACCGTACATATCTTGAAAGGCCCGTCGAGACAAAGGCCGCTTTGGCACACGCTGTTCGTCGTGCAGGGTTTGCCCTGGCAGCTCATCCCGTCGGCCACAGGGACGTGCACACATTGATATGTAGACCCATCACAGCTATCGACCGTGCACGGGTTGTTGTCGTCGCAGGACGCGAGGCAGGCCGGACCATCGATGGACCCTGTTTCCGGTCCCGACGCGGCATCGCCAACCGGCGAGCCCGTACTCTTGCCGCAACTTGCTGCGCCGAAAGAACACAGACCAACCGTCACAACGATATGGTGAAGTGCAAAAACTTGCATAGGTATTGGTTTGTGGGTTTCCACTTGGAAGGGAACGCCGCAAAAGGCAGAGCGTCTTCTAGACGGGTTTGCCGGAGACGACAGGTGAGGAATTCGTCACAGCT
>PMIX01000129.1 GCA_003158395.1 Myxococcales bacterium | reverse complement strand
CGTTCGGCTGGCCATTTGATACCAGGACTATTGTCGTCTGTACTGCGGTGATGCCGATCTTTGTGTAGTAGGCGAGCGCCATGGTTTGCAGGTCTATGAGAGGTGTGTTGCTTGACGCGGCTACGGCCGCGTCGGCCTGGCAATAGGCCACATAGTCATTGTTGAAGACGCCATTTTGATAGTCCAATCGCGGCGTGGGCGTAATGATGACTGGTATGGCATTCTTGCCGCGGGCACCGTCAATGTACTGCTGCAAGTAGGTTCTGTAGGTGGTGGCGGGGTTGGTGTAGCGGGTGGTATCGCTCGTGTATCGATCGTTGATTCCCCATGCGGCAAAGAGGTAATCGCCGGGCTTGATCACGGCCAAGATCGCAGTCAGGTGTCCTTCGTCAATAAACGACTTCGAGCTTCTGCCGCCAATAGCATCGTCCACGACAACCACATCGCTGGTGAAGAAATTCTGAAGCTCCTGCCCCCACCCCTCTTGGTTGTCGGGGTTGGTGGCGTAGTATGAGACGGTTGAGTCTGACGCCAGATAGATGGTGGGTGTTCCCGACGACACGGGGTAGGTTCCCGTGGCTGGAGTGACGATCGCGCCGCCGGCGGATGTTCCGGTGGAGCCGGCGGTCGCGGTCTTGCCGGCAGTGCCGGCTCCGCCCGTGGAAACTCCGCCGGTGGACGTGCCGCCGGTGACTCCTCCGCCCGTTCTGCCGCCGCTGATCATGCTGCCGCCTGCCACGCTTCCGCCGGTCTTGCTCCCACCTCCCACGCTGCCGCCTGCCAGGCTGCCACCTCCCACGCTACTGCCTGCCGCGCTACCACCCGTGGCGCTGCTGGCCGTCGCGCTGCCGCCAGCGGCAGCCCCGCCGCTCGCGCGGCCGCCCGCGGCGCTGCCACCAGAGGCCGGCTGGCCAGCCGCACTGGTCACGGCGCCGCCGGTAGCCGATCCACCCTGAGAAACCGAGCCGGCTTGCGACTGCCCGCCGGATGCGGGCGCACCACCGCTAGTCAGAGCACCCCCTGAGCTAGGCGGACTCGTTGAAGCACCACCAGCGCTTACGCCGCCGGTAGCCGTGACCGTGCCGCCGGCGCTTCCTCCGGAACCAGAATGGGCCGGGGAGCTGTCGGAGCTGCAGCCCAGCAGCAAACAAGCCGTGAGTGCGAAAATGCCAGTGAAGATTCGGTTGAAACCGGCTGTCATCATGGAGGAACTCCTACTCAATGCATCATCGTGACCTTGAAAATGGGGTCGGCTGCCTCCTGGATTGACCCGTTGTGGCGGGTTCCGCCCCCTCTTATTTAATTACCTGAAGATGGTGGCGAGGCGGAAGGAATACGGCTCACGAAAGTAAACAGCGCGCCGGACAATCGACTGCCACTGCCCGCGCTTGACCCAAGCCACCCTATCGGCGACGCTGATGCCCTGATGACGGCTAGGCGCGTCTCGGGAGAACCGGTCTTCAAGCCCCTCCGGTGGTTTTTCGCAAGTGGCGCCCTCGGCACGCCAGACCAGCGCAACGAGGGGACATGATCGTCGACTCTCATCATCATTTCTGGCGCTATGGTCCGGCTGAATACGGCTGGATAGACGAGCGCATGGCGGCGATCCGACGGGATTTTCTTCCCGCAGATCTGGAGCGNNTGGGTGCCCCTGGTGTCGCCGTCGGTGCCTGCTACGCTCGCGCAGTTCGCGGCCCATCCCAAGCTGGTGGCGATTCGCCACGTGCTGCAAGACGAGCCCGACCCGGCCTACATGCTGCGCGCCGATTTCCAGGCGGGTATCCAGGCCCTGCGGGCGTTCAACCTCGCCTACGACATCCTGATCTACGATCGACACCTGCCGCAGGCGATCGAGTTGGTGGACCAGCATCCCGAGCAGCCGTTCGTCATCGATCATATGGCCAAGCCTTGCATCAAGCAGCGGACGATCGAACCCTGGGCGCGCGCCATGCGCGAGATCGCGCGGCGGCCCCATGTCTGTTGCAAGCTGTCCGGGCTGGTCACCGAGATCGGCCGCCCGCACTGGACCGTCGCGGACCTGCGCCCCTATGTCGACGTCGTGCTGGAAGCTTTCGGGCCCGACCGCGTGCTTTTTGGCAGCGATTGGCCTGTATGCTTGGTCGCCTGCCCCTACGCGCGCTGGATGGAGGTCGTGCGGGAACTTACCGCGCGCTTGTCGCCCGCCGAGCGCGCTGCCATCCTGGGTGAGAACGCCCGGCGGGTGTACCGGCTGAGAGATGCATGAGATCGCTTTTCATCACATCACCACGCAAGACCGAGATGCGGGAGGTCGCGCGACCTGAGCCGGGGCGCGGTGAGGTGCGCGTTCGCGTGCGCTATGTCGGCTACTGTGGCTCCGACCTCAACACCTTCCGCGGGCTCAATCCCCTGGTGAGCTACCCGCGCGTGCCAGGCCACGAGCTGGCAGGCGCGATCGATGCGGTTGGCCCTGAGGTTTCCAACGCCTTCGCTCCAGGGACTCCGGTAATGGTGGTCCCCTACACGAACTGTGGCGAGTGTTCCGCGTGCCGCAAAGGGCGCCCGAATGCCTGTCGCAACAACCAGACCCTTGGGGTCCAGCGCGATGGCGGCCTTGCCGAAGAGGTCGTGGTTCCCACGGCCAAGCTGCTCACGTCACAACGACTGTCGTTGCGAGAGATGGTCCTGGTCGAGCCGCTCTCGGTGGGCTGGCACGCCGCCCGGCGCGGGCGGGCAGGCGCTGGCGACACGGTGGTGGTGTTTGGTTGCGGCATGGTTGGTCTGGGCGCGATCGCAGGCGCAGCCGCGGCCGGTGCTCGGGTTGTCGCCGTCGATGTCGCAGAGGCGAAGCTGGGCGTCGGGCGCGCCACGGGCGCTGTCGTGACCATCAACTCGAAGACGGACGATCTTCACGAACGTCTGCAGGCGCTGACCGAGAACCGCGGTCCTGATCTGCTCATCGAGGGCGTGGGGTTGCCCGAGACTTACCGCGCTTGCGTCGAAGAAGCCTGTTTCGCGGGGCGCGTAGTCTACGTCGGTTACGCGAAGGAGCCGGTCGAATACGCGACCAAGAACTTCGTGATGAAAGAGATCGACATCATGGGCTCGCGCAACGCGACTCCCGACGACTTTCGCGGCGTGATCTCGTACCTTGAGGCCGGGCGATTCCCCGTCGACGCNNAACGACCCGGGGACTGTCACCAAAATCGTGGTCGATCTCGGAGGATCATGACCTTGCCAAGAATGTTCCGCGGCGAGAATGGACGCAGCCACCTCTTCACGTTTCTGCTGGTGTGCTCTCTCTTTCTGCTTTGGGGGTTGTGCAACGGCATGATTGACGTGCTCAACAAGCACTTCCAGAATTCGTTGCACGTCTCCAAGGCGCAGTCGGCCTTGGTGCAATTCTCGAATTACATGGGGTACTTCCTCATGGCCATCCCCTCCGGGATGCTGGCCCGGCGGTTCGGCTACAAGGGCGGGATCATCATCGGCCTGGCGCTCATCGCCATTGGTGCCTTTTGGTTCATTCCGGCCACCCAAATTGGCACCTTCGGGGCTTTCCTGGTCGGTCTTTTCATCCTGGCCACTGGGTTGACCTGCCTCGAAACCGTTGCCAACCCCTACGCGACCGCGCTCGGTCCGCCGGAACTGGGGGCGGCCCGCATCAACCTGGCGCAGAGCTGCAACGGCATCGGCTGGATCCTCGGACCTCTGGTGGGCGGCCATTTCGTTCTCTCCTCCACGGCCGAGATCAATCGCAGCAACGCCAACCTGTATCTGCCCTACCTCGGCGTCGGGCTGGTGGTGACGGTTCTGTTGGTCATCTTCCTGCTTTCCAAAGTGCCAGAGGTGACTTCGACCTCAGAACAGAAGGCCGACGGCACGGCGTTCGAAGCGGGACAGTCGATCTGGAGGCGGCCGCACTTCGCAATGGCAGTCGCTGCCCAATTCCTCTACGTGGCCGCACAGACCGGCGTCTTCAGCTTTTTCATCAACTACGTCGTGTCCGACATGCCCATGCTCAGTTCGTGGGCGGCGGGGCTTCTGCCCCACGAATGGACCTACTCCAAAGCGGGGGCTTTCCAGATCACCGAGCGCGCAGCGTCCCGTCTGCTCTCCATCGGCGGCTTCGGGCTGTTTCTACTCGGTCGGTTCACCGGCAGCCTGGTTTTGAGCTGGTTCAAAGCAGAAAAGACCCTCGCGCTTTTCGCGGCCGTGAACGTGGTGGTCATGGGCCTGGTGATGGCGCCGCTCGGCTGGATCTCAGTCGGCGCGCTTTTTGCCAGCTTCTTCTTCATGTCGATTATGTTCCCCACCATCTTCGCTCTCGGCATCCAGGGGCTCGGCCCGCAGACCAAGAAAGCCTCGGCATTCATCGTGATGGCCATCGTCGGTGGGGCCATCATGCCGATGCTAATGGGCTGGTTCGCCGACCTTGCATCCATGCGCGTTGCCTTCGTGGTGCCTCTGTTCTGTTTCGTTGGGATCGCCGCCTACGGCGGGCTGTGGACGCGCCTGGTAGCAGGCCACTGGGAATCCGCGCGACCGGAGCAGCGATAGACTCGCATGGGCGCCATGTTTGAAACTCGACGAGCGCAATGGAGACCATGAAACTGCGCGCTTCGCTCGTGACCGCCGCCATCGCGCTTGAGGCAGGCGCGCCCGCCCGCGCCCAGACCCAGGCCTCGTACAAAATCCCTGTCTTTGCCGGCCGCTTTGTCGGCCAAGCTTCCGCCCCTGCGGAGGCGCTGGCGCTGTGGTACCGGCGACCGGCGGTCGAGTGGGAAGAAGCATTGCCGGTCGGCAACGGCCGATTGGGCGCCATGGTCTTTGGTGGCATCACCCAGGAACACATTACGCTCAACGAAGACACGCTGTGGAGTGGCGGTCCCACCGACCCAACCAATCCTGAAGCGCTGGCGGCGCTGCCCCAGGTGCGCGCGTTGATATTCGCCGGCAAGTACCGCGAGGCGCACAAACTGGCGGAAGCGAAGATGATGGCCCGTCCACTCTGGCAGGCCGCCTATCAGCCGGTCGGAAGTCTGGTGCTGGTGTTTCCAGAGGTTACTGCAGCTGAGAACTACCGACGCGATCTCGACCTCGACACCGCCATCGCGCGGGTCAGCTACCAGGCCCATGGCGTCCACTTTCTGCGCGAGGTCTTCGCGAGCCCGATCGATCAGGTGATCGTGGTGCGGCTGTCGGCGGACAAGCCGGGCCAGATCGGGTTTTCTGCAGGTCTCGCCACACCGCAGACGGCGACGGTGACGACCACGGCGGACGGCACGCTGGTCTTGGCTGGCCGCAACGGCAAGAGTCCCGCCGGCCCGGGCAAGCTGAAATTCGAGGCGCGCGCGCGCGTGGCTGCCGTGGGTGGAAAGACGACCGTCGGGAAGGATTCCATCACGGTCGAAGGCGCGGACTCGGCCACCTTGCTTGTCGCCATGGCCACCAGCTTCAAGAGCTACCAGGACATCTCGGGCGACGCGGAAGCGCAGAGCAAGAGCCAACTCGCGGCGGGTTCGGCCAAACCCTTCGCGGCGCTTCGCGCGGCCCACGTTGCTGAGCATCAGCGCTTGTTTCGTCGGGTGACGCTCGACCTGGGGAACAGCAAGGCGGCGCGACAGCCGACCGATGAACGCTTAGTGGCTTTTGCCAAAGGGGGCGATCCCCAATTCGCCGCACTCTATTTTCAGTTCGGGCGC
>PMIX01000332.1 GCA_003158395.1 Myxococcales bacterium | reverse complement strand
CCCGCCGGCTTGGCCGGCGGCGTACCATCGCGGGAGGGTTTGGGAACCCTCCCAGGGTTCCCATGTCAAAGTCCAAAGGCGATACCGGTCACGCTCAGCTTGGCGACGCGGTTGAGCCAGGCCAGCCAGCGGGCGCCGGGATGAAAGTAGCGGGCGATGTCTACGGCGGCGATGCCCAATATCATTGAGCTGAGCAAGAAGCGCGGAGCCGTGCCGTCACGGTAAATGCCGCGGATGTCACCGTCGGTGGGCTCCAGGCCTGCCCAGTTGGCGAGCACGTAGCCGATGGACATCAGGGTATTGAAGGCGAGCATGCCCTTGCGAAAGGGCGCGTTGTCCATGCGCAGTCCCGGTCGCCGGGTCAGGATGACCTCGTCTTCATATTGCTGGCACTGGAGGCCGGCCGACACGATGGTGTACAGCCCGGCCCGGCCTGGCGAAAAGGGCTCGCCATCGTGCTTCTTGCAGTCGCCACCCCGGCAGCGGATTGACGGGACGATGGCAAAGTAGGGAATGAAGCCCATGAAGGTAACGGACTGGACGCCAGGCCAGTTGCCCATGGCCAGGTTGGCCAGGAGGTGGCAGGTTTCGTGCGCTGCCAGTGCGGTGACCGCGCCGCTGGCGAAGATTGCGGCGGAGCGCCATGGCAACGGCGGAGGGGTCGCCACGGGCGGCGGGACGGCTGCATGCAGCTCGGGGCTCGCGGACTGCTCTGAAGCCGGCCGCGCTGTCCCAGCCGGTGGCAGGCCCCCGGGGGGCGATGCGGGCAGGGGCGTTTCCTGAGCGGCGGTCGGCCCGGTGGCCAGCGTAGGAGCAAGGCACACGAACGCCGCAAGAGCGTGGCGGGGCCGGCGGCCCCGAACTAGCACCGGCGGGCTGTCCCTCATTGCGACAGATCTACGGGCGAATCCAGTTCACAACGAAGAGACCGTGCCCGCCCTGGATGCCGGCTCCTGAGAGGGCGCCACCCGCGTCCGTGCTCAGAACGTTGTCGGGCCAGGGGCCATCCTGCGGTGCGCGGGGGCTCAGAATGCAGCTCGAATCGCTGCACTGATCGAGCTTCCAGGCCACGCCGCTGATGTTGTTTTGCGCCATCCACGCGAACCAGAGGTTGGCCTCGTCCTCGCAGACGTAGTTGTGGTTGGGGGCCAGACCTCCGTCAGAGAAGGTCGCGCCGAACTCGGTCACGAAGATCGGAAGCCCAGCGGCTATGGCGGTGTCGCCCTTGTTGCGCAGCGACTGCCGGTGGCTACACGAGTAGAAGTGGAGGGTGTAGAGCAGGTTGGTCCCGGCCACCGGATCCAGCGCCGCCTCATCGACGTTCTGCGACCAGTTCGGCGTGCCCAGCACGATCAAATTGTCCGGATCCACAGCGCGGATCGCCGCGACCACAGCCTCATGGTAGGGCTTGATCGCCGCCCAGGTGTACGGGTTCGGCTCGTTGTAGGGTTCCCAAATGACGTTGGGATAGGCGCCGTACTTGGTCGCCATGGCGGCGAAGAACGCGACCGCGTCGGCCTGTTCAGTGACAGCCTGCTCGGTGTGCCAGTCGACCAGCACGTAGACGCCAAGATCGAGGGCGTGCTGGACGATCTTGTCGACCTTGGCCTGCATGGTAGTCGGAGAGGCGAGGTAGCCACCGACGCTCTGGTCGGCCCCCATCGCGGCGCGGATCACAGACAGTTTCCAGTTGTCGCGCATGTAGGCGAGCCCGGGCTCACTCTCGGCAAAAGGGGTCGACTCCCAGTTCAACCACGTGCTGCTGACACCCTTGAGCTGCACAGGTGCGCCGGTCTGGTCGACAAGCTGGGTCCCGACGACATTGAGCTGCCCATGGATGGCCACTGGAGAACCGTCAGGGGCTGCCGAGGGCGCGGGAGGGTCGTTCCAAATGTCGACGCCGGCTGGGGGCGGATCGCTGGCGCAGGCAAGAATCAAATAGGGAGCGGTGAAGAGAATGAGAGCTATCGAGAACCTGTGCGTCTGCATCGTACATCCATCGAGGGGGGGTCGCGCAGCTTTGGTTGTAGCGGACCCGGGGGTCCGAGGCACGGAGGATTTTCCACGGGGTAGAGTACCTGGCATGTCGTGTCCCACCGCCGTACACCACATCGCCATCAAGGTCCGGGATCTGGAGCGCGCCGAGCGCTTTTTTGTGCAGACCCTGGGCCTTGGGGTCCTGCGGCGCTGGCCTGCGCTAGATGGCCCGGGCGAGCGCTCACTCTGGCTCGACTTGGGAGCGGGCGCGTTCCTGGCGCTGGAGCGGGCCTGCAGCGAGGGCGAGCCGCTGGCCGCGGGCGGGCCGGGCCTGCATCTGCTGGCGCTGCGCATCGAGCGCGCCGAGCGCCAGGCGTGGATCGATCGACTGGCGAATGCCGGCGTGCCCCTGTGCGGCCAGACGGCCTTCACTCTCTATTGTAGGGATCCCGAGGGCAACCGCATCGGCCTCTCACACTGGCCGGATCCCGTGCAGCATGAAGCGGAGTAGACTCGGCTCATGCGAGCTGTGTTTGTGATGCTGAAGACTGATCCGGGCCACGTGACCGAGGTGGCCAACTGCATCGCCGAGATCGAAAGTTTCTCGGAAGCCTACAGCATCAGCGGGCAATACGACCTGCTGGTCAAGCTGTACGTGGACGACGTGGATGGCGTGGGTCGGCTCATCGAGCGGCAGATCCACCCCATCCCGCACATCCGCGAAACCTACACACTGCTGACCTTCGAGGCCTTCGGGGCATCGGGCGGGTAGGTGTAGAAAATGCAATGCGGGCTGCTATCTTCGACCAATAAAGGAGTGCGGATGTCTGATTTTGCACGCTGGCCAGGCAGGAGGACGACACCATAGTGTCCAGACAGATAGCCCTTCTCGCGACCTTGCTAGCGCTCGGCGGCTGTGCTCCCCAGCTTGACGCGGACCATCCCGGCTACGGCAAGCAACCCGATTGCTGGACCTCCGGCTGCCACGACCGCAGTCACACCATGCGGCCGACCGACTGGCCATACCAGTGTGCTGGCTGCCACGGCAGCAACGGCGCCCCCGCCAGCCACGTCCCGGACTCGGCCGACCCCTGTTCGCCCTGTCACGGTGAGAAGCACGGCGGACCGTCAGCCGGGTTCTTCGACCCGACCGCCTGCAACACCTGTCACCGCTGAGACAGCAGGCGCGCACGCCCCGCGGCAAGAGCTCATACGTCGTGTCTCGACGCGATCGCCTGGCGGGCGAGCTGATCACAGCGCTCGTTGTTGTCCACGCCGGCGTGGCCAGCCACCTTGACCAGTTTCACGCGGGAAAAAGTTGCCAGTTGTTCACGAAGGCTGGCGACCAGTTCTTGGTTGGCCTTGGCTTTCCAGCCCTTGCCGAGCAGGCCCAGGGCGTAGCTGGAATCGCTGTAGATGCGGATGGGCCGAGTCCGATCAGGCGCAAGTTCGGCGGCCAAGGCGAGCCCCCGGGCAATGGCCGTCAGCTCGGCAATGTTGTTGGTGCCCACGCCCAGGTATTCACCGCGTTCCGCGTGTTCGCGATCGGCGACCACCACAATGCCGATGCCCATGGGGCCGGGGTTGCCGGAGCAAGCCCCGTCGGTCCACACGTGGATCGTGCCAGGAGCATGGTCGGCGATCCCGGATGCGGTGCGCCCCCTGGGACGCGCACCCGGTGCGGACGCGGCCCGGGGTGCGCGCGGCGGGCGGGGCTGGGCCGTCGGCACGGGCTGGCTTCCGGGCTCGCTCCCGTTCTCGGCCAGTGGCGCCAGGTTGCTGGGCGAAGGCCGGTAGCTCTTGGCATCTTCCTGGCGGTACTTCATCTCGGCCCGGCCTTCGCTGTCTAGAACCGGCCGGCTGTGGGCGCCCATCCGCACCCAGACCGGCTCGCCCTTGAAGCTCATGCGTGACCAAGACATCATGGGCGCCCACTATGGCTGGATTCGCCTGCGAGTTTCCACAGCTTCTTGAGCGGCCCCGAAGGCTCTCCGCGTCGTCCACTCGTTCGCGCCTTGGCCAGAAAAACAGGTAACCTCCCGCCGTGACCGAAGCAGACAAGACCACACAGCCCGACCGGGCCGTCGAGGTGGGCCACGGCGTCCTGTTCATCGGGTTCGCCAAGGCCTCATTCATGGTGTTCGGGGCCTTGCAGAAGTTCCTGCTCGCCCGCGTGGTGGACCTGGCCGAATACGGCGCCTTCTCGGTGGTGAACAATGCCATCTCCATTGTGAACAACACCATCGTGCAGGGGACCATCCAGTCGGTGTCCAAATTCACCGCTGAGGACGACGCGCGAGCGGGCGCGGTCCAGCGCGCGGGCTTGAAGCTGCAAAGCGTCCTGGGTGTGGCGGTGGCCGTGGCCTTCTTCCTGGCTGCACCTCTGGTGGCCGGGTTCGTGAATGCGCCGGAGCACACCTCGCTCTTCCGGCTGGCCGCGGCTATCCCGCTAATCTACGCCTTCTACACAGTTTTCGTGGGCACAGCCAACGGGCAGCGCCGCTTTCATGTGCAGGCGAGTTTTGACGTCGGCTTTTCCATCACCAAGACGGCCCTGCTGCTGGCGGGCGCGGCGCTCGGGCACATGGCAGGGCATTCGGTGGCCGGGGCGTTCGCCGGTTTTATTGCCGCAGCCGTCGTCATCATGCTGGTGGCGGGCCACAAGATGTGGCTCGACCCAGGGCAAGGCCGCTTCTCGCCCGCGCGCCTGCTGGTGTTCATGGGAGGCGCGGTGACCTACACTGGGCTCATCAATCTGGCGTTGAGCTACGACTCCCTCCTGTTGCGGCGCTTTGCCGGGGCGGCGCTGATGGGGCAGGGGAGCAAGGCCGACGCGCTGGTGGGCGTGTACGAGGCAGTTCGCAGCCTGGCGCTGCTTCCCTACCAGGCCCTCCTGGTGGTGACCTTTGTGATCTTTCCGCTGGTTTCGCGTTCCACCTTTGCCGAGGATCGCGACGCGACCCGGGCCTACGTGCGGCAGACTCTCCGCTACGCGCTCATCTTCGGCGCGGCCATGGCGGTGGTGCTGGGCGCGCGCCCCGCAACCTTGCTGAGGATCTTCTATCCAGCCGGCTACGGCGCCGGCGCCGCCGCCCTTCCGATCTTGGCGGCTGGCGTGGTCGCGCTGGCCCTGCTCTCGATTGCGGGATCGATTGTGACGGCATCCGGGCGGCCCTACGTCGCCGTGGCGCTGGTAGCGGTGACCCTAGCTGCGGGCACCACCCTGGCCTTCACCCTGGTTCCGCGCGCCACCGCAGGACCGGCCATGCTGGTTGCGGCCGCCGCGTCGACCGCGGCCGGTATGCTGGTCGGCTTCCTGGCGGCTCTTGGGTATCTATGGCGTCGCTTTGGGGCCGGGCTGCCCCCGCTATCGGTCTTGCGCGTGTTGGTTGCGACGGCGCTTGCTGTAGGCGCGGCCCGCCTTGTGCCCGGCTCGGGCATTGTGGCGGGCGTGGCGGCCATGGCGCTGGCCGGGCTGGTGTTCGCGGTGGCGCTGCTGGGGGCGCGCGAATTCGGCGCCACGGATCGCGAGAAGTTCCTCAAGATCCTGCATCGGTAGGGGCGACCTGCGGTCGCCCCAGGTGTCAATCCTCGTGCTTGCCGCCCATGTCGTGCAGCCGCGCGTAGATGCGCGGACCCAGGCTGGACACCATCAGCTTTTCCACCTCACGTTCGACCTGCTCCTGTTGATCGGCGTCCTTGTAGATGAAACGGATGCCCATGCCGGGCGTGCTGACCTCGCTGCCGGCTTCATCCTGGCGCGTCTCGCCCTCGTGCAAAACCCAGCGCACTTCGCCCAGCAGGACCATGGGCGCGTCCGAGTGGGGCACGAGCAGCTTGAACAGGAACTGCGTCCCCACCTCGAGCGGTTTCTTGGTCTGGATGAAGGTGCCACCCTTGGAGATGTTCTTCGTGTAGTCGTAGAAGAACCGGTTGAGGCGCTGGTACTCAACCCTGAGCTCGATAGGGGCCCGTTCCTCCTGGCGGCGCTCGTGAGGCTGCGACATCCTGTCTCTCAACCGTGATCGTCGCACGCCCCGCCGCCTGGATCAATCACCGTTTCGGCCTGCGCCCCTTGTTCTGGGGTGGCGGGCTGGCGTTGGCTGCGCTGGCACTCGACTTCGTGCCGCTCTTCGACCTGCTCGGGTTCGATCTATCCTTCGCTGTCGGTCTCGGCGCTGCCTTTGCCGCGGCCGACGTGGGCCACGGCGCCGTGACCGCGGCTCGACGCGCGCACCGCGAGGTGTCGCTACTCGCGCTGGTGTTCTCTGCTTCGGTGGCTGGGCTGGCGCTGCTGGCGGCGCCCCTGCTGCTGTCGCTGGCGAACGCCTGGCGCGTGCGCAACTGCAATCTGCCCGTCGGTCTGGCCTTCTTTGCCCTTCTGCCGGTGGCCAGCGTCCTGGTCGCCGCGCCCGCGGGCGTGCTGGCAGGCTTGCTAGTGCGCGGGCCGCGCCTCGGGCGCGTAGTCGCCTTCATCGTGCCGGCGGTATCAATCATGTGGGCGTTGCTGCGCCTCTACCTGGACCCGCCGGTGTTTGCCCTGGACCCCTTTGGCGGCTACTTCCCTGGCCCGATCTACGACGAGGGCCTACGCCCATCGACGCGCCTTGTGTGGTTCCGCCTGGCCAATCTGACCTGGATCGCCACGGCGGTGGCGCTGGCCGGTTGCCTCAGTCGCAGTGGGCAGCCCGGCCAAGCGGGCCCGCCGAAGCTTGCCTGGCGCTCTTTCCCGTCGCGG
>PMIX01000196.1 GCA_003158395.1 Myxococcales bacterium | reverse complement strand
CGCGTAGTGCCGCTTCTCCGTCGCATACTCCACGTGCGCGATTGCGATCGTGATACCCCGCTCCCGCTCCTCCGGCGCCTTGTCTATCTGGTCGTACGCCGTGAACTTCGCCAGGTTTTTCTTTGCCAGCGCCTTCGTGATCGCGGCCGTCAGCGTGGTCTTTCCATGGTCCACGTGCCCGATCGTCCCAACGTTCAGGTGCGGCTTGTTTCGTATGAATTTCTCTTTGGCCATCGTCTGATCTCCGGAAGAACGCTTGTCAGTTTGGTCCGTGTCCAGCAGTTTCCCTGCAGAGCCCACGACCAGAGTTGAACTGGTGACCTCGTCCTTACCAAGGACGCGCTCTAACCAACTGAGCTACGTGGGCAGCATGGACCCGGTTGTCTACCCTAGTTCTGTTGTCCAATCCTCTTTCTTCTTGGTGATTCGCCACGACCATCAGCGGGTCACCCCTAGAGCGGGAGACGGGGTTCGAACCCGCGACGTCCAGCTTGGAAGGCTGGAGCTCTACCAACTGAGCTACTCCCGCGTGTCGCGACGCGTCCACAATTTCCCTGGCTGATTCGATCCATTCTCGCTTTCTGTGGAGGGGGAAGGATTCGAACCTTCGAAGCCAGTGGCGACAGATTTACAGTCTGTTCCCTTTGACCGCTCGGGAACCCCTCCGTGGTGATGATGCCACCCGCGCCGATCGGTCGGCGTGCGTGCATCGAACCCGCTTTCATCATGCCTCGTGTCGCTGGAATCGCGGAGCTGGCGATGGGAATCGAACCCGCAACCTGCTGATTACAAATCAGCTGCTCTGCCATTGAGCTACGCCAGCACCGGGTTTTCATGAGATATCTTGTGATTTCGCCTAGTTAAGTGGTCTCGGCCACGGGGTACAAGTGTCTCCCTCGCGGTCAGAGGGGCGAACGTATATTTCGGGATTGCATGCGTGTCAAGCAGAATCCGGGCCGTTCTCGATAGCGGTGCGTTACGGCCGGGACCGGGGCCGGATGGCCGGCGGCCGGGGGCCGGATGGCCGGCGGCCACCGCCGTCAACCCCGCCGGCCAGCCAGCCACAAATTCGCGGGAAGCGGCCCTACAGCACCTGTCGACCCACCACGTCGCCATCCGCGGGCCGGGTACGGTCCGGCACAGCCCCACGATGGGGAGGTGCTGGTGGGGGGGGCGGAGGTGCCGCCGCCGGTGGCTCTTCGGGCACCGCAGCAGGCGCAGGGGTATCCGCAGGGGCACCCGGGATCTTCGGCTCCAGCAGCTTGACCAGCTTGGCGTAGGCCAGCTTGCTCTTCTCGGCCCAGTCCGTGTTGACTCCCAGGCGCTCGATCATGAGCAGGTTCTCGCGTTGCCAGCGCATGGACTTCTCAAGCAGCACGCGGATCTTCTTGTGCAACTCTTCTTGGTACACCTCCCGCGCTTCTCCCCGAAGCTCGGGCGGAACCGGGGCTCGCATGAAGGCATCGTAGAGTTCCTCGTAGAGCGAGCCAACCTGGAAGCCAGCGGCAGATGCCCAGGCTGGGTTGCCGTACTTGATGGTTTCAATGTACGAGCGCTGAGCCTGAAGGAGCAGGCTGGCTTTCTGGTCGAGATCCTTGTCCATCTGTGCCTCAGGCAGGCGCAACTCGACCGCCTGGAAGCGCCGGTGCGCAATCTGCGCGAGGTGGTACTGCGAGAAGGCCAGGTAGAAATCCGTGGCCAGACGTTCTTCATTCTCGATCTTTTCCCGGTAGGACAGCACGGCGCGGAAGGTCTTCTCGGCCGTGTTGAGGTCTCCCAGGTTGAACTGCGCAAAGCCCCGCCGTCCAAGAGCCTCGATACGATCGTCGGCTGACAGGTCTGCCCGCTCCAGTATGCGGGCAAATACCTCGGCCGACGCGGGCCAGTTCGTCTGCTCGGCATAGCACGCGCCCAGCTGAAAAGACGCGTCTTTGGCATCGGCGTGGATCGGATACTTGTCGATGAGTCGTTTGAATGCGTCTATGGCCTCTGTCCAGTTCTTGTCGCCGATGTGGGCGAGACCCATGTTGTACAGCGATGCGCGCGCATAGGCAGAATCCGGAAAGCCCTTGAGCAGCTTGGCGTAGAGCTTGGCCGCGGCATCGAATCGCTTGTCGGACAACGCCACCCCGGCCTGCTCGAAAAGCTCTGGCGCGTCGTAGGCCTCGATCTGCATTCCGGCTGGCCCCTTGGTGGCATCGATGCGGATCGGGTCCATGTCGTACCTGACGACCGGCCCGGATTCGGGGCCGGCCGCCGGCGGATGGGCGCCAGATGTCGCGCAAGCACCCAGACTCGCTGCGCAAATCGCTACCAACCCGAGGTTCCACCAGGGATGCAGGAATCGGGAAGATGATGACGATGTTGAAAGGTGCATGACTTTCCTACCCGATCGACAACTCACCCCGCGCCGCGGTTCCCAGTACCCATCTCAAGACATCATGATACCCTTTGCAGGGCCGCCGTGCAGCCACGACCACTCATCTCGGCCCAAGACATTGCCGCACGCGTGGCGACCTTGGGCCACGAGATCGCTGCTCGCCTTCCAGACGGTACTGTGACCGCGGTCGGCGTCCTGCGCGGCGCGTTCGTCTTCATGGCGGACCTGGTGCGAGCGATCCCGCGCGATATCCGCTGTGACTTTCTGGGTGTGCGCAGCTACGGCGCTGCCACCGAGACGTCAGGCGTCGTCCAGATCACGAGCGACTTGAGCCTGCCGGTTGCTGGCCAGCATGTCCTTCTGGTGGAAGACATCGTGGACACGGGGCTCACCCTGCGCTACCTGCTCGACCTCCTGGAGGCACGCGGGCCAGCCAGCCTCCACGTCTGCACCTTGCTCAGCAAGCCGTCGCGACGTCAGGTCGAAGTGCCCCTTCACTTCGTGGGTTTCGAGATTCCCGACCACTTCGTAGTGGGCTACGGGCTCGATGCGGGCCAAAAGTACCGCAGCTTGCCTCATATCGCTATCGTCGACGAGGTGCAGCCGCCTACTTCTTCTCGTTGAGGAGAGCCTCGAGCTGCTGCTGTAGACGATGGCATCGCTGCAAAATCTCCAGGTACTGGTTCTGGAAGATCTTGACGTGGCGTCGCTCGCGCGCCTTCCTGTGCAAGGCATCGCGCACTTCGAAGAGCTGGGCCACCAGGTCGACTGCGCTCCCAAAGCGCGGGATCAAGGTGCGCAGCCGACTCTGATCGACCACCTTGGCCTCGCTTTCCCGTCCCGCTGTGGGAGGCAGGAAGAGCATAGCGACCAAGCCCGGCACACTTGCTTGGATGGTCTTGATCACCATGCTTCCCGTCAGATCAGGCAGCGATTCCTTGGCCACAAGGACTTGGGGAGGAGTTTGGGTCGCAATGTCGAGCGCCTCGCCGCCGCTGTGCGCGTGCTGCAGACGCCAGCCCTTGTCCGCGGGCAGGGCCTTCGCCAGTACTGCGACCAAGTCGGATTGGTCATCAACCACCAAGAGATGGAGCGCGCCCAGCCGGTTGGCCGACGACGACGGCTCTCGCTCGCTGGCCACGAGCTTGTCCTCCAGCGCGGTGGCCCGCCCGGACAGATCCATCAGCTTGCGCACAAGCTCGTCGTTGGCATCGGCGAATTCGGTCAGGAGCTGATCGCGCCCCAGCGCTGTCTGGACGTCCCGGGCAGCCCTCAGCACCCGGTCGCGCAGGGAGAGAACGGAGTCGGAGTTGCGGTACTCCGGCATCACGTCTGCCGCGCCAGCACGAAACGCCGGCGCCACCACCTCAAAATTGGTCCGCCGGCTCATCGCTATGGCCGCAGTCAGGGGCGACTTGTCGCGGACAAATCGTATGAAGTCGATGGCCCCGTCGAGCGACGGCGTTTCGAGATCGCAAAGCACGACGGAGAAGAAGCGATTTGACACCTGATCGCGTGCGCGCTCAGGCGAAGTCAGGGCAGTGACGGTCAGGCCGGCCTCAAGCAACACTTTCTCGACGCCTCTCAGCACATCGACCTCGGCGTCGAGCACGAGCACCTCCTGTGCCGAGGATGTCTGAGCCTCCTGAACAGTCACCCCTATGACCCTAGGTGAGGCGGGGGCAAAGGTCAAAAACTGCTAGTCGCGTGGGGAGCCCGCCGGCTTTGCCGGCGGCGCACCATCGCGGGAGGGTTTGGGAACCCTTTGAGGGTTCCCATGGCAACAAGTGGCAACAAGGCGCGAAGTGCGGGACGGCGTGGTACTCTGGGGCCGCGGCCGAGTGCCGTCTGGGTCCGCCCCGCAACGCGTCGATCGATCGGCAAAAACTATGGCGAGTGTACTCGACAGGGTCCTACAGGCGGCCCGACAGCTGGGTGCCTCCGATGTCCATTTGAAAGTAGGCTTGCCGCCCATCTTTCGCGTCAAGGGTGACCTGCGCACGGTGGCCAACGTGCCTCCCCTGACCAAGGAGGCAGTGGAGGAGTTCGGGCTGAGCATGATGAATACGCGACAGCGAGAACTCTTCGAGAAGAGCTGGGACGTCGACCTTGCCTACGCCACGACCGACGGCTTCCGCTACCGGGTCAACATCCTGCAGCAGCGGGGATTCATGGGCGTCGTGATGCGTCTCATCCCGCCCAATGTGCCGCCCTTCGAACGCTTGAATCTGCCGCACAAGGTGCTGGAGCTGGCCGAAGAAGAGCGTGGTCTCATCTTGGTCACTGGGATTACCGGGTCGGGGAAGTCCACCACGCTGGCCGCAATGGTCGACTACATCAACGCCAGCCGAGCGGTCCACATCGTGACCATCGAAGACCCCATTGAGTATGCGTTCAAGGACCGGCGCAGCGTGGTCAACCAGCGCGAAGTGGGGTTCGATACGGCGTCGTTCGCGCGCGCCCTGCGCGCGTCGTTACGCCAAGACCCTGACGTCATTCTGGTGGGCGAGATGCGCGATCTGGAAACCACCGAGATCGCACTGACCGCCGCCGAGACCGGGCACTTGGTGCTCTCGACTTTGCACACCGTCGACGCCGTCGAGACGATCAACCGCATCGTGTCCATCTATCCGCCCCACCAACAAGTCCAAGCCCGCCTGCAACTTTGCTCGGTCATCAAGGGCGTCATCTCACAGCGACTGGTGCCGCGGGCCGATGGCATGGGCATGGTGCCTGCGGTGGAGATTCTGGTCAGCACGGCCCGCGTGCGCGAGTTGATCGCCGATGCGAACCGCACGCGAGAGATCCACGAAGCCATTGCCACCGGCCGCGACCCCTACGGCATGATCAGCTTCGACCAGTCGCTGACCGAGCTGGTCAAGAACCGCTTCGTCACCTACGAAGACGCCATCGCCGCGTCGAGTAACCCCGACGACTTTGCGCTCTTCTTCCGCGGGGTCAGCAAAGGGGGTCAGGCCGGCCAGGATTTCAACGCCATGACCAGCCCGCCGGGCAGCGAGGACACGATGCCGCCTAGTCCGCACAACGCGGATCGGTCTGGCAAAGAGTAGCGAGACAGTCGACGGACGCCGTCACTCAGGCTAGTCTCCTCCGCCCATGTCAGACTGGGTTTCGCAAAAAGTCCGCCGCAAATTCCTCGACGCCTTCGTGGCCCAGGGCCATGAGGAAGTCCCCAGTTCCTCGCTGGTGCCGGCCAACGACCCGACGCTGCTCTTCGCCAACGCCGGGATGAACCAGTTCAAGGACATCTTTACCGGCAAGACGCGCCGGCTGCGCTCGCGGGCCTGCAGCTCGCAGAAGTGCGTACGCGCCGGCGGCAAGCACAACGACCTCGAGAACGTCGGCCGCACCGCCCGGCACCACACNNTTCTTCGAGATGCTCGGCAACTTCTCGTTCGGCGACTACTTCAAGGCCGATGCCATCGCGTTCGCCTACGAGCTTCTCGTCAAGGAATACGCCATCGACCCCAAGCGGCTCGTGTACACCGTGCATGACAGCGACGACGAAGCGCGCCGGTTGTGGAAAATGGTGGCCGGCGTAGCCGACGAGCGGATCCTCGGCCTGGGCGACAAGGACAACTTCTGGGCCATGGGCGAGGTCGGTCCCTGCGGCCCGTGCAGTGAAATCCACTACCACCAGGGCGACGACATCCCCTGCCCCGAGCTGGCGGCTGGCCGCACTTGTCAGGGGCCGGCCTGCGATTGCGACCGCTGGATCGAGATCTGGAACCTGGTGTTCATGCAGTTCGAGCAACTGCCCGATCGCACACGCCGGCCGCTGCCCAAACCCTCGGTCGACACGGGCATGGGGCTGGAGCGTCTATGTGCCGTGCTGGGTGGCTTCCGATCCAACTACGAGACTGATCTTCTTCGGCCCCTGATTGCCGAACTCGAGAGCCTGACGGGAAAGGCCTTCGTGCCGAACGACTACGCGGCCGGCTCGGTCGCGGTTTCCATGCGCGCCATCGCGGACCACGCGCGCGCGGCCGCATTCCTGATCGCTGATGGTGTGTTCCCCGAAAAGACCGGTCGCGAATACGTTCTGCGCCGGATCATGAGGCGCGCCATCTACCACGGCTGGCTGCTGCAGCTTCGCAGCGGCAGTCACTTCCCCAGGCTGGCGGGCCTCGTCGTCGATATGATGGGCGACGTTTACCCCGAGCTACGTGATCGCCGCAGCGTCATCGAGACCATCACGCACGAAGAAGAAGACGGCTTCCGGGACGTGCTGACCCGTGGCATGCGTATGCTGGACGATGAGATCGCCAGGCGCCCGGACCGGGTGATTCCCGGCCCGACTGCTTTTCGGCTCTACGACACCTACGGCTTTCCCTTCGATCTGACCCGCGTGATTGCCGCCGGCGCCAACTTCTCCGTCGACGAAGCCGGATTCGAGGCCAGCATGGAGGAACAGCGCCGCCGAGCCGAGTTCGTAGGCTCGGGCGAACTGGCTGTGGAGGGCGTGTTCCAGAGCATCCTCGACCGGGTCGGCCCGACCAAGTTTCTCGGCTACGACACGGCGACAGCCAAGAGCGAGATCATGGCCATCGTGGCTGAAGGCAAGGAAGTCTCCAGCGTGGCGGCCCCTCGCAAGGGTCCGGTGGCTGTGATCTGCCGTGAAACCCCGTTCTACGGCGAGCAGGGCGGCCAGGTCGGCGACACGGGCACCGCGACGGGACCGCAGGGCGCCCTCAGGGTGATCGACAGCAAGCGGCCGCTCTCGCCGCTTCATGTTCATCTGTGCGAGATCGAGCGGGGCAGCATCCAGGTGGGAGAGACGCTGGATCTCGCGGTGGACGTCGAACGCCGCAACGCCATCCGGCGCAATCACTCGGCGACCCATCTGCTTCACTGGGCCCTGCGCACAGTGCTGGGAGAACACGTGGCCCAGAAAGGCTCATTGGTGGCGCCGGATCGCCTGCGTTTCGACTTTTCGCATATCGCGCCACTGTCGCCGGAGGAAAAGCAAAAGATCGAGGAACTGGCCAACCTCCGCGTGCTGCGCAATCTGCCGGTCACCACGGATGTGCTGCCCATCGCCCAAGCCAAGCAAGCGGGGGCCATCGCCTTCTTCGGCGAGAAGTACGGCGACACAGTTCGGGTCATGACCATGGGCGAGTCCAAGGAGTTCTGTGGCGGTACGCACGTACACCAGACGGGTGACATCGGACTCATTAAGATCGTGGAAGAAAGCGGCGTGGCCCAGGGTGTGCGGCGCCTGGAAGCCGTGACCGGCCTGGGCACGCTGGCACTCGTGCGGCGCATGGAGAGCGAGCTGGCCGAGGCCTCCGCGATCCTGCGCGCCGGTCCCTTTGAGGTTGCCGCGCGCGTGGACAGGCAGCAAACCGAACTGCGCAATCGCGAGAAGGAGATCAGCAAGCTCAAAGCCCAGATTGCCTCAGGCGGCTCACGCGACCCCCTGGCCAATCGCCAGCAGGCGGGCAAGTACTGGCTGCTCGTGCACGACGTAGGCGTGGGCGATCCGAAAATCCTGCGCGAAACTGTGGACAAGCTCAAGGCGCGCATGGATCCCGGCGTACTGGTGCTGACCGGCACGGCCGAAGGCAAGGTCGCGATGGTGTGCGCTGTCACCCCGGCGGCGCAAGACAAGCTTCACGCAGGGAAGATCGTGAACTTGCTCTTGCAGGATCTGGGCGGCAAGGGCGGCGGCCGGCCGGACATGGCACAAGGCGGGGCTGCTCTGCCCACGGACGCAACCTTGACCGAGTTCGTGCAACGCTGGGGCGAAAAACTGCGGGCTCTCATCGAATCGTGAAAACGGGGGCGGCGCTGGACGACGATGGACCCGGCGATCAAGGACGCACTCAGGGCGCTTGTCGAGACCATGCGGCAGACCATGCCAGACCCGACAACCCTGCCCGATTTCGGCTTCGACCCGGGCTTTCTCGAACGCACTGCCCCTGCCCTCGAATTCCTGTGGTCGCGCTACTTCCGTGTGCGGCTGTGCGGCCTGGAAAATGTGCCGGCCAGCGGGGCCGCGCTGCTGGTCGCCAACCACTCGGGCGGCTTGCCGTACGACGGGGCTATGCTCATCCACGCTTGCCACGCGCTTCATCCCGCGCACCGGCCCTTGCGGCCGCTGGTCGCAACCTTCGCCTTTCGTTCTTCGTGGATGCGGCCGGTGGTGGCGCGCATCGGAGGCGTTCGTGCATCGATGCAAAACGCCCTCGACCTGTGCGAACACGGCCAACTGGTGGGCGTTTTCCCCGAAGGCCTGCGCGGCGTCGGCAAGCCCTACCGCGAGCGCTACCGTTTGACCAATTTCGGACGCGGTGGCTTTGTCCGGCTGGCGCGCACGGCCAAGGTGCCGATCATCCCGGTGGCCATTGTGGGCGCTGAGGAGACCCATCCCATCGTGGCCAAACTAACGCGATTAGCTAAACCCCTCGGCCTGCCCTATATCCCAATCACACCAACCTTTCCTCTTCTCGGACCGCTCGGCTTGCTGCCCGTGCCAGCCAAGTGGAGCATCCAGATCGGCGAAGCGATATCGCCCATGTCGCGGCCCGACAGCGACACGCTTGAAGTCGCAGAACAGGTGCGGGGCGTTGTCGACCGGATGATCGCAGACCTGCTGCTTCAGCGACGATCGATTTTTTTCGGCTGAACCTTCCGCTTGGAGTGTCCGAGACCGTTGTACGGGGCGAAATCGAAGTGGCGAACGCCGCAGCTTTTTCTTCATAACTGCTCGGAAATACAACTGTATTTTACGGCCGCCAGCCCCCATGCCTTGACGGGCATCTGAAAATCGCCGAATCTAGGGAATACGCTCCCACAGGATTCTTAGCGTGGCTTCGCTTGCATCATCACCCGTGATCGCGGTCGGTCAGACGATCGGTAACTATACGATCACGGCCAAGCTTGGCGAGGGAGGTATGGGAGTCGTCTATCTGGCCGAGCACCCGGTCATCGGGCGCAAGGTCGCCATGAAGGCGATCCACCCTGAGCTGTCGCGCAATCCGGAGGTGGTGTCTCGGTTCGTGACCGAGGCGAAGGCGGTAAACCAGATCGGCAACGAGCACATCGTCGATATCCACGATTTCGGAACGACGCCTGACGGCGACTTCTACTTCATCATGGAGTTCCTGCAGGGCGAGGC
>PMIX01000145.1:8858-17573 GCA_003158395.1 Myxococcales bacterium | reverse complement strand
CCACGGCGTGGGGGTCTCGGTGGTGAACGCTCTGTCGGAGTGGCTGAAGCTGGAAATCAAGCGGGATGGCAAGGTCTACTACCAGGAGTATCGGCGCGGCGATCCTGCGACCGGCCTGGACGAGATCGGCGTGTCGGAGAGGACCGGCACCAAAGTGACGTTCAAACCCGACCCTAGGATTTTTGCAGGCATCACCGAGTTTAGCTTCGAGGTGCTGTCGCAGCGACTGCGCGAGCTTTCGTATCTGAACCGGGGCTTGACCATCACCCTGGAGGACGAGCGCAGCGGAAAGTCGCACGAGTTCAAGTTTGCCGGTGGTCTGGGCCAGTTCGTAGCTGATCTGAACGCTTCCAAGGTGCCGGTGCACGAGAAGCCCATCGTCATCGAGGGTGAACAGGAGCAAACCCAGGTCGAGATCGCCGTTCAGTGGAACGATTCGTATCAGGACGCCGTCTACTGCTTCACCAACAACATCAAGAACAAGGACGGGGGCACGCACCTGACGGGGTTTCGCGCCGCCCTGACCCGCACGATAAACGGCTACGCCCAGGCCGCCGGATTGCTCAAGGACCTGAAGAACGGCCTGGGCGGCGACGACATCAGCGAGGGGCTCGTCGCCGTGGTGTCGGTCAAGCACCCTGACCCGAAGTTCAGCAATCAGCCCAAGGACAAGCTGGTTTCCTCGGAGGTGAAGGGCATCGTCGAACGCGTGGTCAACGAGCGCCTGGGTCGGTACCTGGAAGAGCATCCCCGCGAAGCCAAGCAGATCATTGAGAAGGCAGTGTTGGCTGCGCGCGCGCGGGACGCGGCTCGCAGGGCGCGCGAGCTGGTGCAGCGCAAGGGCGCCCTCGACATATCGTCGCTTCCGGGCAAGCTGGCCGACTGTCAGGAAAGGGATCCCGCCCTCTCCGAGCTATACATCGTGGAAGGCGACAGCGCGGGCGGTTCAGCCAAGCAAGGGCGCAACCGAAAAGATCAGGCCATCCTTCCCCTGCGCGGCAAGATCCTCAATGTCGAGAAGGCGCGCCTNNATCGACAAGATTCGCTACCACCGCGTGATCATCATGACCGACGCGGACGTGGACGGCAGTCACATCAGGACTTTGTTACTCACCTTCTTCTACCGGCATTTCCCTGAGATCGTGGAGCGCGGGTACCTATTCATCGCGCAGCCGCCTCTGTACCGAGTCAAGAAGGGCAAGCGGGAACTGTATTTGAAGAACGAGCAGGCGCTGGAAGAGTTTCTGCTTGAGAGCGCGACTGAGAATCTGCTGTTGCGACCCAGCACTGGCGGTGGGGTGATCAGCGGCGACAAGTTGCGCCACCTGGCGCGACAAGCGGGCCGCTACAAACGGCTGCTGAAGGTCTTGGATCGCAAGTGCGACGCACGTCTGATCGACGCAATCGTGAAGGCAGCGCGGCTGGCCAAGGCGGATCTTCGCGATCCGAAAATCCTGGCCAAGGCCTTAACGCGCCTCGAAGAATACTTCGATGCCTACGCGCCCGAGCTGAAGGAGGTGGTGCTCAAGTTGGCGCCTGATAGCGAGCACGGGGGCTACAAGATCGAGGCTCCCGTGCGCCCCGCGGGCATTCGGCGGCCGACCGTGATTGACTTCCAGTTTCTGGATTCGCCTGAGTTCGCCGACCTGACCGCGCTCTACCAAGAGCTGGCCGTGCTGGGTCCCCCACCCTATCTCCTGGAGGCCGGGTCGGAGGTCCTCAGCTTCAATCGCCTCGAAGATCTGGCGGAGCGGGTGCACGAGGTTGGCAAGAAGGGCCTGCAAATCCAGCGCTACAAGGGTCTGGGGGAAATGAACCCTGATCAGCTTTGGGAGACGACCATGGATCCAGCGCGCCGGACGCTGCTGCAGGTGCGGGTCGAGGATGCCTACGAAGCCGACCGACTCTTTTCGACCCTCATGGGTGACCTGGTCGAGCCGCGCCGGGAGTTCATCGCGCAGAATGCGCTTAACGTCCGCAACCTCGACGTCTAGCCGCCTAGCAGGCGAAAATGCGGTTCAGCTTTTCCTGGATCTTGCCCTCGTTGGACTTGGTCGCAACGGCAATCTCCTTGACCAGAAGGGTGCGCGCGGTGTCGAGCATCTTGCGTTCGCCAAAGGAGAGCTCCTTGTCCCCCTTGAGGCGTTGCAGGTCCCGCAAGACCTCTGCAATCTCGAAGACAGAACCGGTCTTGATCTTCTCCATGTACTCGCGGTAGCGCCGATTCCAGGTCTGCCCCTCGACGGAAACCTCGCGGCTCTTGAGGATCTCGAAGACCTCGTCCACCTCATCCGCGCGGATGAGCTCACGCAGACCGACGGCGCCAGCGTTATTCATCGGAATCATGATCTTCATCCCGTTGTCGAGAATCTTCAGGATGTAGAATGTCTGCTTGCTAGACGAGATCTCGCGGGTCTCAACACCGATGATCTGCGCCACCCCATGTGCCGGGTAGACAGCCAAGTCACCCACGTGGAAAGATGGCTCCATTTAGGTCCTCTCTTGCTGTTTCGGAAGAGCACGCTTCGGAAGCCGAAGCGGGCGGACTTTACCAAGCCGATCCTGACCCGTCAACGGTAATTTGTATCGGAGACTACGCAAAGACCCAGGAGGTGCGACAACGCAATGCGCAGGACAAGCATGCATCACCGTGGATAAGTTACCACTGTGATGGAGGCTCGCGAAGGTATTGGAGAGGCAAGGGTTGGAGTTGACAAGGGAGGGGTGTGAAAAGTAGGGTCGTGGCCCACGTGACCATGAAGGTGACGAGGAAGAAGAAGAAGAGGGCGCGGACCAGCAGTCAGATAAGACGCGTTCGAGGCAAGGGGCACGCCCACTCGAAGAGCGCGAGGACGCGCAGCGTCGGGAAGAGACGCGGAGCGTTGACGCGAACGGCGTCTGGAGCGGCTGAGGGGCGGGCGAAGGCAACGCCGCGGATTGTCGGTGAGGCGAAGAGCGCGGCAGGGATGGAGAATGCGATCGCTGCGTCTGTCTCGAGCCGTCCTGAGCCCGGGGGCCAGCCCGAAAGTCCGGGGGCACCACCACCGTTGCCGACCCCAAGTGCAACGTTCAACATATGACAACGGGAGCAGGCATGAGCGAGCAGGGAGCGCTGGGTGAGAAACGTGAGCTAGCGGCGAGGGTGCTGCGAGAGGTGCTTGAGCGCATGGGGGTCGAGGCGGAGGTGAGTGCTTTTGAGGACGGCGAGCGGATCATTCTCGACGCACATGGATCGGAGTCCGGGCTGGTCATTGGAAAGAAGGGTGCGACACTGGACGCGCTTCAGTATTTGGTCAGCCGAATCGTCTTCAAGAAGCCGGGCGAGGCGGCAATTCTGGTGGTGGATGCCGAAGGCTACCGGGGCCGGCGGGAGGACTCGCTGGCAGACTTGGCGCGGCGGCTGGCAGAGAAGGCAGTGCGGTCCGGGCGTCCGGTTCCTGTGGAGCCGATGAGCGCACATGATCGCAAGGTGGTGCATACGACGCTGGCTGAGTATCCTGGGGTCAGGACTGAATCCGAAGGGGAAGGGCCCGCGCGACGGGTCGTGATTTTTCCCGAGGCCCGGCCGGCGCAGGCTACCTGAGCCTTGGGAGCAGCAGGTCGACGTCGACGTTGAGGCGAAGGGCAGCGGCTACTCCGTCGGGTGTGGGGACGGGGAGGAAGGGCAGTGTGCCGAGGATGCGGACTCCGGTGAGGGCGCGAACGAATCGAGAGTTGTGGGGACGGTCGGGGGTGCACAAAGGTGTCGTGTCTACGAAGAGGACGCCGGTGAGAGGGAGGTGGCGGCGGTGCAACTCTGCTATGGCGAGGGCTGCGTGGTTGATTGTGCCGAGGGCGTTGCGTGCGACGAGGAGGACAGGAAGTCCGAGGGCGGCAGCCAGGTCCGCAGTGGTGAGGTTCTCGGAGTAGGGGGAGAGAACTCCGCCGGCTGACTCGACCAGAAGAAAATCGCCGAGAGCGGCAGCGCGGCGTGCGGCGGAGATGATTCCATCCAGAGTGAGGCGAGTGGAGGCTTGTTCGGCGGCGAGGGCAGGCGCAACCGGCGGGGAGAAGGCGTAGGGACAAATGATTTCGCGCGGAAGAGCGTCGCGACCGGCGGCGGAGCGGAGACGGAGTGCGTCGTCGGGGTCGGGGCTGGCGCCGGTTTCCACGGGCTTGAAGGGCACCGGGGCGAGACCGCGAGCTCGGGCCAGGGTGAGGAGGCCCACGGCAACCGTGGTCTTGCCCACGCCGGTATCTGTACCAACAAGGAAGATGCCGCGGAGTGGTGCGGCGGCCGTGGTGGGGTGGGGTGACGGGGAGGGGGGCAGGGCGGGGGCAGGCAGTGGGTGGCTGGTGGCCTCGGTTATCGCCGCGGCGGTCGCGTCCACGAGGCGGTCAATCTGGTCGGTAGTGACCGACAGCGGAGGCATGAGAACGACCACGGAGCCGAGGGGGCGCAAGATGACCCCGTGGCGTCGGACGATTCGACAGACACGTGCGCCTACGGCCTCCTCTGGGGAGTAGGGGCGGGAGTCAGAACGGCGGAGCTCGATGCCGACCATGAGCCCCTTCTGGCGGATCTCGAAGACGTGGGGAAGGGACGCGATCTTGGCGCTGAGTCGGGCGCGCAGGGCGGCGATCTTGGGGGGCAGACTGGCGAGCGTCTGCTCGCGCTGGAAGAGATCGAGCGAAGCAAGGGCCGCGGCACAGCCGAGGGCGTTGCCGCCAAAACTGTGGCCGTGAAAGAAGGTCAGACGCTCCTCAGGCAGACCAAGGAACTGACGGAAGACCTCGTCGGTGGCCATGGTTGCTGCGACGGGGAGGTATCCTCCACTTAGGCCCTTGGCGAGAGTGAGGAGGTCGGGGGTGACTCCTTCCTGGTCGCAGGCAAACATGGTGCCGGTGCGGCCAAAGCCGGTCGCGACCTCGTCCGCGACGAGGAGCACGCCGTGGCTGTGACAGAGAGCGCGCGCCTCGCGCAGGAAGCCAGGAGGTTGGAGGAGGATGCCAGCCGCGCCCTGAACCAAAGGCTCAAGTACAAATGCGGCGAGCTCATGAGCGTGGTCGGCGAAGGCTTGTTGCAGTTCGGGAATGGTCGGGTTGACGCGAAGGGTGTGGAAGAGAAGAGGTTGAAAGACCCGGTGGAAGGTGTCGATGCCGCCCAATGAGACGGATCCGATGGTGTCGCCGTGGTACGCGTTGCGTAGCGCGAGAAACTTAACGCGACGGGGAAAGCCACGTAACTGTTGGAATTGAAAGGCTAATTTGAGAGCAACTTCAACCGCGGTGGAGCCCGAATCAGAAAAGAANNATCGATGGGGTGCTGGCAAGGCCGAGCAGGGTGGTATGAGCAACCTTGGCGAGCTGTTCGGATATCGCGGCGTTGATGGCGGGGTGGGCGTGGCCGTGGACGTTCACCCACAGGGAGGAGACGCCGTCCAGGTAGCGGCGGCCTTCGGTATCGATGAGCTCATTCCCCTCCGCGCGTTCGATGACGAGGGGAGTCTCGGCCAACCACTCGCGCATGGGCGTGAAGGGGTGCCAAAGGTACCTGCGGTCGAGTTGGTCGAAGGTCATTGGGGGATGAGAGGGGCAAGTGCGTGGGCGAGGGAGTCAACGTCTTTGGGTTGGTGAGCGGCCGAGAGGGTAATTCGCAGGCGGGCGGTACCATCAGGCACGGTTGGAGGGCGGATTGGCTGGACGAAGAACCCGCGGGCGCGCAAGAGGAGAGAGGCGTCGACGGCCGCTCGATCTGGCCCAAGGACTATTGGAAATATTGGCGACCGGGGTAGCCCGGGGGGTCTTTGGGGGAGCCGGCTCTGGAGCTGGAGGATACGGTCCGCCAGGGCGTGTCGTCTGGCGTTGCCCTCGTCTCCCCGGATGATATTTAGTGCGGCGAGGGCGGCGGCAGCAACGGGCGGGGGTGGCGCAGTGGTGAAGATGAACGCCCGGCTGCAGTTGACGAGGTAGTTGCGGAGCGTGCGACTGCCTGCCGCAAAGCCGCCAGCGGCGCCGAAGGCCTTGCCGAGGGTTCCAATGAGAACATCTGGGGTTACACCGGCTTGATGACACAGGCCGCGCCCACCCGGCCCCAGCACGCCAATGGCGTGTGCCTCGTCGACGACCAAGGCTGCGCCGTGTTTCCTGGTGAGGGCGGCGAGGTCGGCCAGGGGAGCCATGTCACCGTCCATGCCAAAGAGGGATTCGGTGACCAAGAGTTTCCGGCGGGCGGACGGTGCCAGCGCGAGGAGCCGTTTCTCGGCAGAGGAGAGGTCGAGATGTCGGTAGAAACTTGGCCGGGCCCGCGAGAGCCGGCAGGCATCAATAATGCTGGCGTGGTTGGCATGGTCGCACAGTACAAGGTCGCCGGGTCCTGCCAGGGCGGCGAGAACGCCAAGGTTGGTCTGGTAGCCAGAGGGGAAAAGAAGCACGGCTTCCGCATCCAGGAAGGCGGACAGTCCAGCCTCAAGTTCACGGTGCTCAGGGAGATCGCCGGCGACCAGGCGAGACGCACCGGCCCCAAATCCGGAACGCGCAGTGGCAGCGGCGGCAGCGGAGGCCAGGGCAGGGTGGGCCGAAAGCCCCAGGTAGTCATTGGAGCAGAAGGAAAGAAGGGGCTGGGCGCCAACTGTCAGTGTTGTGCGTGACGAACCGGCAGCGGCAGGGCAAGAGCGGAGACGGTCGCGAGCCTCGATAGAAACCAGGTCAGCCTGCAGCGTGGCATCCAGGATTGAGGGCACGGAGTCGACCATAGGGAGGGCCGGTTGGGGGTGTCAATCCTCAAGCGGGCCTGTGGATCGTATGTTTCACGTGGAACAGAAGGCACCAATCCATCGGCTCCGTCCGGTTGCAGTCTCATAGCTAAGTGCATCACGGAAGCGAATTGACGAAACCCCTGGGAGCCAGGCCTGTCCGGCAAAAACCAGCACCAGTCCCTCAGGCCGAACCAACCCCAGGCCCAAGCCAAGCCATTCCTCGGGTGGGAAAGTCGCGCGCGACGCGGCAACATCAAAGCCGCGTCGGTCCAACCCACCCACGCGTTCTCGAACCACCTCTGTGCTCGTCAGCTGGAGCTCGCGTGCGGCTGTGCGCAGGAACGCGACGCGTTTTGCCCGCGGTTCCACCACGGTGAGTCTTGCGTCCGGCCTCACGATTGCAAACGGCATCCCCGGAAGACCGCCACCGGCGCCCACGTCGACAACTGAGGATCCTTGGGGAACTAGACAGGCCATGGCGAGGCTATCCACGACATGCTCTCCGATCACCTCCGCCACCGAACGGGCGCCAGTCAGATTGACGCCAGAATTCCACTCGATCAGGAGGTGACAGAACCTCAGGACACATTCCGCCATCTCGGGCGTGAGCGGGAATTCCCATTCCTCGGCGAGCCTGGCTAAACATGCCGCATCGTCTTCGCGTTTACGCACGCGCCCAGTATAAGTCGTCCAACTAGCCAGAGCGCGGACCTGCACGCGTGATCCGACTCATCTGGTCCCAACGCGCCAGCTCTTTGGGTCATTCTATGCTCAAGATAAATCGTTTGCACAGATACTCAACATACAACTATAAACATGAGGCTGTTTTCCAGGCACGGCCGAAGTGCTCACCGACGCGGCTGGTTTTCCGCACGTGCGAGCCATGCCCACCAGGGATACAATCGGGACGAGTCACTCAAGGCGTCCTATGGACAGAGGGCAAAGCAAGCATCGTCTCCTTCTCGTGGACGGCGATCCCAAGAGTCTGCGGGTTCTCGAAGTCAGCCTCAAGAAGGCCGGCTTCGAGGTGGTGACCGCTACCCAGGGTCGTGATGCGCTCGGCGCGCTTCAGGCCGCCCTCCCTGATCTCATCATCTCAGACACCGACCTCGACGGGATGGACGGTTTCGACCTGTGCCGCCAGATAAAAGCCAAGCCGGAGTGGGCGAAGCTCCCCTTCCTCTTCGTGTCGGGACGCAAGTCAATCGAAGACAAGATTCGCGGACTCGAACTGGGAGTAGAGGACTACCTGACAAAGCCCATCTATATAAAGGAGATTGGCATCCGCGTTCGTACCGCGCTCCAACGCGTCGAGCGCGAGCGGCTCGAGTCCCGGCGCGAAGGACGCACCAAGTTCGCGGGTGATTTGTCGGACATCGGGGTTGTGGACCTGGTGCAAACCATCGACCTCAACCGGAAATCCGGCATCGTTCACATCGTCAATCGCGATGGCCGGCGCGGGGCGATCTTTTTCCGTGAAGGCCGGGTCATTGACGCCGAGGTGGGACGGCTATCAGGCGCTGAGGCGATGTACCGCCTGTTCTCGTGGTCGGATGGGCAGTTCGAGGTCGAATTCAAGCCCATCCGCCGTAGAGATGTCATCGATCTGCCGTCGGCAGCGCTGCTCATGGAGGGAATGCGGCGGCTCGACGAATGGACCCGGCTGCTGGAGAACCTGCCAGCGCTAGACAGCGTGGTCGAGGTCGATGTTCATGTACTGGCCGAGCAGCTGGTTGACCTCCCCGACGAGATGAACGGCTTCCTTAGGCTGAGCGACGGAACGCGCAGTCTGCTGGCCGTAATCGACGAAAGCGACTACCCCGATCTTGAAGCTTTGACTGTGGTCAGCAAGCTCTTCGGGCAAGGCATCATCTATGCTCGCGAGCCGGCTGGCCGGCGCGGCGGGGCGGAGCCAGGCAGCGAGCTTGCACGCTGGTTGGCCGAGGGGAACGCGGAGGATAGTGCGGTAGCCGACGAG
>PMIX01000145.1:0-8788 GCA_003158395.1 Myxococcales bacterium | reverse complement strand
CCGCCGTCGTATCCGACCAGGACTCCGCCATCGCGCGCCCGGCGAGCGCGCCCGACCTGCCGCGCATCGGCGACAGCGCGTCCGAGGCAGCGTCACCGCTCGAAGTCTCGGCCGTGGTCGAGGACTCGTGGCGCGAGCCCGCGGAGTTGGCGAGCGGGCTGTCGCGCACGGGCGGGGGGGGCCCCAGGCCGGCCGAGGCTGTGAAGTCAGCGGCGGATGCAGCGGGCGCCATGGCCAAGCCGGACACGTTGAAGGGGTTTCCCCTACCTGGGGCACTCGCCCAGGCGGACCAAGCGGGGCCCGTTCGGAAGCCAGCCGCCAGCGACGAAGGTCGGCCTGCGCGGACGACGATAGAGTTCGGGCCTCGAAAAGGCGATGTCACGCCCCTGGCGGGCGCGGCGTCTCCACCCACGCCCGCTGGCGAGCCCGCGCGCGAAACGGATTGGGGCGGTTGGGCTCAGGGTACCGAGAGCAAGCCGGCGGCGGCGAGCGATCCGCTGCAAGCCGATGCGCCCTGTGCTGAGCCTGGCGACAAAGCGGCTGGGTTGCCGGGGCGAATCTCCGAGGGAGCACCACAGATCCAGCGAGCTGACGACACACCCGCAACGGCCGAGGCGAGGCCGGCATCCCGCTCGCCGGGTGAAGGCCAGCCCATCAAGACCAGGCCCACCATCGACAGGCTGGATGGCGACCTTGTTCCCCATGAGCGCCGATGGCCGCTCCTTCTTGTGGTCATCGCTTTGCTTGTCGCCGGCGGCCTGTTCGCGATGCGGACCAGCCTGACCAGGGAGTGGTGGTTGCGGTTTTCTCGTCCCGAATTGCCGGCAGAAACGGCCCCGACGGCGCTTGTCTCGTCGGCGATCGAGGCAGGCCAAGGCTTGGGCAATCAAGGATCCTTGCAGGCAGCCGACCAGGCACCAGGTTCGCAGCCGATCGCCGCGCTAGCCGGCGCAGAGAAACAGATCGCAGCCCCGGCGGATGCGCAGGCCAGGCTGGCCGCCTGGCAGGAGCCAGGAAGTCAACCCAAAGTGGCATCTGCCGAGATGCCGAGCCGGACGGCCGACGGCGGCCAGGCCCGCCCACCCACACTCGGTTCCGCCGCGCCAGGCATGGGCGAGCTCCGCGAGCGTTGCATGAAAGCGAACGCCGGCGGGAAGGGCAAGCCCATGGTGGTCTTGCCAGCGTGCCGCTCGGCGGTCGAGGCCGAGCCCGGAGCGGTTGACATTATGATGATTCTAGCCCGAGTGGAACTCGATCGCGGGCGCGCGGCGGAGGCGCGGTCCTGGGCGAAGAAGGCGTTGTATGTTAATCCCGATCTGGCGGACGCGTACGTCGTGCTGGGAGGGGCTGAGCAGGAGTCGGAGAACCCAGATGCGGCCAAGGCCGCGTACAAGAAGTATCTGGAACTTGCGCCCAAAGGTCGCCATGCGCGTGAGCTGCGGACGATCCTTGATAGCCTGTAGCAACCGGCGGAGCAGAATAGCCCCTGCATGTTGGTTCTGGGCATCGAAACCTCTTGCGATGAAACCGCCGCTGCCGTGGTCGAGGACGGCCGGCGTGTGCGCTCTGATGTCGTGGCGTCGCAGGTGCTGGTGCATGCCGAGTACGGCGGGGTGGTACCCGAGGTGGCGTCGCGCCAGCACCTCGCGACGGTAGTGCCGGTGGTGAGCCGGGCTCTGGCCGAGGCGGGTGTGGTCCCGAGGGAGCTCGACGGCATCGCCGCGACCTGCGGACCCGGCTTGGTGGGACCGTTGCTGGTGGGTGTGGAGATGGGCAAGGCGTTGGCCTACGCCCTTGGCAAGCCCATGGTCGGCGTCAACCACCTCTTGGGGCACCTGGCCGCTGTGTTTCTGGATCATCCTGGCAACCCGGCGCCACCGACCTATCCCCACCTTGCGCTTCTGGTATCGGGGGGCCACACGCTACTTCTCCGCGTGGATGGGCCGGGCCAGGTCAAGTCGCTCGGGGCCACACGCGACGATGCGGCCGGCGAGGCCTTTGACAAGGTGGCGAAGCTGTTGGGCCTGGGCTACCCGGGCGGAGTGGTCATCGACAGCCTGGCCAGCCAAGGCCATGCGGAATGGATCGACTTTCCGCGCGCCTTGCCGGCCCGCGAGGAACTCGATTTTTCCTTCTCGGGCCTCAAGACGGCGGTGGCGACGCGGGTGAGGGAGCGCGGGATGCCGGGGCAAGAGCAGATGCCCGACTTCTGCGCCAGCTTCCAGGCCGCGGTGGTCGACGTGCTTGTGCGCAAGTCGCGGCGCGCGCTCGTGCGCGAGGGTCTGCACGACCTCCTCGTCTGTGGTGGTGTCGCGGCCAACCGTGGGCTGCGGGATGCGCTGGCCGCGGCCGCGCAAAAGGACGGTTTCCGGCTTTTCGTGCCAACGCCCAAGTTGTGCACCGACAATGGCGCCATGATTGCACAAGCCGGCACCTGGGCGCTCGAGCGCGGCGAGCGGGCGTCCTTGGATCTCAGTGTGGACCCGGGGTTGCCCCTGTGAGGGCTGCGCGACCGAGCCTGAGCGGCAGTCGCCGATCGACGCGCGAGATCCTGGAGAGCCACGGGCTGCGCGCCAAGAAATCCTGGGGACAGAACTTCCTCGTGGATGCGCAGGTGCAAGAGCGCATCGTCGCGGCAGCGTCGGTGGGCAGCGACGACGTGGTGGTCGAGATCGGGGCCGGGTTGGGCGCGCTTACCAGACGGCTGGTCGCGCACGCCGGCCAAGTCATCGCCATCGAGCACGATGCCGAGCTGGCCACGCTGCTCGAGCAGGATTTGGGTTCCTGTCCTGGCTTGCGGGTTGAGCGAGTCGATGCGCTGGTTTTTGATTTCGCCGCGGCGGCGCTTGCAGCAGGCCGGCCGCTGGTGGTGGTGGGGAACCTGCCCTATCAAATCACGTCGCCGCTTCTCTTCGCCATCACGGACGCCGCGCAAGGCGGCCGGGTGATCGCCCGAGCCATCCTGATGGTGCAAAAAGAGTTCGCCCAGCGCATGTTGGCGGGACCGGGCAGCAAGGTGTATGGCCGCCTGTCGGTGATGGTGCAGCAGCAGGCGGAGGGAGAGATCCTGTTTGCAGTCGGTCCAGGCGCCTTCCATCCGCGTCCCTCGATCACCTCGACCGTGTTGCGTTTGCGGCCGCGGCTGACACCGCTGGCACCGGTGCGCGATCCGGCGCGATTCGCCCAGGTGGTCAAGCAGGCGTTTGCCACACGACGGAAGATGTTGCGACGGGCGCTGGAGCCGCTGGCCGGAGCAGAGGCCGCGGCGCGCGCCCTTGTCCTCTCGGAAATCCAGGGAACCCGGCGAGCCGAAGAGCTGTCGGTGGCGGAGTTCGCGCGCTTGGCGGACGCGTTCGGTCCGCTGCGCACTGCCCTTGCTGGGCCGGGAAAGTAGCAATGCCCGAGCTGCCCGAAGTAGAGACCGTCGTACGCACGCTGCGGCCGCGCTTGCTGGGGGCGACCATCGCCGCCGTGTGGACCAGTGACAAGGGTTTGCGCCTGGCCCGGCCGGTTGATCGGGCAGCCATCGTGAGACTCTCGGTATCGGCGCGGATCACCGCGGTCCGCCGCAAGGGCAAGTACATTCTCGTCGACCTCGACCGAGCGCAGGCCGGAGTCCTGATCCATCTTGGAATGAGCGGGCGGTTGCGCCTGCAGGCCGCCCACGAGCCGCGGGCCCCGCACACCCACGTGGTGTGGTCGCTGGCAGGCGGCGACGAGCTGCGCTTTGTGGATCCACGCCGGTTCGGCTGGGTAGCGGCCAGTCAGAACGTCGATGCCCTGCCCGAGGTGGCTGGGTTGGGGCCGGACGCCTTGGCCGAGCTCGATGTCTCTCGGCTGCGCGCCTTGCTGGCGGCGTCGCGCGCGCCGCTCAAGGCCTTCCTGCTCGACCAGAAACGCGTCGCTGGGCTGGGCAACATCTANNCGGCGCTGGCCAACCGGGGAACCAGCATGCGCGACTTCGTCGATTCGGAGGGCCGGAGGGGCGACAATGCAGCGGCCTTGCTGGTCTACGGCCGCGAGGGCAGCCCCTGCCGCGTCTGTGGCTCGGCGGTACGCCGGTCGCTGGACAGCGGACGCTCGACTTTCTACTGCCCGCGCTGCCAGCGGCGCTAGAAAGCGGGGGGCTAGCCTTGCCCCAGCTTGCTCGCTGCGCGCGCAGCTTCCTCGACGCCGCTGGCAAGCGCGTAGCGCAAACCACCTTCTTCCATCTTGGAAAGCCCCGCGATGGTGCAGCCACCCGGCGTCGTCACCTGATCCCTTAATACTGCGGGGTGGGTGCCCGTCTGCAGCACCATGCGCGCCGAGCCCTGAAGCATCTGGGCCGCCATGGAGATAGCCAGCTCGCGCCGCAGGCCCATCTTGACCGCGCCATCAGCCAGCGATTCGACAACCAGAAACGCAAAGGCCGGACCGCTGCCCGAAAGCGCGGTGGCGACATCCATCTGGGCCTCGTCGATTTCCGTCGCGCGCCCTACGCTGCCAAATAGATCCAGCGCGAAGGCCATCGCGGCGTCGTTGGTTCCCTTGCCGCGCGAAAGGGCGGTCATGCCTTCGCCGATGAGGGCCGGGGTATTGGGCATGGCGCGGATGAGGGCGCTGGCCGGGAGCCAGTGAGAGAGCTGCTGCAGGCGCACCCCCGCTGCAATACTGATGACGACCTTGCCGCCCAAGGCTTCCCGCATCGCATCGGTGTTGAGCACGGCACCGACTTGATGCGGTTTTACGCAAACCAGGACCACGGTAGCGGAACGAGCCGCCTCCAGGTTGTCGGTCGTGGTGCGGATGCCGTGGCGGTTGGCCAGGTCAGCCAGTGCGTCGGCACGCAGGTCGGACGCCAACACCTGGGAGGGGCCAAGCTTGCCTGCGCTCAGAATTCCCCTCAGGATGGCCTCGCCCATGGTACCGGCGCCAATCAGGGTCAGGGTCTTGTTTCCTTGCAGGATGCTCACGGCCGCATTACCACACGAACCAAGGCCAAGGTAAAGTCAGACCTTTCGCATGAGCCCTACCCCGTCCAGCGGCCGCGCCGCCCTCGCCGAAACCCACCGTCTGGTGATCAAGCTGGGCACCCATGTCGTCATCCAGGACGGCGGGGATGTGGCCAGCGAACGCGTGATGAATCTGGTCGAGGGTCTGGCACGGCAGCGGCGGGCCGGCCGTGACGTGGTGCTGGTGTCGAGCGGCGCCGTGGGCATGGGCATGCGCTTGCTCGGCCTGCGACAGCGGCCGCGCTCGCTGGGCCTGCGCCAGGCCTGCGCAGCCGTGGGGCAGGGCCACCTCATGGGCCTCTACACGAAGGCATTTGCCGGATTTGGTGTGGTTGCAGCCCAGGTTCTCCTCACCCACGAAGATCTGGCCGATCGGGACCGTGCGCTTTGCTTGCGCACCACCTTGATGCGGCTCCTGGAACTGGGCACCATCCCGGTTCTCAACGAAAACGACAGTGTCAGCGTGCGCGAGCTAGTCGAGCACCGGCGCCGTGAGGGCGGAGACGCCACCCCGCCGGTCTTCGGCGACAACGACGGCCTGTCGGCGCGGGTGGCCGTGGCATTGGATGCGGACCTGCTGGTGATGCTGAGCAACGTGGACGGGCTCTTCACGTCCAATCCGGCCCTCGATCCCAACGCCCAGCGCGTGGCCGAGCTGCCTTCCGTCGACGAGCAAGCCCTTGCCCGAGCCACGGGCGCCTCTTCTGGCGGAAGCGGCGGCATGGGCAGCAAGCTGGAAGCGGCCCGGCTGGCCGTGGCTGAGGGCACCGCGGTGGTCATCGCCGACGGAGGCATGCCGGATGTGCTCGACAAGATCCTGGCCGGCGATGACGTGGGCACGCTGATCCCGCCGGCGCAGTGGCGCCCCGCGCGCTGGCGGCACATTGCAGTCTCGGGTCGAAAGCAGGGTGCGCTGGTGGTCAACGAAGGCGCGCTGCGGGCGCTGGTGGAGCGCAAGGCATCGCTTCTGCCTATCGGTGTGGTCGCGGTGGAGGGCAGTTTTGACAAGGGTGAGCTGGTCGAGATCCGCGACGGCAGCGGCCGTGTGCATGGCCGCGGCTTGGTCAACTACGACGCCGACGCCTGCCGCAAGCTGGCGGGCCGGCACAGTGACGAGATCGACACCATCCTCGGGTACCGCGGCTACGATGCGCTCATCACCCGCGACAACCTGGTGATGGGCGCGGTTTGATGGCCTCCGCCTGCCAGGGGCCGTCGGCCGGGAAGAAGGTCATACCGCGCGAGGTGTCGCTGGCGGCCAAGCCAAATCCAAGTAGTATCCTGTCATGGACCTGCGAGAAAGCCTAGTTGCGGCGCGCGCAGCGGCCCGGCGGCTGGCGGCGTTGACTGGCCCCGAGCGGAGCCGCTTGCTTGCCGATTTTGCCGCGGCCCTGGCACGACCCGCGGCGCGCAAGGCCGTGCTCGAAGCGAACGCCCAGGACATGGCCAGCGCGCGCGAAGAGGAGGCGGCCGGTCGCCTCGGCTCATCCCTGGTTAAGCGGCTGCAGTTGGACGACAAGAAGCTCGACACCACCATCGACGGCATCCGGCAGCTCGCGGACATGCCGGAGTTGGTCGGCCGCACCCTGACCCACCGGGCGCTCGACCACGGGCTTATCCTCAAGCGCGTGAGCTGTCCGCTCGGGGTGCTGGGCGTGGTGTTCGAGGCGCGCCCCGACGCCCTTGTACAGATCACCAGCCTGGCCTGGAAGAGCGGCAACGCGGTAGCGCTCAAAGGGGGCCGCGAGGCCAGTGCCAGCAACCGCGCGCTCTGTGCCGTGGCCCATGAGGTTCTCTCCGCTCATGACATCGACACCCGCGCGATGGTGCTGCTGGAAGATCGGGCCGAGGTGGACGCGCTTTTGGGCATGGACGACCTGGTCGAACTTATGATTGCGCGGGGCTCGTCGTCCTTCATTCGCTATGTGCGTAGCCACACCCGCATTCCGGTGATGGCCCACGCCGACGGCATCTGCCACATGTATCTGCACGCGGCCGCGGATCCGGCGATGGCTGCCCGTCTGGTTGTGGACGCCAAGTGCAGCTACCCGGCTGCGTGCAATGCCGTCGAAACACTATTGTGGGATCCAGAGGCCACCGCGGCGCTGGACAGTTGTGTGTCGGCACTTTCCAGCCAAGGCGTGGAATTACGCGGTTGTAGGGAAACACGCAAGCGCCACCCGCAAATGAACGCGGCGACCGGAGCAGACTGGGACGCGGAATACGGCGCACTCATCCTGTCGATCCGGCAAGTGGCGGGCATGGGCGAGGCGCTGGCCCATATTGCCACCCATGGCTCCCGTCACACCGATGTCATTGTGACCCAGGATCCGGTGGCCGCCGGCCGCTTCCTGGCCGAGGTCGACGCGGCTTGCGTGTTCCACAATGCCAGCAACCGCTTCTCCGACGGCTACCGTTTCGGCCTGGGCGCCGAGGTCGGCATTTCCACCGAGAAGCTGCACGCGCGCGGCCCGGTGGGAGTGGAGGGCCTGCTCACCTATCGCTGGCTGCTCTACGGCCACGGCCAAGCCACGACCGAATACGGCCCCGGCCGACGCCACTACATCCACAAAGACCTGCCGGTTGACGGCTAGCCCGTCGATACTGTGATCCGGCCGAGCGACTGCAACTTCACATCGGGCTCAATCTCCTGATACGACAGCACGGCGACCTTGGGGTACTCGGCTTCGAGAAGACAACGCACGTGGCAGCGGATGTCGGCGACAGTGACGATCACTGGCGCAGAATTGTCGGCGACCGCGCGGCCCACGGCCTTGACGATGTCGGACGAAAGCTCGGGTTCGAGGGCCAGGGTGCTGCCGCTGGCGGAGTGCTGAACCGCTTCGCGCACGGTGTCCTCGATGATTGGGTCGAGGAAGTATGCATGAAGGACGCCCGAGCTGCCTGCGTGGGCGAACGTGATTTGTCGCCGCAGGGCTGCGCGCACATGCTCAGTCAGAGCGACGGAGTCGGAACCAGCCGGCACCGATTCGGCCAGCGCGCCCAGAATCTCACGCAAGCTGCGCAGCGAAATACCCTCGGCAGCCAGACGGCGCAGGATTTCGGTCAGCAGGGCGGGCGAGACGACCTTGGGCACCACCTCGCGCACCAGCGCGGGCTGCGTCCGCTCAAGCTGGTCGAGCAGGGATTGGGTCTCCTGGATGCCGACGAATTCGTGGCCATAGCGATGTAGAACCTGCAGCAGGTGGAGGACAATCACCTCTTCCGGCGCCAGGGTGGGCACACCCCGAATCCGAGCGGTGCCCAGCTCACCGGCCAAGATCCATGCGGCCGGGCGGCCCTCGGGATGCGCCGCTGGCTGGGCAGCGATCCCCATCGCGCGCAGGTGGTCGACTGTGTCGAGGGCAAGCCCGCCTCCTGCCACGACCTCGCCCCGGGCCACTGGCACCTCCTGCAGGCGCAGCACATAGGCCCCGGCGGCCAGGCCAGCGGCGTTCGGTCGCAGGGAAATGGACGGCAGGGGAATGCCGGTTTCGGAGAAGAAACTCTCGCGGGCGGCTGGCAAGAGATCGCGCTCCATTCGATTCGCTTCCTCGAAGGGCAAGAGCAATTGCGACAGCGCGCTCGAAAGATCGATGGCGATGGGCAGCAACAGGGGAGCCGGAACTTCGGAGCTGCCCACGCGCAATTCTGGCACCGCTCTCGCGGTGCTGGTCGCCTTGGCGGCCTCAGAGGCGAGTCGGTCCAGCTTGATAATACGGTAGGCGACTAGGCCGAGCAGGCCGCCCAGCACGGCAAAAGGCGCCGTCGGCAAGCCTGGCACGATCGCCAGAAGC
>PMIX01000081.1 GCA_003158395.1 Myxococcales bacterium | reverse complement strand
CCGGCGGGCTCCCCACGCGAGTAACCGAAATTGACAGTTTGTAAGACTTGGCCCTACAGTGTGGGTAAATGACCTTCAGTGTTCGAAGTACGGTTCGCGCTCTTTTCCAGACTGCCGTGGAGCAGGCCAAGGGCGAAGGCCTTCTGCCAGCTGTTCCGGAGAGCATTCCAATCGAGCGACCCAAGCGCCCTGAGCACGGCGACTACGCGACCAACACGGCCCTAGCTCTCGCAAAGGTCGCTGGAAAACCGCCGCGTGCCTTGGCTGAGATCATCGTGGAACGCCTGTTGGCTGCGGGTGGCGAGGACCTATCAGAGGTGTCGGTGGCGGGACCCGGTTTCATCAATGTGCGTCTGTCCGATGCGTTCTGGCAGCGGCGGCTGCTCGACATCCTGGCCGCAGAGGGGCGCTGGGGACGGGGAGAACCGAGGCAGTCACCGCGCGTCCTGGTTGAATACTTGTCGGCCAACCCGACCGGTCCGTTGCATTTTGCCCACGGTCGGCACGCCGCGGTCGGCGATTCGCTGACCCGACTGCTGCGCTTCGCAGGCTACGATGTGTTGCGCGAGTACTACGTCAACGACTCCGGCAACCAGGTCGCTATGCTGGCGCTCTCGGTGTGGGCCCGCTACATGGAGGCTGCGCGAGGCGAGGACTGGACAGGCGTGATCGTGCCTGAGGTGGCGTTCCCCGAGAACGGCTACCGCGGCGACTACATCCGGGATCTCGGGCGTGAGCTGCTTGAACGCGAGGCAGGACGGTTCGTCGGGGCCGACCCTCCGGCAGACATGGAGCCCATCAAGCAGTTCGCCATCGGCCGCTGCATGGACATGATCCGTGGCACCCTGGCCAGATTCGACGTCAGCTTCGACGTGTGGCAGAGCGAGCGGGCCTTGCACGACAGCGGCGAGGTGTCGAGCACCCTGGCTGTGCTCGAGCAAGCCGGCTTCATCGATCGGCGCGACAATGCCGTGTGGTTGAAAACCACGGTGCTGTGGGGCGATGACAAAGACCGGGTGGTGATCAAATCCGACGGCTTGCCCACCTACCTGCTGGCGGACATCGCGTACCACCGCAAGAAGATCGAACGCGGTTTCGATGAGCTGTGTGACATCTGGGGCGCCGATCACCACGGCCACGTGCCGCGCATGCAGGCGGCCTTGAAAGCGCTCGGGCATGACCCGAACCGGCTCTCGGTCTTGCTCATTCAGATGGTGAGTTTGTTGCGCGACGGCAAACCGGTTGCCATGGGCAAGCGGGAAGGGGAGTTCGTGACTCTCGACGAGGTGATCGACGAGATCGGCCGCGATGCCACGCGCTTCTTCTATCTGATGCGTCGACACGACACGCCGCTGGAGTTTGATCTTGAGTTGGCCAAGCGCCAGTCGATGGATAATCCCGTGTACTACGCCCAGTACGCCCATGCCCGTTGCGCCTCGTTGTTGCGACGCGCGTCTGAACTGGAAGCCCCGCGCCTGCCGCCCTCGGCTGAGCTTTTCGGGCGATTGAGCCTGCCAGAGGAGATTGCACTGCTGCGCCGGCTGTCCGATTTCCCTGACTTCGTCGAGGATGCAGCCGCGGCGCGCGAGCCGCACCGATTGGTGTCGTTCCTCGGCGAGATTGCGGGCGAATTTCAGAGCACCTACACCCGCCTGCAGAAAGTCCACGGCGACTCGGTTCTGCCCCAGGAACGCCAGCGCGTGGGCAATTGGCGCGCGACCTGGGACTGGCAAAAAACCGCAGCGCGCCTGCACTGGGTCGAGGCCATCCGGCAGGTGATCGAGACCGCGCTGGGCCTTCTGGGGGTCTCGGCGCCGACCGTGATGAAACGCATAGGCGGTGAGGGCGAGGACGCGGCGTAGCGCCACGTCTACCCTCTTTTTCGCTGGAACAAAGCATGGGTTACACTTCCGGTGCCACGATGGATCAACGAGGCCTTCGCGACGTCGAACGCTGGCGGGACAAGATCGAAGTCCGCCTCGACAATCGTCAGGTCTTCTTTCTGTTCTTTGGCAGCGCGTTGGTTGCCTGTCTGCTCTTCGTGCTGGGCGTCGTGGTGGGCAAGCGGCTGGAGTCACGCGGCCGCGCGGTCGCGCCCGAGGTGGAGGACCCGCTGGCCCTGCTCGACAAGGTCGCGACCACGCCCCGGCCCACCCAGACGCCGGCGGTGACCTTCCCGCAGGCCCTCTTCGGCGGGAAGAACGCCCAAAGCAGCGCGAAGCAGAGCGAGTTGAAACTGATCGAACCCAGGACGACGGATTCGGGCAAGAGCGAGTCCAGTCAAGTTGTCGAGGCTGGCAAGTCAACGGAGACGGCCAAGAACGGTGAGCGGAACAAGACGGCTTCGGCCAAACCGGAAAAAGCTTTGACCAAAGCGAGCGGCAAGTTGACTGCCTCGCTCGACGGAAACCCGGCCGAGACCGCCAAGGCCAAAGCCCCCCTCCCTGCTGGAAAATCTGTGGCCGCGGCTGCCCCGGCCAGTGCGCCCAAGCCCGCGGCCCCCGCGCCGAGCAAGGCACTTGCTGCGTTGCCGGTCGTGCAGCAGCCCGCTGAAAAGGCGCCTGTGGCGTCGAAAAATGTGCCCGCCCCGGCAATTGGCGCCGCAGCTACCGACTCGGCCAAGGGCAAGGTGCACTTCACCCTGCAGCTCAGCTCGTTCCAAAACCGTGGCGAAGCAGAGGCGTTTGCTGCGAAGTTTGGCTCTGAGAAGACCTACCTGGTGGTTTCCGAGATCCCGGGCAAGGGCACATGGTACCGCGTGCGCGTGGGCGATTTCGCCACCGCCAAAGACGCCATCGGCGGCAAGCTGGCGTTCGAAAAGAAGCATGGCGTAATCGCGTACGTGGCGCAGAAGTAGTCTCTGGCAATCTCAAAACATCAATCCAACGTTCAGGTGGAACCGCCATGAGCTGTCGCCGGGCTTCGGGTTGAGCGGGATGGCAAAGGCGAGGCTCAGATCGCCGATTGGCAGTTTGAAGACAAAGGGCGCGAACCCGAGCCCGTGGCGAAAGGCCGAGGCTGACAGCCCATCGAACGAGAAAGCCACCACGCCGCTATCGAGAAACACCGACCCGTACCAGGGACGCAAGATGGGGAACTGCAGATCGATGTTCTGCACGATCCGCAGATTGCCCCCCACCGGCTGGTACCGGACGCCGAATACCCCGGGCGCAATCGGCACGTACACAATTTCGGTCAGCAGGCGGTCTAGATCGTATCCGCGTACGGTTGTGTCACCGCCAGCGAAAAAGCGTTCCACCCGGGGCAGAAGTGACGCGCCCGCAAGCGGGAACCCCTGGTCGTAGCGCAGGCTGTGGCGCAGGCTGAGCCACGACAGCAGTGGCACCACCGCGAACGAATGGCCGCTCAGCTTGACGAATGAGTCAGAGCCTAGGTCGAACGAGAAGCGAGGCAGGGCCAGCTCTGCCCCCACTCCGACCTTGAAGCCACGGGTCGGCACCAGGGTATTGTCTAGCCGCTGCCACTCGATGCCCGTGCTGAAGCTGCCCACCAAGGTGCCGATGCTGACCGTGCTTTCATCCTCGTCGGCACCCGCGCCCCGCGCGAGAAATTCTGTGTGGAAGGTGTCGCGAAAGTTGTAGCGGACGTTGGCATCGACACCGGGGAACATCTCACGGGCAAATCCGATAAAGGTCGCGCCCGAACGCAGATCGCCCAGACGCACCGTGGCCTGGCGCAGGTAGTTGCCGCCGATCTCCAGGCGGAAGAGCGAACCGAAAAAACGTGGATCCAAAAAGCTAGCGTTCACCCGGCTAAGCGATAGGCCAAGGGCTGTCTGTGCGGTCAAGGTCCAGCCGTGACCGAAGAGGTTGCGGTGCTCGTAGCCGAGCGCCGCGTATCCACCCACGGGAAAGCTCGAGGTGGGGGATTTTTGGTCGGTGGAGATGCCGCCACCGATGGTCACAATGCCGAAGTGATCGTGCCGTTCTTCCACTTCGATGACCATGGGAACCACCGGTTGCTGTGGGCTTTCGCTGGGGAAGCTGACCGGGTTCGGGTTGCTGAATAGCTGGATCATGGCCAAATTGCGCTGGGCCCGTTCCACGGCCCGCGTGGTCAGCAAGGAACCCGGACGCAGCTCGGCCCAGGTCATGATCGTGCCTTCCGTAGTCAGGAAATTTCCCCGCACGAACACGGGGCCCACGTGAACCTGCGAGCCCAGCTTGATCTTCCATGTGATGGTGACGTGATCGCTCTCTCGCTCGATGTGGGACTCGACGCTAGCGTTGCGATAGCCTTCGTCACCCATCAGGCGTTTGAGTCGTTCTTCATCGCGGCGCACGATCGCCGGTTGGTAGGGCGCTCCTATCACCGTACGCAGCGACTTTCGCAAAAAGAGGTCGTCGCGGGGCACAGGCACGGCGGGGGCGGCGGATACGAAACGCATGTCCGCCACCCACACCAGGGGGGCTTCCTCAATGAGGAAACGCACGAAAAGCGCGTTGGCCTTTCGCCACAGCGGCTCGTCTTCGCGCGGGATGACGGCCTTGGCGCCTGTGGGCGCCGGCCGCCACTGGTCTGGCGCCGGAGCGATCTCAGCGCACACTTTGCTTCCCGGGCGACCGATACTCTCGTAGTAGTCGGCCAGGCTCTGCACGTCGAGTTCGATCTGGCGCGGGGTCGCGAAGCCCCCTTCGCCCAAGCCAAGAGCGCCCAGGAACGGGAACTCCTTGGTTCGAATCTCTTCCGCCAGAGTTGAGGACGACACCTTGTGGTTGCCCACGAACTCCACCCCGCGCACTTTCAGAACCGGCCCTTCATCAATGGCGAAGACGATGCGGTCAGCGTCCTCGTCGATGCGCTCGCGCCGCCAGGTAATCTTGACCAGCATGTGACCCCGCTGGCGGTAGGACTTCTCGAGCGTTTCTGCACCCTCGGCCGCGTCAACGTCGTCGTACACGCCGTGCGCCAGGGCGGCGACGTCGCCCGTCAGCGCGCCCGCGGACCGTGAGTGATTGCCCTCAAAGGCCAGCTCGATGCGCCGGTGCTCTTTGACCTGGATGCCCAGGTGCACCTCCTTCTCGTTGTGATCCACGCTCGAATTGGGGTCAAAGTCATCGGTGACACGTGCGCCGGGATAACCGTGCTTGGCATAGCGCTGGGCGAGAGCCGTCTCGTCGATGCGCAAGATGTTGCGGCGGAATGGTGCGTGGCGCAGCCACAGCCAGGGCCAGTCCAAGTGCAAATTCAGATGGCGAAAGCCGTCCGCGATATCGCCGGCGGGAATGGCGCGGCTGCCGGTCACGGTTATCTTGCCCAACGGGTAGCCCGGCCCTGGTTTCACCCGCACGTCCAAATTGACCCTAGCCGGGACGGTGTTGGTCGCGTGTGCAACGATGTGAGCTTCTGCGTCCTGAAAGCCCTGCGTGCGCAGGTAGTCGCGCACGCGCACTGCCTCGGCGTCGAGAAAAGCGTCGCGCTGCTCTCCCGCCGGGGGCAGGGCTTGCCCGTTGCGAATGCTGAGCTGCCGGAGGATCTCTTCCTGGCGCACGCCCTGACGGAAGGTCGGCTGGTTGCCCGAAACGAAGATCTGACGGACGCGATCGAAGGCTCGTAGACGAATCTGCAGGCGCACTCCGCCGGCCTCCGTCTGGACGCCAATCTCAGCCTGATAGCCCACAACTTTGAGCAGATTCTTGAGACGGGGAGCCGTCCCTATAGGTGTCCCGACCCGATCGGCTTCGCCGGACTCGATAAAGGGCGCATGCAACGGGGCAATGGTGGCCACCAAGCTTTCGATGCGTCCGGCGGGGTCGGTCGAGCCCTCTATAGAGACGGAAACAATGGGTAGCGCCGAGGTCGTTGTGCGCGCATCCGGCAGCAGCGAGGGCGCGTCCTGCGCGCGCGCGATGGCCGCAAGGCTCGCGGTCAGCAAGACCGCAACAAGCGCAGCGTCGGTAGTCTTTCGGAACAAGGGCTTCAACACGATCTCAGCGAGTGGATTGGCAGATTCCGGTCATGGCAGACCCATGAACCGGATTGGGTAGTCGATGGTCATCTCCAACTTCAGACTTCCCACTGAATCGTTAATTCCCTGCTGGGGCGAGTAGTTGAGTTGCTCGCCAATGAGGCGGGCCGTGAGGTAGTCCCGCAACCAGGCATTGGCCTGGGCTCGATAGCGCACCTGAGTCTGAAAGCCCCGAAGATAGGACAGCTCCAGGGTAAATTCGCGGCTCGCGCGCGCCAGCGCCTTCACCTCGAAACCGTCGGCACCCACCGTTGGACGCAGATTCAGCTTGTGGCCGGTCAGAGTTTGCAGGGTGTCGTCGATGTAAGGTCCGACCAGATTCGACACGGCATCGCGCGAAGCCTGGCCCATCATGTCGAGTCCGCTCTGGGTGTTGATGCCGATGGTGCGTCCTCCCGTGCCGATGTCCTCAGTGGTCCGCCCGGAGAGCAGCAACATCAGGGTCTGGTTGCGGTCGAGGCCGGCGGTGGTCGACAGGTCAATGGCTGCCTGGTTGATGGGGCCGGTGATGCGTATCTGAACCGTGTGCTCGTTCTCAGAAGCGTCGGTCAGGAGATTTGTGGCGTCGATGTTGAGCTCGGGGGTATCGCCCGCAGCCAGCGATTTGGTGGGGACAAAGGTGATGTGGTTTACGTTGGGCGTGATGTCAAAATCGCCGCGTAGCCCCAGAATGTGAAACCGCCCGTCGGTGGGCCGCACGTCCCCGGCCAGGGTGGGTGACGAGAGGGTTCCGCCCACGAGCAAATCGACTTGCAGGTAGATTTCCGTCGCCAGGTTGTTCTGCACCATGAAGCCGTCGCCCAGAGTGCGCACGCGCAGATTGAGACCCAGGTTTTCGAGCAGGGGCACACCCTCCCAGAAGGGACGCGAATCGGACTCGTTGATGCGCGGGGTGAGCATCAAGTTGCGCACATTGAAATCTTGGATGTATCTCCCAGAGACCAGACGGACATCGCCGCCCAGGCTGAGCGAGTTATGCAAGTCGCCGATCAGATCCAGCGTGAAGGAAAGATCGTCAATCTCGAGGCCCGGGGAACGGTAGACCAGGCGCACGCCCTCTAGTGGAAGGTCTACCTTGCCCAGCACCAACTTGGGGCGCAGGCTCACGATGTGCATGCGGCCGGGGCGTACCCCGGCGGCGCCGATCAGCAAGCGCCCGTCGTCGTTAATGCGTATTTTGACCTCACGCAGGAGCAGCTCGTGGCTCGACAGCTCGATGGTGCCGCTCTCGACGGCCACTCGGCCGCTGATGCCGCGTAAGCGCATCTGGATCTCGCCCAGATCGATGCGCGCCGAAACATTGGGCTGGTCCAGCGTCCCCGAAACCTTGGCGTCGATGCGCGCGCTGCCGGACACGTCCGATACGGCGTCGGGCACCAACGACTCCAGCAACGAGGCGCTCACCTCTCCGTTGGCTTGCAAGGCCAAGCTTCTGGGCACGAAGTTGGCGCCCAGGCTTGCGCGGCCGCTCAAACGTAACGTCGCCCCGGCAACTGATACCGCCAGACCCTTGAGTTCCACCACATCCGATTGCAGGTGGACCGCGCCCGACGGCACAGCGATCGCAGAACCAAAGCCGGCGGGCACCGCATTAACAGGGCGAGCGATAGCAAGGGTGCCGTCCACGAGAGGCTTCTTCGTGGTCCCAGACACCTTCACCTCCAAACTGATCGCGCCCCCCAGTTTCTGGAGTTTCTTGCGCAAGAGCGGTTGCAGGAATTCCAGATTGAGTTGGCCCGAGAGCGCGGCACGCAGCGATTCGCCCTCCAGCTCGCCCGTCACGCTGAAGCGCCCGCCGTCGCTGATGAAGCGCGCCTGTTCCAGCGCGATGTGATCGCCCGCCAGCGTGGCCCGTAGATCACCGTCGTTCTGCAGGCCGATCCGATGGGTTGAAACCTGACCGCCAGGTTCGACGATTTCCTGGCTGATAGATGCCGCGATCTCGGTGAGCACGGCCTGGATAGCGAGAGGCCTTCCAGGCTGCAGCTCGAGCCCGATCTGTCCTGACAGGACGGCGTGCGCGTCGAGATCCCTCAGTTGACCAACCAACTCCGCGCTCTCGCGACCGCCCCGAAGTTGCAGGGCCAGGTCTTCCAGCACCAGGTGGGAGAAGGCCACGCTGCCCGCGGCCCGCAGGCCAGCGGAGCTGAGCTGGGCGGTTGCGTCGACGGTGAAGCGATTGAAGAGCGTGCCCTTGACAGCAACGCCGGCCCCGATCGCGCTCAAGGTCAGGATTCCATCGCCCAGCGCCACGCCCATGACGGTCACGCCGGCGAGCCCGATGGTGCCCTCGACCAGCGGGGCCTCGGTGCTGCCTGACAGGCGCAAATCGACGGACAAACGGCCGACCGCCGGCAGGTCAACCCGGGCAGCCGCCAGCACCGCGGCCACGGGCAGGTCGGTGATCTTGATGTGCCATTCGATCGGCATGGCCTTGGGGGCAAAGCGCATGTGGCCTTCGATTTGAATCTCGCCGCCCGTCTTGCCGCTTGCCTGCAGCAGGCGTATCACCGCGCCCTCCTGGTCCACCTCCAGGTCGATGCCACCGACTTGCCAACTTTGCCCGAGCACAGACGCGGTCATCCCAGCCGGCATCTTGAAGCGAATCCTCGGTTGGCGGAGCGGGCCGCTGGCCGTCACCTCGAAGGCGATCCTGCCGGTCACCAAACCGCCCGCGATCAGCGACTCCAGAGCAATCTGTTTGCCTTGCAGGCGAAATTCCAGGTCTGGCGACCGCAGCATGTGCTGCAAAGTCCTTTCGAACAGCTTGAGCGTTCCGCTGCCAGCCAGAGTGCCGCCGGCTACCTGGGCGGCCAGGGAATCCACGTGCAGCGCACCATCCTGCAGGTGGAACCTTGTCTCGAACGACGGCACCGAGGGGATACCATCCATGCCGCCGATGCCCTTGACCTCGATCTGACCGCTGGCGCGCGGTTGATCCATCGTGCCGGTCAGGTCTACTGCCACGGACGCCTGCTGCGCCAAGGGCGGCACGCCCAGAGAGGCGAACAGGCGCGGCAGATTCGTGCTGCCCGCGCGCAAGCCAAGGGCCAGCAGGTGCTTGGCCAATTCGACCTTGCCCTTCACGTCGACGCCGGCGCCTGGCGCTTCGATGTGAAGGCCCGATGTGCTGACCTCTGAAGGCGAAGCGGTGGCTTGGCCGCTTATCCGAAACGAGTCAGGCAGGGCCAACTTCTTGCCTGTTCGCTGGAAGGAGAGGTCCAAGCCACTCAACGTTCCCCGCTTGACCGCGGACATCGTTTCGTCGAATTCTGCGGTCGCTGATAGTCCGCCGTGCAGTTTGCCCGCGGCGAGTTTGCGCAGCCCCGGAGGCAGGTAGCTGTCCACTGTGAAATGGTCGAAGCGAAGCTGTGTCCTAAACTTTGGGACCATCAGTTCCGCCTTGGCCAAGAACCGCCCCCCGCCCGGCGGCGAGAACGACAACTCTTCCAGCTTGGTGTTGGGCGCCGATGCCTTGGAGTTGGGATCGAACTGCATGCCGGCGCGCAGTACCAGATTCTGTAGAGCGTACTGATCGTAGGCGGCATCCGTGCCGGAGATATCGGTGTTGATGGCGATGCTGACGTAGGGCCCGATGAGATCCGCCGTCACGCGGGCATCTGCGCCGCCGATATGAAGCCCAGGGATGTTCATCGGCTTCAGCACGGCGTTCAGGGCATCCGCGGCCTCGTGGAATTCGGCGTGCATGTGAATCGCCGACACCGACTCGGCGGCATAGATGCCGTTGAAGAAACCTTTCCCCACCAGGGTGGAGCGCCCGGTCTTGCCCGCGGTCAGATCGAGGAAAATGTCGTCGGAATACTCGCGCAAGGTGGCGACCTGCTTCACCTTCACGCTGTCAAACGGCAGCACCTGGTCGAGCACGGTCAGGTATCCGCCCCCGCGGGCTTCAACGCCCACGGCTTCCCAGCCGCAGAAACCGTCTTCAACCTGCAGCCATGCGGGCGCGTGCAGATCGCGTAGGTCGAAACCCCAGACATGTGGAAAATCGAACACCACCCGCAAGCCGTTGAGCTGGGCGTTGAAGATGCGAACCGAGAAGCCCTTCTCCGGCTTGGCGTCCGGCGGCGCAGGAGGCGAGGGATGCTTGGGATCGAACGTGGCCAGAAAGCCGATGCCCTTCTTGGTCTTCTTCATGCGACCAAAGCGCCAGTAGGAGTTCGGTCCCACCTCTAGGTCGTGCATGAAGAGGCCGGCGCCGTTGATGAGCTGGTACAGCTCGATCTTGACGTCAAGGTGGGGAACGTCCACCACGACGGTGCCCTCAGGGTCGAAGAACTTCACGCCATCGACGGAAAACGGGGTGGGGCGTTTGGCCAGGATGTCGACCAGGAGGCGCGCCGGCCAGCGAATCGACCGAAACTCCAGCTTGCCGCGCATCTCGGGCAAGACCTTGGCCACAAAGGTGCCCATGCGTTCGCCCTGCAGAAGCAACACCGCGCCCGTCACGGCCAGGCTGACCAGGCCCAGCAGGCTGGCCAGCACGATGCCGCTCCACTTGAAAATTCTTCGCCGGACAGAGGACGCCACGTGCCTCTTCAGACTAACCCGAAAAACCAATGGTGAAGCGGAATTGCAGCCTGGTTCGTAGTAGTTTCCTTTACACCATGGATGGCACGCTCTACATCGTAGATGCGCTCAACTTCCTGTTCCGCGCCTTTCACGCCCTGCCGCCCCTTTCCAATAGCCGGGGCGTGCCCACCGGCGCGGTGTACGGGTTGTGCCAGATGCTGCTGCGTATCGAGCGCGAGTGGCGGCCCACCCACCTATGCGTGGTTTACGACGCGCCGGGGCCGACCTTCCGCGACGAGATCTTCCCCGCGTACAAGGCCAACCGTCCGCCCATGCCCCCAGACCTGGTTGCGCAGATCGACCTTTCCCACCAGGTGGTGGACGCGTTCGGGCTGCCCGCCCTTTCACTGCCGGGGGTCGAGGCCGACGATGCAATCGCCAGCCTGGCGCGACAAGCTGTGGGGGCGGGCTTGCGAGTCGTGATCTGCTCGTCGGACAAGGATCTCATGCAGCTCTGTTCCGAGCGGATCCAGCTGCTCGACACGATGAAGAACAAGCTGCTGGGACCGACGCAAGTGCAGGAGAAGTTTGGCGTTCCGCCTGATCGGCTGGGTGACCTGCTCGCCCTGATGGGCGACAGCGTGGACAACGTGCCCGGCGTCGCTGGCATCGGGCCCAAGACAGCGGCCGATCTTATCAGCCAGTATGGCTCGCTCGATGGCGTGCTCGAACACGTGGCCGAGATCAAGGGCAAGAAGGGTCAGGCCATCGCTTCGAGCCGTGACGCCATCGAGATCTCGCGCAAGCTGGTCCGCCTGCGCGAGGATGTGGCGCTGGGCCGCGACGTGGGGGGATTTGCGCGCGCCGAGCCCGATCGCGCCCGCTTGCGCACGCTGTTCGGCGAGCTCGAGTTCACGCGGCTGCTCGCGCAGTTGGATGAGGCGCGGGCAGGAGGCGCGGAGCCGACGGCCGTGCCCGTGGCATCAGCCAAGAAGCAACCGCACGCGGGCGCGTCGGGCGTCGCGGCCGGAAAACTGAAAGTGAGTGCTCCCGTGCCAGATGCGGCGCCTGCGATCGCCGCAACCCCTTCGCCGCCGGAGATCATCGCTGATCGCGCCGGCCTCGATGGTCTTTGCGCGGCCATTCGCGCCGCGCAGGCCTGCGGCGTGGCCGTGCTGGCTGAGGGTGCGCCGCAGCCGCGTGCGGCCCTTGTGGGGCTGGCCTTTGCGTTGCCCAACGGGGCTCGTTTCTACCTGCCGGTTGGGCATCGGGTTTTGGGTGGCCCGGGCATGCTGCCTGCCGCCGAAGTCTTGGCAGCGCTCGGCCCAGTCTTGGCGTCCCCGGAGATTCGCAAGTACATGCATGACGCCAAAGTTTTCGACGTGCTCTTGCGCGTGCGTGGTCTTGCCTTGGGCGGTCTGGCCGGGGATGCCTTGCTGGCCGCGTATCTGCTGGACGCCGGGAGCGCGCCGTATGAGTTGCCGGATCTGGCTGCCGCGGATGGGGCAGGGGAGGTGACCCCGCGGCCGACGTGGCTGGGAAGCGGACGCAGCGCGCGGCCGGCCGGTGAGGTTCCTGTTGAAGAGGCCAGCCTCCACCTGTGCAGCGAAGCCTGGGCCGCGCTGGCCCTGGCCCGACGCCAGGAGCAGGCGATGGAGCCCCTGGGCCTGACCAAAATCTACCGTGAGGTCGAGCTGCCGCTGGTTTCTGTGCTGGCGCGCATCGAGTGTTGGGGCATCCGGCTCGACTGCGACTTCCTCCGCCAACTGGGCAACGAGGTCGCCCGGGCTATCGAGACCCTAGAACACCAGATTCATCAGGCCGTGGGTACGCCCTTCAACATCGGCTCGCCCAAACAACTGGCCGAGGTCCTGTTCGGCAAGCTGGGCCTGCCCGTGCTCCGCAAGACCAAAACCGGCCCGTCCACCGACGCCGACGTCCTGGAAGAACTGGCCGCCTTGCACCCGATACCGGCCAAGGTGGTCGAGTATCGCGGCCTGACCAAACTCAAGGGCACGTACATCGACGCCCTGCCAGCCTTGGTCGACCCACGCACCGGCCGCCTGCACACCACCTTCAACCAAGCCGTGGCAGCCACCGGCCGTCTGTCTTCCAGCGATCCCAATCTGCAGAACATCCCCATCCGTACCGAGCTGGGCCATCGCATCCGCAACGCCTTCGTGGCTGATCCCGGTTACCAGATCGTGTCGGCCGACTACTCGCAGATCGAACTGCGCGTGCTGGCGCATTTCTCTCAGGATCCGGCCTTCCTCGACGCCTTTGCCGCCGGCCAGGACATTCACCGACGTACCGCCGCCGAGGTCTTCAACGTGGCCCTGGATGCGGTCAGCGGCGAGCAACGCCGCATCGCCAAAGCCATCAACTTTGGCCTGGTTTTCGGGCAGACCGATTTCGGGCTGGCCCAGGCCCTGCACATCCCGCGCGCCGACGCCCACTCCTACATCGAACGCTACTTCCAGCGCTACGCGCGCGTCCGCCAGTTCATGGACGAGACCATCGCCGAGGCCCGACGCACGGGCTCGGTATCCACCCTGCTGGGACGCACGCGGGCGTTGCCGCAGATCAAGTCGAGCCGGGCCCAGGAACGCAACTACGCCGAGCGCATGGCGCGCAACACGCCCATCCAAGGCTCGGCCGCCGATCTGCTCAAGCTGGCCATGATCCGCGTGGACCGAGAAATGGTGCGCTTCCCCGACGCGCGCCTGCTGCTCACCGTTCACGACGAACTGGTATTCGAAGTCAAGACCGATGAGGTCGCAGCTTTTTCCGCCTGGGTCAAGGGCGTGATGGAGTCAGCCTACGCCCTGTGCGTCCCCCTGGTGGTCGACGTGCACGCAGGCGCAAACTGGGGCGCGGCACACTGACAGGTTCTACTTCTTCTTCCCGCCCGGAACCGACTTGTCGCCCTTGGGTTGGCTCTCGCCGCCCTTCTGGTGCGCGGCCCAGCCCACCACCTCAGGCGACTGGCCTTCGAGTTGGATGTTCTGCGCCTCGGGGGGCAGGACCGCATTGCCCTCGGCCAGTACCTTGCCTTGCAGATCCTGCAATTTCTTGTGGATGATAAGCCCGTTGGACGCGGCAAACCCGGTGATCGAGTTGATGGAGAAGGTGCCAGTCACAATGACCTGTTCGCCCGGCTTGACGGTCAGTGGCTTGAGATCGCCGGTGTCCCAGTCCTTGATGGGGTAGTCGGCCACCAGAAGCGCGCGTTCGCGCTTGGTGCCCGGACTATCCGCGACGAAAAAGTGCGGCTGGTCGCAAGGCCGGCAACCTGCCCGGTCAACCGCGACCGGCGCTGTCAGGGCGTCGCCTCCCTTCTTCATGGCCTTCTTCTTCTCGGCCTTCTGCTTCTCGAAGAGCGCGTCGTTGCACTTGCGCAACTCGGGCGGGCACTCGTAGACCTCAGTCAGATAGGCTTTGACCCGCACGTCCTTGTCCATGTACTTGTCTTTCTGCTTGCGCAGACCAAACACCGACACCTCGCCGGTCGGATACTGGACCGGCGCACTCGACACATTAAAACTGGGTGAAGGCGGCAGGTTGACCTTCATCGGCGGCAGAGCCTGGCCCTGAGCCAGAGCCGCACCTGACGCCAGGGAAGCCATCGCGAAAAACGATACCATGGAGATTCGGAGCATGAGTTTCCCCTCTTCGAAGGCCAACGGCCGCCGACTACGCGGCCCATACGTGAGGTTCCTGCATAACATGGGCGTTTGCGGGCCACAAGCCCTGACAGCCGCCCTCATGATGTTGCTGGGGCCGCTGGCCTGCGTCGCCTGCACCCGGCACCACGACAGCGCACGCCGGCCGGCAGGCACGACGGCCCATGATGACGGGGGCGCTCCCAGCCCCCCTCGCGCCGCCCGCTCACCGTCCGGCGTCAAACTGCCCGAGATCGCCCCAGCGCCCTCCCGACGGGATCCCTATGGCGGGACGCTTCATGTCCACCTGGAGGCCGAGCCGCCGCACCTCAACCCGCTGCAGGACCAGCTTCAGGTCATCCAGCGCGTGGTGGGCGGCCTGGTCTATGAAACCCTGATCGAGTGTCGGGAGAACCAATATCGGGCAGGACTGGCCGAGAGCTGGGATGTCTCACCGGACGGCGAGCGCATCACCGTCAAGTTGCGCAGCGGCGCGCGCTGGCATGACGACGGTGTGGTTTCAGGTATGGATGTCCAAGCCACCTTCGAGCCGCTCCTGCGCGCAGCCAGCCGCCAATCCGTTTTTCATGCCATGCTGGAAGACGTCGAGGGTGTGGACGTGCTGCCTGAGCGGGCGCGCTTCCGTCTGCGCCGGCCGTCAGACTTGGTTCTGCGTGCCCTGTGTGAGATCCCCATTTTGCCCGCCGAAAGCCTGCGCAAGGCGGGTTCGGCGGCCACCCAATTGGGACGCCAGCCTGTCGGGACTGGCCCGTTCCGTTTCTCTTCTTGGGAGCACGGCAAGCGCATTCGACTGGTGCGCAGCCGTCCCGCCGAGCGGCCGCGGCCGCCGTTTCTGGACGAGATCGTGTTCGAGATCGACGGTGATGGATCTCGGGCACTGGTCCGCACCCGACGGGGCGAAATCGACATCCTGCCGCACGTACTCGACGTGCTCTACCCTGAGCAGGTGGCGCCAGCCACCCTGCGGGACGCCTTGGAGCTGTGGTGGCTCACACCGGATCGCACTTCGTTCGTCGTGCCCAACCACCGGCGCGGTCCGCTCGGCGATGCCCGTTTCCGCCAGGCGCTTAGCTTGCTGTGGGATCGGGCGCGTTTCGCCGATGAGGTCCACCACGGCCTGGCGCGTCCTATCGGCGCGCCCACATTCGCCGAGGTTCCCCCCGACCTATTGGATCGCAAGAAGGCCATTTCTTTGCTGGAAACCGCCGGGTTCCGCGACACCGATGGAGACGGAGTGCGCGACGTGGGCGGAGTGCCCATCCGCCTGACTTTTCTGCTTCCCGCCGGAGCCCGTAGCCTGGCCGCCGAAGTGCGCGCGTTTGCTCTCGATCTTCGTCGGGCGGGTCTCCTGCTCGACACCGTCACGGTCGACGCGGGTACCTTGCAGGCTCGTCTGGACCACGGGGATTTCGACCTGGCGACTCTGACCTGGGAGGGCCGGCGGGACGAGGATCCGCGGCCCCTTTTTGGCAGCCAGGGCCAGGTCAGTTTCAGCGGGTATCGCTCAGAGCATCTGCAGTCCTTGCTCGACCAAGTGCGCCTGGCGCCAGGGCCTGCGGCGCGCGTGCCGGCTTTGCAGCAAGTCGGCGAGTGGCTGGCCAGTGAACGACCCGTTATCTTTCTCTACCGTCACGACGTCCCCGCGCTCGTGGCAAAACGGGTCCATGGCTTGGCGGGCGTGGGCGATCGCTTGGATCTGCGGTCAGTGTGGGTCGATCCGTGATTGGGCTTGCTGGCGGCTGCCTACTCCTTCTGGCCTGTCCCGCGGCCGCGCCGGACGCCAACGGTCCCGGACAAGGCCAGGTCGCACGCTTGCCACCGCAAGAGGCCATGGATCTCAACCGCGAGGGCAAGGTCCTGTACCGCGCTGGTCGTTTCGCCGAGGCTCGCGCAAAGTACGTGCTGGCCAAGCAGGTTGACCCCGATTTTCTCGCCCCTTGGCTCAACCTGGCTTGTGCCTACGCGAGGGAAGAGCGCTTTGCCAACGCGACAGATGAGGCGGTGGCCTTGATACACCATGCCTACATTCCTGGGGCCCGCGAGGTCATGGAAGCAGCTGATCTCGGGGCGCTGCAGATTCGACCCCCGTTGCTGGCCAAGCTGCGCTCGGCCCTATCCGAAGCATCGACGGAGTGGGGCAGGCCCGCGCAGACAGGATTCTTGTTCGTGGCGCGCAGCCAGCCTCCGGTCAAGTTGGAAGGGCAGGGGGTCTTGGTGCTGGGGATGAACCAGGAGATCTACGCGTGGCTGCCGCGCTCAGGACGCTACCTTCCTATCACGGCCGAGGATGGGCGCGTGCTGGCCTTCGCAGGATCGCCGGACGGTCGCCGAATCGTGTTCCTGCGCGGGGGCCGGCTGGTGCGCACGCCCGGTCAGCCGGACCTCTTGCGCGGACTCGGCGTGCGACAGCTCGACCTTCCCAACATGACGCTGGGGCCGGTCGTCGCGTTTCCCGGAGATGTGCGGCAGCTAACCATGTGGTTTTCCGGCCCTGGCGCAGTCGAAATGGAAGTGGCCCGGCCCGAGGCTGGGTTGGAAGATTTCCGCTTCGACGGCCAAAAACTGGAGCCGATCGGCGCGATCCAGCGTCGCTCTTCTGCCAACGTCCACCGCGTCCTCTTGACCGCGGCGGGCGTGGCACCAGCCACCCGCGTAGTCACGGACACAGCCTGCGGCTTTTCTGCGCGCGATGAAGCCGATTCGCAGGGCCTAGCCCGCATCCGCGTCTGGGCGCGAAAGGGCAAGGGATTCTTCCTCGACGCCCGCTACGGCGCCGGCCTTGATGGACTGCCTTTCCCCGCTTCCCCATCCGCAGCAAGCAAAGCCCTGTCCCCGGCGAGGAAAACACGCTAAAGAACTCTTCTCCTGTCGAGCCACCTCAAGTCGCATGTCCAAGAAAATCGTCATTACCGGAGGCGCCGGATTCATTGGATCCGCGCTCGCGCGCGCCCTGGTTGCACGGGGCGATGACGTCTCGGTGCTCGACAACTTCTCCTCAGGCAAGCGCGAGAATCTACAGGACCTGGCCAGCGCCCTTGCCGTCGTCGAAGGGGACATTCTCGACGCGGCCTTGCTGGACCGGGTCTTCGCGGGCGCGGACACCGTGTTTCACGAGGCCGCGATCCCCTCGGTACCGCGTTCATTGGCTGCGCCACTTGCCAGCCATACCGCCAACGCGACCGGAACGCTCAATGTGTTGGAGGCCGCACGTCGTCGCCGCGTTCGGCGCGTGGTCTATGCCGGCTCGTCATCGGCCTACGGCGAGCCGCCTAGCCTCCCGGTGGTCGAAACCATGGCGCCCGCGCCGCTGTCGCCCTACGCGGTGTCCAAGCTGGCGGGTGAGCACTACTGTCGGGTCTACGCGCGGGTGTTCGGCGTCGAGGCTGTGATCCTGCGCTACTTCAACGTGTTCGGGCCGCGCCAGGATCCGACCTCGCAGTATGCAGCGGTGATCCCGCGCTTCATCACGGCTGCCCTGGACAGCCGCCTACCCACCGTCTACGGCGACGGCGAACAATCACGTGACTTCTGTTTCATCGACAACGTGGTGGAGGCAAATCTGCGGGCCGCAGATGCCGACGCTGCATCAGGCAAGGTCTTCAACATTGCGTGCGGATCCGGCACCAGCCTGAATCGCGTTCTCGCCTTGCTCGGCGACGCCTTGGGCCGGCCCGTCGCTGCCCACTACGAGCCGTCTCGGCCTGGCGATGTCCGTCACTCGCTGGCCGATATTTCCCAGGCCAAGGCCGTGCTCGGCTACACAGGTGCGGTTAGCTTTCCCGCCGGGCTGACGCGGACCCTGGCGTGGTTCCGCCAGCGCACGTCGACGCCATGAGCGCCTGCCTGCTGAGCATGACCGGGTTCGGGCGGGGGATTGCCGCAACCGGCGCCCGGCGTCTGATGGTTGAGATCCGTTCACTCAACAGCCGCGGCAGCGACGTCAAAGTGCGCGGTCGCGATGGGGACATTCCGGCAGCCGTGGAGACGGAAATTGTGCGCGCGGTCCGCGCGCAAGTCGTGCGCGGCACGGTGAGCGTCACCATCTGGGAGGAGGGCATCGAGGCGCCGGAGGCTCTCATCGATCCTTCGGTCATCCGCCAGGCGCATGCGATTCTCGAGACCCTGCGCCGCGAACTGGGCCTGGCCCAGCCAGTCGATTTGGCCACCGTGGCCGCATTCTTGGCTGGCCCGGCGGCCCGCCGCGTCCGGCGCGACGATTTGACCTGGGACGCCGTGCGGCCCGCGATGGAGCAGGCTCTGCAGGAACACCAAGCCATGCGGGCCCGCGAGGGGGCCGTGCTCTCCGCCGATCTGCGCCAGCGGCTCGATCGTCTGCAGGGGCTGGCGGCAAAGATCGCCCAGGCCGCCGCAGGCCTGCCCACCCGCGCGGCCCGCAAGCTGGAAGAACGGTTGGCTACGGTAGCGACCAGCACCGCCGTCCTCGATCCGGGGAGGCTGGCTCAGGAGGTGGCCCTGCTGGCGGAAAAGCTCGACGTATCGGAGGAGCTGGTCCGCTTGCGCACGCATCTCGATCACCTGGGCGATCTTTTCGCCGCAACTGCGCCCGAGGCCGTGGGACGCAAGATAGACTTCCTTGTGCAGGAGCTTGGTCGCGAAATCAACACCATCGGATCCAAGGTCCAGGACGCCCCCATCGCCGCCCTGGTCGTCGCCAGCAAGGCGGAATTGGAGAAACTGCGCGAGCAAGCCCAGAATATCGAGTGATCATCCTGTATTCGACGAGACCCCGCTTGGCCAGAAAGAATGGAGATATGAGGTTACCTGATAGCAGCCACGGCCTCCTGCTGGTCATCTCCTCGCCGTCGGGCGCCGGCAAGACCACGCTGGCACGGCGGCTGGCCGGGGAGTTCGACCTTCGCTTTTCCGTCTCGTACACCACCCGCGAGCCGCGCAAGGACGAGGTCCAAGGGAAAGACTACCACTTCGTGAGCCATGCCCGCTTCGCCCAGATGGTCGAAGGTCACGAGTTCGCCGAATGGGCGATCGTGCATGGCAACCACTACGGAACCAGCCGAGCGACGGTGGACGCCTCACTCGCCGAGGGCGTGGATTGCCTCTTCGACATCGACTACCAGGGTGGCCGCCAGATTCGCCACCTGTGGCCCCAGAACAGCGTGCTGTGCTTCGTCTTGCCCCCGTCGATGAAGGAGCTGGAGCGCCGCCTGCGACAGCGGGCAACTGACGCCAGCGACGTCATCGAGCGCCGACTGGCCACGGCCCACGAAGAACTCACGCACTACGGTGAATACGACTACCTGGTCGTCAACGACAAACTCGACCAGGCCTACGCCAAGTTGCGCGCCATCTACGTGGCGGCCGGCTGCACGCGTGTCCGCAACGATGCACTGGCACAGGCCCTGCTGCGCGAGGCAGCCGTTCGTGTCGCTGTCCAAAAGCCGTGATGGAGATCATCGACGTCATCTGCGAAGCCGCGCAAAAGAGCGCCCCCGCCGCCGACATCGGGCTCATCCGTCGCTGCTATGACTTCGCCAAGCAACGGCACGCGGGACAGATGCGGCGTTCGGGTGAGCCGTACTTCGTGCACCCGTTGGGGGTGGCCAAGATCATCGCCCAGCTGAATCTGGACGTGGCCTCGATCTGTGCCGGGCTGCTACACGACTGCGTGGAGGACACCAGCGCCACCTCCGAAGACATTGGCCGTCTTTTCGGCGCCGAGATCCAGCGCTTGGTCGAGGGCGTTACCAAGCTGGGTCAGATCCCCTGGAACACACGCGAGGAGCGGCAGGCGGAGAACTTTCGCAAGATGCTGCTGGCCATGGCTCGGGACATCCGGGTCATTCTGGTCAAGCTGGCCGACCGCGTGGACAACATGCGCACCCTGCAGTACGTGTCGCGCGAGAAGCAGGAACGCATTGCCCGAGAGACCCGCGAGATCTACGCGCCCATAGCCAACCGGCTCGGTATCCAGTGGATGAAAGTGGAGCTGGAAGATCTCGCCTTCCGGTATCTCGAGCCTGAAGACTACCAGGATCTTTCGGCCAAGATGGAGGGCACGCAGGCAAGCCGCGATGCCTATATCGCCGAGGTTTGCCAGGAATTGCAGCGCGTGCTGGCCGCCGCCTCCGTTCCCGCTCAGGTGAGCGGGCGGGCCAAATCGTTCTGGTCCATCAACCAGAAAATGAAGCGAACCGGCCGCGAGCTAGAACAAGTCTACGACATCGTCGCATTCCGTATCATCACCGAAACGGTCCAGAACTGCTACGCCGCGCTCGGCATCGTGCACTCCAACTGGATACCGGTGCCCGGCCGTTTCAAGGACTACATCGCGCTGCCCAAGCCCAACCTGTACCAATCGCTGCATACCACGGTGATCGGGCCCGGGGCTGACCGCATGGAAGTGCAGATCCGCACCCCCGAGATGCACCGGACTGCCGAACAAGGCATCGCCGCCCACTGGCAGTACAAAGAGCCCACGGTGCTGGGTGCTGGCGAACGCCAGGCCTTTGCCTGGCTGCACCAGTTGATGGAGTGGCAACGCGACCTGAAGGATCCGACCGAGTTCATCCAGACGGTCAAGATCGACCTGTTTCAAGAAGAGGTCTTCGTTTTTACCCCCAAGGGCGACGTCAAAGCCCTGCCGAAAGGGGCAACTCCCATCGATCTCGCCTACGCGGTCCACTCCAAGATTGGAGATCACTGCTCGGGGGCCCGGGTCAACGGGGTCATGGTCCCCTTGCGCTACCCCCTGCGCAATGGCGATACGGTCGACATCATCACCTCAACCTCGCAGAAGCCGTCCAAGGACTGGCTGAAGTTCGTGGTGACCAGCCGCGCACAAACCAAGATCCGCCACCACCTGCGCAACGAGCAACGCGAACGCAGCCGTCGACTTGGACGTGACGTCCTCGCTCGCGAGCTACGTAACCACCATCGCTCGTTGGTGACAGCCGAGAAGGAGCGCCTGCTCGACAAGGCGGCTGCGGTGCTGCGCCTGAGCAGTGCCGACGATCTCATCGTTCACGTGGGCTACGGCAAAGTCCCACCCGAACAAGCCTACGCCGCCATCTATCCCCAGGCCCAGCCCGCAGACGCCACCACCGAGAAACTGCAAGACGCGGGCGTCGACGCGAGCGCGCAGGCCAGGCGCTTGGCCAAGCGCTCGGTAGGCGGCGTGCGTGTGCAGGGCGAAGCCGACATCGTGGTCCGCTTTGCCAAGTGCTGTAGCCCGGTGCCAGGCGATCATATCGTGGCCTTCATTAGCCGTGGGCGCGGCGTCATCGTGCACACACGGGAGTGCCCCAAGGCGCTCAATCTGGATCCCGCACGCGGGGTGGAGGTGTCCTGGGACGAGGACACCCGAATGCTGCGGCCAGTGACGGTGGCGGTCATCTCCACCGACCGCCCCGGTATCCTGGCCGCCATCTCCAAGTGCTTCACCGAGTTTGGGGTCAACATCGCCCAGGCCAAGTGCAAGACCACCGAAGACCGCCGCGGTATCAACACCTTCCAAGTCACAGTCAGTCACGTGGACCAACTGAAAAGAGTCGTGCGGGCCTTGCAGGGAATCGACGGTGTGATCTCGGCGGAACGACAGTGATCGCGTGGGGAGCCATTTGGCGTCTCTAGGCCCGCGCAGGCGACTATAGTAATCGGAACAGGAGGCCACCTTGACGCGCTCATCTTTCTCACCAAGTCTTTGCCGGTGGGTCGGCGCCTTCGCAGTGGTGCTCGGGACAATGCCTGCAGACGAGGCGGCGGCTCCACTCGCTTTTCCCGGGGCCGAAGGCTTTGGGGCGATGCCCCATTCCAGAGACGTTTCTACATTTGACCTCACGCTTCTCCCCTGCTAAGTCAAGCACTCCCATGGCATCGAACAGTCGTCAGACCTGGAAGCGCCGGCAGCGGCGGCACTCGAACGCCGGACGCAAGCGCAAGAACAAGGAAAGCTCGCGCTCGACGAAGTCTGAGGCCGACCTGTTCGCAGGCATGGGTGCTCCCGGCGAGCCTGCCCCCAAGAGGGCCACCAAGTAGCCCCCAACGCGGGACAGCACCCTATCCGCGCGTCCTGATCGGGTGCGCGGAACCCCTGTTGCTTTCGCCGGTGCCTTCGGCTTAGGATTCGCCCGCTTCGCTTCTGCTGAGGAATTGTTCCTTGCGGGTGGAGCGACTTCACCTCCAGGTACCGGATGAAAACCTGCCCAATCTGCAAGTCGAAGTACCCCGATGACGCCAATTTCTGTCCGCTGGAGACGTGTGCCACGGCAAATGGCCCGCAGCGGCTCGAATCCGTGCCTGACGCACCAGAGCCGCGCTTCAAGCCGATCGAGCGCATCGGGGGCGGCAGCACAGGGGAGGTGTGGCGGGCGCGCGACAGCCAGACCGGGACCGAGGTCGCCCTCAAGCTAGTAAACTCTGCCGTGCCGGGCTCGGCTGCTACCCAATCCCGCGCCGAACGAGAGTTCAAGCAATTGATGAGGGTTGGCAGCCCACGGGTCGCTACTATCATCGATTGTGGCCGACTGCCTGACGAGCGTCTTTACGTCGCCATGGAGCTCGTCCCAGGCGAATCGCTTGCGAGCGTGTTGCGGGCTGGTCCGGTCGACCTCGAGACCGCCAAGACCTTGGTCGGGCAGGTGGGCCAGGCACTTCTCGAGGCACAGAAGGCCGGTTTGGTCCATCGCGATGTGTCGCCCGGGAACGTCCTGGTTGGTCCGACCGGTGACGTAAAGGTCATCAATTTTCCGCTGGCCCCTCCGGTGACTGAAAAAGTGGCCGGTGACCCGGCCTATGTTTCGCCCGAACAGGCTCAGGGCAAGCCGGCTGACCAGCGTTCGAATACCTACAGCCTGGCGGCCATCTTCTACCACCTGCTGACCGGCGAAGCTGCCTTCCAGGCCGCTACGCCGCAGGCCGTGCTTGACATGCATGTCTCAACCCCGGTCTTGCCGCCCAGCCAGCGACGGCCTGACGCAGGAATTTCGGTCGAGGCCGACCGCCTCATCCTCAAGGCGATGGACAAGAGTTCGAGCCGCCGCCACCTGACCCTGCGGCTTTTCCTAACCGAGCTGGAGGGCGTCAAGGCAGCGATCCCAAGCAGTGGAGCGGCCAAGCCTGCCGGCGGCGACGTGGGGTTGGCCAAGACCATGCTCTTTGCCGGCAATCAGGCGGAAGTATCGCGCATGGTCGCCGATGCCAAGGCTGCCAACGCTGCCAGACCGGCCAGCGGCGAGCGTCCGGCCCCGGCACGCATCGAGACGGTCGCGACCCGGCCCGCTCCGAAGGCGCCAGCGGCATCGGCCGATCCCGCGATCCCGGTCATGGACACCATGGCAGCCGAGCCAGCGCCTCCCGCCGCCCCAGTTCGACCTGCGCGGGCTAAACCCGTTGTGGTTGCCGTAGCGCCGGCCGCCCAGCCGGCTGCGCCTCGCGTGGCAAGCCCGGCTCCCAAGCCGGCCCCGGCGGTGCAGCAGGCGTCCTCTGCGCAGCGGTCAGCCACACCGGTTCCGAGCGGTGGCGCGATCAAGCCTGCGGAAGCTGGCAAGGCCCCACCGCCCAAGTCTGGCGCCGCCTTCCGCGAAACGCTTTGGTTCAAGAAGGGGGACGTCGAGCAGATGGTGGCCGACGCCAAGGCCAAGCAGGTGGCCGCCGGCAAACCAGCTGACGAGGCCGAGTTGCCCACCGACGACGCGAGGCCGCTCGAAGATCGCTACGTCGATGACGGCTCTGTGACCACAGAAGATCGGAGGAAATTCTCCCTGCGGACCGGAGGAACTGCCACGGCCTTGCCCGCGGCGGTGGCCGCGATCCCCGGCGAGAAGATGAACGAGCGAGAGCTGGTGCAAGAGATTGGCCGCAGCCGGCGGATGGCCATCCTTCTCGTCGCAGCGGTGGTGCTCGTGGCCCTGGCTGTCGTGGTTGCCATGATGATGAAGGGCAGGGCCGGCAAGAACGTGCCTCCGACCCGTACCTTCCCGCCAGCGGCGGCGGCCCCTAGCGCCCCGTCAACGGCAGCCGCTCCGCCCGCGCCCGCTGCGGTCCCCGTCGCGCCGACGATCCCGACGACCACCGCGGCCACGTCGCCGGTCCGTGCAGCCGCGCCGACGCCCACTGCCCCTGAAAAGAGACCGGCCGCGGCTGGACTCGGCGTCGCCAAGCCCATTTCTGGTGGGGCGGTCAGCGGTGCCGGTCAGGAAGCCGCGTCCAACAAACAGCCAGCAAGACCCAAGGCGCCTCACCGGGGCAAGGGCGGCAAGAAGAGACACTAGACTGATGCCGTCATCCTACTCGTCGGCGATCTGAAGGGTCAGCTTCCGCGGCTGACCGTCGCGCAGAAAGTCCACCACCAACTCGGAGGCCGTACGCAGGCTGCTCAGCACATCGAAGGCCTGCTCGGGCTTCTCGATCGGCTTGCCGTTCACCTGCCTGACCACGTCGTTTGGCCGCAGGTCGACCGCGGCGTAGCAAGGATCACCCGGATAGAGGCGACGAATCTCCCAACCCTGGAAACGATTCTTGGCGATCTTTCGTTCCACTTCCGCACCGCCGGCCAACCAGCGTCCGATACCTGCGTCGGCGACACGAACCACCGCCGAACGCTTCAGCACACCCGGTTTCGCGAATGCCGTGCATCGAGCTGGCTCGGGAGGTGGCGGCTCGGCCACAGGGGAGGGCGAGGGGGATGCGGCAACCATAGGCGCAGGCCGCTCGCCCACGGGAGCTGGGCTGTCCGGCTCGGGCCTGCCTGTCGCGCAGGCCACGACCAGCAGCCCCATGGAGAGAGCCCCGCCCAGGGCGGCAGCAAGAGCAAATAGACGTCGAAGCATCATGCCAAACCATACTCTCATGGCGTTGCCGGGAATGCGAATCGCGCCCGCACGGCCGCCACCGCAGCGGCCGTGACCTCGTTTCGCGATGCAGAACCGTCGAGGATCACCACCGAGGCGTCGGCGCGTGCCAGCCGACGGTAGTTGTCTGCCACACGGCCAAGGTAGGAATCCGCGTCGTAGCGTTCTTCGGGACGCCCAGCCAGGAGCCTGCGCTGCGCCGCCAACTCGACGGGGATGTCGAGCAGAATGGTCAGATCTGGCGGTCGAACCCCTCGCGCCAGTAGGGCCACCCACTCGCGATCAGCCTCTTCGGCCTGGTAGACCAATGAGGACATGAGATAGCGGTCCGAGACCACGTCGGTTTCCGCCGCAAGGAGGGGTTCGATCTCACGTTGCAGATGGTCAATCCGGTCAGCGGCAAACAGCAGCGCCATGGTCCGCCCGTCAACCGAGACGCCACCCGGCATGCGATGTTGGCCAAGAAGCACCTCGCGCAAGAGATGACCGATGGGGCCAGCGCTGGGCTCACGTGTCGACACGGCGGTGTGTCCCTGCTGGCGCAGGTATTCGACCAGCCGCTCGGTCTGCGTGGTGGTACCCGAGCCGTCGATGCCCTCCAGGACGATCAGTCTGCCGCGGGTCAAGGGTTCACTCCTGGTGATCTTCTACACCAATCCGCGCCCTTGCCGAGCGCCCGTGATCCGATACTCTTGCCCTGTGTCCAGTCTTTGCGTGAGAAAACCAGTGGGACATGCGCCCGCAAGGTTCGGCCTTTGCGCCGCGGTGGCGCTTTTTTTCGCCCTGCCGGCCTGCAAGCGCTCGGTCCAGGTGTCAAGAGTGCGGCCGGCTGATGTCACGAGCGCCTCCCCCCGCGGCGTCCTGTGTGTGGAGCAGCCGGATGCTTGTCTGTACTGCGTCGGCCGCGACGGAGAGGCTGCCTTCCTGGAGGCCTTTCAGTCCCGGCCCCACGTGTGTGACCCCAAGGATCCTGAGGAATGCGTGGAGTTTTGTTCCTTGCTGACTCCGCCCTGTGCCTTGCCATGGACACCCGGACCGCACTGTGTGCTCGATTCTGAGCTGGCCTTCCATCGGGCCCGGTTCAACCGAGACACGGCCGATCGACCGGAGGTGATGCTCTCTGGGCGAGTGACGGATGAAGCGGGCCGCCGGCTGGAGGGCGTCCATATAGACGTCTGGGTCGCGCGGGGTACGCAATTCACACCGCTGGGCGACGAAGTTTCGGCCAGGGACGGCACCTTCAAGCTTCACCTGCGCAATGGTCCGTGGACCTATGCCCTGCGACTGCGTCGCCAAGGCCTGGCCAGCGAGATCGTCGACCGTCTGGCGCCCGACAAGCTTGGCGCGGCCGGCCCTATGCCCGTGCGGACTTTTCGCATGGGCCCGGAGTCGCTCGCGCGGGGCCGCGTGACCGACTCCGAGACCGGTGCCCCGGTGGTGGGTGCATTGCTGCAGGCCGTGCGTACGCCGGAGGATGTCCTTGAGGTCAGTGAGGCCCGCTCGGGTGCCGACGGAACCTTCGTGCTGGGCGGCCTGGAAGCCCGCCGCTATTCACTGCGCGTTTCCAAATTTGGCTGGAAGTCGGTCACCACAAAGAACGCGTTTAGTGCCCCTGCGGCGCGACTGACGGTGAAGCTGTCGCACGGAACCGTGATCCGCGGCCTGGTACACAACGCTGATGGGTCGCCCGAGCCTAATGCCACGGTCGCGGCGGTGCTGTCCGACGTCCCTGGCGCGCCGACCCTGCCCATCTTCTGGACCACGGATTCGGAAGGGAACTTCGCCCAGGACCATTTCGCTCCCGGAACCTACTATCTGTGGGCCCGTCGAGGCGATATGCTGGCCTATCCCCCTGAAAGGATCGAACTGGCCGAGAAAGGCGATGTCACCGTCGAGCTTCGTCTCGACCACAAAGGGGCGCGTGTTACCGGCCAGGTGATTCCCCGGACTGGCTATCGTTTGTCATCCGATACCCGGGCGCTCCTGCTGGGCCGCGCACCCTCACTGGCCTTCCCCAGGCCGGCGGTCGGTGCTCTGGATCAGGACGGGCGCTTTCTTGTCACGGGCGTGTTGCCGGGGCGCTACGAACTAAGTGTCCGAGAAGGGACAAAGACGCTAACCATCGCGCAAGGTCCCCGGGATGTGGAGGTTCCTATCGATCCCGACACGACCGTCGCGTTGAGGGAACCGGTCGTGGTGAGGGCGCAGCTCGCAGAGTAGGGAGCTAGTTGAGCACGCGAAAACGATCCAGACAATCCGCCAGGATCTGCTGGCTCTCCTTCTCGAAGGCGTAGAAACGAACGGCCATGCCGGAGATAGAGCGGGTCAGGCCTTCCTTCGCGTAGTTCATGAAGTAGTGATTCTTAACTTCACCGAGCGCCACGATCTCGGCTGAGCTGTCGGCGCTGAGGAACGAAACCCGCACATGGGCTCCCAGGGGAAGGGGTTCGGTCATCTCAACGAAGATGCCGCCGGCTGAGACGTTGCGGGCCACACAGTCCAGCTCGCCGAACAAAATCGACTCCAGCCGCACCGGAAAAACCTTGTCGAAGCGTAGGTGCCGGCGCTTTTCTTCGACGGGAGGGAGGAGTGCTCGGTCAACAGAATCGCTGTGTCTCATGCCGACACAGTGGCATGACCCACAATGAAGTCAAAAAACCTACATGTATGTTTTTCGGCAATCCTGCCAGATCTATCGTGACCATACGTTATGCTAAGCGTTGAAGAAGCACGGGGGTTTTGTTACATTGATTCCCGGCGTGGGATTCGCCGTCGAATGCTCTCCAGTCAACGGACGACCCGGAACGATGTCGCACCAACCCCTGGTCAGGTCGAAGGCCTGGTGGTTGCGGCGGGCCGGCCCTCCGCTCGGCCCCTGGTGGAGTTCCTCAAATCCGAGGGCATCAACGTCCAGGTGGCGGACAGCGCGGACCTTGCCTTCGAAGAGGTGCTTCTGCACCGCCCGAATCTGGTGCTGATCGAGACGCGGGTGACAGCGGCGGGAGGCGTTGATCTCTGTGCACGCCTTAAGGCGAACGCCCGCACGCACTTCGTTCCAATCGTCTTGTGGACTGACGACAAGAGCCGCGAGGCTGCGCATCTGCGCGCCGTGAGCGCGGGCGCGGATGCGATCTTTTCCCCCGCCACCAGTGTCGACGAACGGCGGGCTCGTCTGTGGGCTCTCTTGCGAACTCAGGTGCTCTACCGGCGCGAGGAGAGGAAGCGCATGGTTCAGGGCGCCGCCATGCGGGACCGACGCCGCTGGGTGGGTGGGTTGATTCATGACCTGCAAAACTCCATTGGCGCCGTGCAAGCGAATTTCGAGTTCTTGGCCCACGAACTGGCGTCCCTCGGTCGCGTCTCCTCCAAGAGTGAGGTCGATGAGTGTGTTCAGGACTGCCGCGCCCTGTTTCGTGATATGGCACGCGGCCTGCGCACGGTTCTCGACTACGACCGATTCGAGTCGGAGCGGGTCGCCCTACGCGAAGAGCAGGTCTTCTTGGTCGATCTCGCCGAGGAAGCCAAGGCCGCGATCGAGTCCTCGAACGGCAGCCGCAACACGACCATCGCCATCGAGACAGGGGCCAACGTTCAGCCGGTGCAAGGTGACCCTGACTACCTTCAGGCGGCGCTCGCAAACTTGATCACCCACGTCTTGCGCCAGCCAGGCAACCGCCAATGCCGGATCCACATTTCCAGTGCGGGTGGGTTGACCCATGCCAGTGTGGGCGGCGATCATGACCGCATTCCGGCGGAGCAGCGCACACGCATTTTCGAGCCCTATTCCCAGGGAGGCAAGCATTCCCCTATCGGTCACGGTCTGGGGCTCGCTCTGGCAAGGCTGATTGTCGAGGTGCACGGCGGGACCATCTGGGTAGAGGACATTCCCCGAGGCGGATCAGCCTTCGTCATCGAGCTCCCTTCGAGCGGGCCGCCGTCGAGGCTGCGCACGGCAGGATGATCGCCGCGGCTTCTCGGTTGGGACGACCGGCGGCTGTGCTCGCCACGGTGTTCGCTGTGCTGGTCGCGGCGCAGGTCGGCTGGGGCGGCAGGGTCGATGATTTGTCCAAAGCACTCCTGACCGATCCCAGCTTCAAGGTGCGGGTCCAGGCTGCGCTGCTCTTGGGCAAGCTGCTTGACAAGGCTGGAACGGACGCGCTCATCAAGGCCCTGGGCGATGAGAACAATTCGGTGCGTGCGATGGCAGCGCAGTCGCTGGGCAAGCTGGGGGGCGCGCCAGCTGCGGCGGCGCTGAAGGCGCTCCTCGGACGAGAGAGCGATTCTTTCGTCCGCGCCCAGATCAAGGTCGCGCTTTCGACTCTCGAAGATCAGGAGAGCAAAGACCGGACGATCTTCGTAACCTTCGGCTCGTTTTCCGGAGGCGCGAAGGCGGCCGATTCTGCGTTGCTCACCTTGCTGCAGAGCTCGCTGCAGCAATCCCTCGAAAAACTGGACAAACTGACCTTCGCCTCGGACGCCGCAGCCTCCAAGGGACGGGACCGCACCAGCCACGTCGGCTTCCTCATTGACGGCAACGTGGCCCGCCTGGAGGACCTTTCCTCAGCGTCGGGGGGCAGCGCGGAGACCAGTTGCGAAATCAAGGTCATGGTTGCGCGCTGGCCGTCGAGGAGCGTGATCCTGTGGACCAGCGCCGGCGCAGCCGTGCAAGGGGGCAGGCGCGAGGCCGACAAACTAAACGCCCGACGCGATTGTATCAAAGCTTCTGCAGGCCAACTGGGCGACAGCCTCCTTGAGTTCTTCCGTTCTCAAGGTGGTTAGTCGGGATCCGGGAGGAGAGACAAGCATGACCAAGCAAAACGAAAGATCCGACAGGCCGGCGTTCGCACGTAAGCGCAAGCTGCGCAACTATCTGCTCGACGTGGGACTGCAACTCCGGTACACGGCCTTCATCATTGCGGTGGCCGTGGTTCTCACCGGCGTTCTCGGCTACAAGGTCTACCAGGCCACGCAGGAATCGTCGCGCATCGTCATGATGACGGTTCAGGCCGATCCGGCTGCCGGGGCCGAGTTGCAGGCCCAGTTCCGATCCAGCGACCGCATCGTTCTCTATGGCATGGCGGGATTCGGCGTCGTTCTCGTGCTCTCCATAGCCGCCGCAGGCATCTTTCTGACCCATAAGGTGGCGGGGCCGCTTCACAACATCGCCACCACCTGCGGACAGATTCGCGACGATCACTTACCGCCCGTGCTACGCCAGCTTCGCCGCGGGGACGAGCTGCAGTCTTTTCACGCCCAGTTCGCCGAAATGTACGCGGCCTTGCGTACCCGCGCAGTCGCCGACGTCGCAATCCTCGACAAGGCCATCGCCGCCATCGAAGCCCAGGTCACGCGTTCTCCCGAGCTCGACCTGGTGCTGGCCGAGCTACGCGAGCAGCGCATCCGGAAACAGCTTAGTCTCGCGCCCACGTCTGAGTGAGCCGCCTCGGTTCCGGGAGCCGGATCCGGTTCCGAATCCGGGACCGGCTGCCGGATCCGGCTCGGGCCACCGGCCACCGGTCCCGCCGCCGTCAACCCGGCCGCTCAACCAGCTACCAAATTGCGAGAGGCGGTACTAGGCACGAAGCACGCTTGGGAAGATAGACTCTGGCCATGAAGACCCATGCCTTCCTGTTCTTGGTGCTAGCGCCGATCCTGGCGTGGGCTGGCGATTTCCAGATCGACAAAGGATTCTGGAAGGTGCTGGCCCAGCCCAATGCGCGCTGGGAGCTCGCGAAAGCTGCCCCCGACAAGGGGCACAAGCCTGCGGTGGTCCGGATCGAGCCCTACGACGTTCGCGTGGTCGACGGCGCCAGCGTCGCTCGGCTGCGATGGGCGCACGTCCTTGACGGGTCCGCGAAAGACATCGGCGATAGCGATGCCGGTCGCTACACGCAGGTGGCGGTCACCGTCGCGGGGATTTACCTGCTGTCCGCGGAGATGGACGATGCGGCGGTCGCGAAGGCGCTCAAGCGCAAACCCTCGCGCTCCGATCCACCCCGAGCGTACGTTGGCACCGGCCAGAACCAGGGGAGATTCTTGACCATCGAGAAGGGGCCTGACGGGCCGATGGCTTGCATGGGCGCCCCCACCGAGAAAGAAGCCGCGAAGGATCCTGGCGTCGGCGAGGTGTGCGTCTCGGCCAACAAGGGCGTCGTGTTTCTGGGCGGCGGGTGGGCGCCCGCGGGGCGGATCTGTTCCAGTCTGACCAGACGCCAAGCAGTCTTTTTACGCGTGTCTTGGAATTCCCCGCACCAAGCCGGACCCGGGGCCGGCCCTAGTTGACATAATATCTGTTATCGGACATTTGGCTGGACCGTCAGGCCGCGACCCAGTCACGAAAAGAGATGCACTGGCCCGTTAGCCAGCCTCGGACTTCTTCTCTCTCGCGACCAGAAATCGTAGCTGCCAAACCAGGGTCAGTGCCTCGAAGAAGATCGAGCCCGACATCTTGGACAGGCCCACGCGGCGGTCGACGAAGAGAATCGGCAATCTGAATCGTCGCCTCGGGCACGGCCGCCCGCACGGCGGCAACGACGGGCTCGACGCATTCGCGCTCATTCTGTGATGCCGGCGGTCGGCAAGCGCAGTTGTGGCCTGGCCTTCGGCGTCCAGACGAAGGGCCCGACTGGACCTGCCTTCCGACCAGCCATGATGGAGCGCGGTTTGGGGAAACTGCTAGACTTACGCTATGTCGTCTGCCTCGACGAAATCCCGGCCCGCAATCTACGAGGACATCCTGCGTCTTCCAGAGAACGTGATCGGAGAGATCGTCGATGGCGAGTTGATTGTCTCGCCTCGACCGGCCTCACGCCACGCCATGGCCAGCTCGGCGATCGGGGGCGAGTTGGCGGGGCCGTTTCACAGGGGACGTGGCGGCCCAGGCGGCTGGGTCATCCTCTTTGAACCCGAACTTCACCTAGACGCGCAGGTGCTGGTGCCCGACCTGGCAGGCTGGCGCCGCGAGCGCATGGCCACATGTCCCGACGTGGCCTACTTCTCCCTGGCACCCGACTGGGTGTGCGAGGTTCTCTCGCCCGCTACGGCTCTCATCGATCGGACCCGCAAGCAGCACATCTATCGCGAGCACGGCGTGTCCTGGCTGTGGTTTGTTGATCCATCTGCACGCACGGTCGAGGTCCTCAGCCGTGGTGAGCGCGGCTGGATGGTCACCGATACGTTTGGCGGCGAAGGCGAGGCGCTGATTCCGCCGTTCGACGCGGTGGCGTTCGACATCGGCGCGCTCTGGGACATCAACTCCCCGGCTGGCCAGGCGCCATGATTTCATCCTCCCGATTCCGCCGTCCGGCAAGAGCAGTTGAAGAGGGGAAGTTCCCGTAGGACTTCCGCGCTCGAAGCCTACGCTCAGACTTTCCAGTTCTCGACGGTGAGACCAGAGATCGAGCCGTCGAGCAGGGCGCCGTCGTTCGTCACCAGCGTGGCCCCCAGGTCAAGCACGGTCGCCGCGATCAGCATGTCTAGGTCCGCTTTGTTGATGCCCTTCGCGCGCAGCTCCGCCTTCAAGCGCCCAAAATGCGCCGCTGCCCCGAGGCTGAGCGGCACGATCTCCAGCGGCTCCAATTCCTTCTCCAGGTGGCGGCGGTTCGCGTCTCGTCGCGTGGAGCGCTCCACGCCGTAAAGCAGCTCCGCCACCACGACGATACTGGTCACCACTCGTCCAACTCGCCCGGCTTCATTGGCCCGGGCTCGGACGCCTGCCTCACCGTTCAGGATGTAGACTAGCGTGTTGGTGTCAAGCAGCCAAGTCACAGGATCTCAGGCGTATCCGCGTTTCCACCAGCGTCCCGTCCCTCGCGCAGAATCCGGATGATCTCCTCGGTGGACTCGCCTTCCCACGGTCCCGCCGCTGCCATGCGATCACCCAGGCCGGGCGCCGGCTCCTCCCTGCGAGCGGTGACCACCCGCAACTCCACGTCCAGCTCGTCAAGGTGGGCGCGCACCGGATGCGACGGGTCGTGTCTCAGCTTTGCCAGCGCTTCTTCCAGCGCTTTCGGAATTTGTGTTTGCGGTGTGGCCATTGGACTGTCTCCGTATCTTAAGCGTAGCACGAAGGCGCTTTCTCCGGCGTGAGCCATGGAATAGTCCGCTTTCCCCTGTACCTCGTTCAGGCTCCCCAGCTAATAGGGACACCCCCTAACTGGCGCCTCGGCGGGGCGCAGATGGGGTAGACTGCGTCAGGCCGCGGCCCAGCGACGAGAAATGCACTGGCCCGTTAGCCAGCCTCGGACTTCTTCTCCCGCGCGACCCGAAATCGTAGCTGCCAAACCAGGGTCAGTGCCTCGAAGAAGATCGAGCCCGACATCTTGGACAGGCCCACGCGGCGGTCGACGAAAAGAATCGGCACCTCGCGCACCTGGAATCCGGCGCGCAGAGTCCGGTAGGTCATCTCGATCTGGAACCCATAGCCGCGGGCGTTGACTGCCCCGAGGTCGATCCCGTGCAAGGTCGCAGCCTTCCATGCCTTGAACCCGGCCGTCAGGTCGTGAACCCCGACCCCAAGAGCCAGGCGGGCGTAGAGCCCGCCGCCGCGGCTGATGATCCGGCGGCCCAGTCCCCAGTTTTCGGTGCCGCCGCCCCGCACGTAGCGCGACCCAACCGCCATATCGGCGCCCTCTTCCAATGCCTGCAGGAGCCGCGGCACGTCGGCCGGATTGTGCGAGAGATCTGCGTCCATCTGCACAATGCGTTCCCAGCCTTCCGCCAGCGCCGCGCTGAAGGCATGGAGGTACGCCGCACCCAGGCCGGCCTTCTGCTCCCTGTGCAGCACGCGCACCTGCGGGTCACGCGCCGCGATCTGGTCGGCCACGGCGCCGGTCCCGTCCGGCGAATTGTCGTCAACTATCTGAATCGTCGCCTCGGGCACGGCCGCCCGCACGGCGGCAACGACGGGCTCGACGCATTCCCGCTCATTGTAGGTTGGGATGACGATGAGTGTTCGTGGCAAGACCGGCTCTCGACGGTGAGGAGTTTCTTCCGGACTAGGTGTTGGGCGCGCGGCCGGCGAGCGCAGCTCGCACGTCGGCCTCATCCGACCGTACCATCATTTCGATAAGTTCGCGGAACCGCACACGCGCCTTCCAGCCCAACTTGGCTGCCGCCTTGCTGGCGTCCCCGCGCAGGTGGTCCACCTCGGTCGGACGCAGATAGCGCGGATCGGTCTCGACGTGTTTCTTCCAATCCAGACCCAGCGCACCAAACGCAACGTCCAGGACTTCCCGCACCGAGTGCGATTCACCCGTCGCGATGACGTAGTCGTCAGGCCGGTCCTGCTGCAGCATCAGCCACATGGCCGCGACGTAGTCGCCGGCAAACCCCCAGTCGCGTTGCGCGTCCAGATTGCCCAAGAACAACTTCTTGTCGAGCCCATGCAGGATGCGGGCTGCGGCGCGCGTGATCTTGCGCGTGACGAACGGTATGCCGCGCCTGGGAGACTCATGGTTGAACAGGATCCCGCAGCAGATGAAAAGGCCGTAGGCATCGCGGTAGTTCTGGCACAGTTGGTGGGCAAACACCTTGGCGCAGGCATAGGGGCTGCGCGGCCGAAACAACGTGTCTTCGTTCTGGGGCGGCGGCGACGAGCCGAACATCTCGCTGGAAGACGCCTGATACAGGCGGCAGCGCGCCCCGCTTTCCCGCACCGCCTCGAGCAGCCGCAAGGTTCCCATGGCCACCGTGTTGGCCGTGTAGTCGGGCACGTCGAAGCTGACCCGCACGTGGCTCTGCGCGCCTAGGTTGTAGATCTCCGTCGGTTGGGTAGCCTGAATGATGCGGTTGATGGAGCTGGCGTCGTCGAGATCGCCAAAGACCAGGCGCAGCCGGTAGTCGGCGCTGTGCGGATCCTGATAGATGGGCTCGATGCGCTCGGTGTTGAATGAGCTTGAGCGCCGAATGATGCCGAAGACCTCGTAGCCCTTGGCCAGGAGAAGCTCAGCTAGGTACGAGCCATCCTGACCAGTGATTCCAGTGATAAGTGCGCGCTTCATGGCGCCCCCTCTTCCTTGAAAGAACTCATTGAGCTTTCATACCGCAACATCGCGAAACGACGCCAGTTTTTCTGTCCGCTACTGTCCGCGACCGGATGCCCTACCCGGCTTGTCTCGGGTGTCGGCTCCGTTCCCGTCTAGGGCTTCGCGGAGCGAGCGTTTTGAAGCCACGACCTCGGCGGTAAGATCGCTCAGCTCCTCTAGGACACGGGTCGCGTCTTTGGCTTTGGTTGACACGCCCCCAACCTCGACCGTCGCCCCGTATGTCGTCACCACGAAGACGCGGACGGCTTCGAAACGCTCAGCCGGAAAGGCGCCCCCGTACAGCTCGACCAAATCGATCACGTCCCGGGGCGCGCGGCTGCGCAGCACTGCCGCGGCCCAGGTGCCGAGCAACTTGGCCTGGAAGTTCCGGAAGGTCCCAAGTATGGCCGCCGGGCTTATGCCCGGGGGAAAACGGTTCGAGGCAAAGGGCGAGTAGAAGGCTTCAGGTGCCGCGCGTCCGGCCAGGGCGCGCGATTGGGCCATGCGGTAGATGACCGTGGCGGCCACGCCCGGATCCTTGAGCAGGTCACGTGCGTCGCGTGGGGTTGCCCCGTCCGGGCGGAGGACATATCGATTCTCACGCACATTGGCGAAGATTTCACGCTGTGCGGTTGAGCCCTCTTCAACCTGGATCACGCCAGCCGGGCCGGTTCCCACCCGCCACTCGCGCGCGATGGTCTCCATTGCAATGCGGAAACCTTCGACGAGGACCGGCGAAGGCGCGGGGGCGTCGGTGAGTGCCCCACCCGTGCCGACAAAATGCGCGACATAGGTAGCCAAGCGGCCGGCCAGGGTTTGCACCAGCGCCTTGTCGGCAGAGGGATCGGCAGGCAAGCCGATCCACGGCAGATGTGGCCGCGGCTGTGGGCCGCCGAAGGTCTGGGCCAATGCCAGTCCGAGTCCGTAGGGCTGTCGCTCCAGCCCCAGGACCAGGCAGGTCGGCTCCGCAGCATTGCGTTGCGCAGTTGCCGTGAACCGTTGGCCGTCAACGCTGGCCTCGCGAACGAACTGCTTGACCAAGTAGGATGTGCGCACCATCTCGAAAGCGAAGCTCGACTCGAGCAGCCGGGGAAGTGGCTGCACAGCCTCGTCTTTGATATCGAGACGGCGCACGACAGGGAGTGCGCCATCCGACTTTCCCGCCACGGGCGCGAACAAGACGTATGAATCGGCGAGACCGAGCGGTTTGTTGGGATCGGAGCGACAGCCGCCCACAGCCACAACCACGAAGCAAGCGGCGAGTAGAAAGGATGGCCTGGACATCGCCACCGACTCTAGCACCCCCTGACGCGATCGCGATACGTCGCTGAAGGGGATCGCGGTGGCATTGATTTGTCGACCAAACCGACGAAGATCAAGAGAAGACCCTCGCGATGCCCGTAACCCGCGCCAGCGCTCGCCTTTGTCCGGCCCTGCTGGCCGCGCTCTTGCTCGGGGCCTTGGCGCCGGCGCGACCCGCGGCGGCTCAAGGCGCGGCTGTGCTCCCGGACCTCAGCGCCCCGCCAGAACTCAGCGTGGAGGCTGCTGCGGTGTCCCTGCTCCTGCGCTCCTATCTGAAACCTGGCGAGCGCCATCTGGTGCCGCGGCACGAGCTCGCCCTCGCCATCGAGGCTTTCACCGGCCGTGCCCCGCGTGGCAGCCTGACCGTGACCCAAGACCTGGCACCTAGGATCGCTGAGCAACTCGGTGCCGACCGCATTCTGGTCGCGCAGCTGCAACAGTCTGCCAAACACTTGATGGTGGCCGGCCTGGTCTATGGCCCCGCGGGCAAGCGCGTCGGCCGCATTTCGGTGGGCGCGGCCATGGGTGAGATCGGCGACATGGCTCGCCAGCTCGCCCTACATCTGGCCCCCGCTATCGGCGCCACCGTCGTGGAAGGCCCGGCCGTGGGCCTGGCTGATCTGCGCCCATTCGTGGCGGCACAGGCCGCGTTGCTGGTTGGTGACGCCGCCGCCGCGGCACGCGCGATCGAGGTCGCGCTGCCCAACACGACCGCAAATCTGCCCGGCGTGCTTGACCTTCTTGGCTCCCTGGCCGACGAGCCCGGCCTGCTCAAACAGACGCGGGTGCAGGCGCGCATGCTCATGGGCGACTGGGCCGCCGCGGTTGAACTGGCCGAAGAAGGCCTGGCGGCTGATCCCAAGAACGTCGCTCTGCGTGCCGCCAAGGCCCGCGCCAAAGTCGCCCTAAGGGATTTTGACGCTGCCGAACGTGAACTCGACATGCTCGAGGGTGCGCGCAACGTGCCGGCCGTGGTGGTGGCAAGGGCCGCGCTGGCCGTCGAGCGCGGCGATTCAGTGGCAAAGCGCGACGAGGCGCTGTCGCCCTTGCTGGGTCGACCCGCCTCCGAGTGGCGCGTGGTTCTTCCCCTTGTGGCCAGATCGGCCCCCGGGACCTTTGGGCCGCAGGTGGAGGCGGCTGCCCTGGCGGCCGCACAGAAGCTCGCGCCCCAGGAGCCGGGCCTGGCGTCCACCGTGGCTGCGCGCGCCTTGACCGGCGGCGCGGCAGTCAGTCAGGCGGCTCCTCTCATCAAGGTTCAGGATTTGAGCACGGAGCAAGTTAAGGCCGTCAGCGCTCGCCTGGACAAGGTGGGCGGGGCGGACCCGGCGGCGGCAGCCCTGAGCCAGGAAATCAAGTCGCGCCAAGCCGAATCGGAACAGGTCCGCGCCGCTGCTGGCGGGGCGGAGAAGCCCGTGGGGCCGCCCTCGACGCTGGCGAGAAACCTGCATACGCTCCTGCAGAAGTTCGACCTGCTTTACGAGCCGACGCTGACTGCGGTGACCATCGCGCCTCTGCCGGGAAGCGGTCAACCCTTCTACTGGCCCTTCTTGGTCCGGTCCGAGCGGCTTTCGGGCGGCTTGTTGGAAGCGCTCATGCGCCCGCCCTGGGAGCTTTCTGCCTCGCGCTCGCAGGTCCGCACCGAGGAGATTTCTGCCAGCAGAGCCACGGAAGACGCGCTTGCGGTCCTGGCGCACGACATGGGCAGCGAGGCCGTGCTCATGTACCGCATCCGGCCGGCTGGGCTGGCGGCCCCCTGGGTGAACGTCGATCTGATTCTATTTGATGTTTCCAAGCAGAAGGTGCACAGAGCCAGCGGCGCACTCATCGGCCGATCCACGGGCCTGGTGATGGTCAACCCCCTGATCGCCGGCCTGTGCGTGCTGGCGCTGCTGGGGTCTGTGGCGTGGGTGGTCGTGCTCTCGTTCCGCGGTACCATCGTGGTGCGTGTGCAGTGGGATCCCGATTCCAAGGAGGAGATGTTCTCCGTCCTCATCTCACGCAGCACCAAGACGCCGGTGATTGAGAACCCCACCGCGTACAAGAAAAAACTGGACTGGCTGGGTCAACGCAAACGGCGCTTTGAGGCCTGGCACATCGAACGCAGCACGACCTTTAGGGGCATTCCCAAGGGCAAGTACTTCGTTCATTTGTATGGCATCTACACCCGAGGTCGCCAGGTTCTGGTCTTGAGCGAACCCTTTGAGACGGTCGAGGTGGTTCCCCGCAAGACCGCGTTCGCTGTTTTCAACCTGGAGGCATCCGAGGCAGAATTCAAGATCACGGTGGTGGACGACAGCGGCCCGGTCGAAGGGGCACGCCTGTGGCTCGACCAGGATCGCGCCAAGGCGGTGGGAACGCCCAAGGAAGGCAATGTCACCCTGAAGGTGCCCAAGGGCTATCACGTCATCCACGTGACCGCGAAGGGGATTCATGTGGAGCGGCCGTATCACGTGATCAAAGCCAAGATCCACGAGATGACGATCAACCTGGTTTGGGAGCGACGCCAGGAACACGTCTCGCGGGCGCTTGAGCGCCAGGTCGACGACGCCCTCCCCTACCTGACCGTGTCGCGCAAGGCCCCGGGCGCCTCGCCGGGCACGGCTTCCTCAGCCGGCCAGCGGCCGTCAGCTAGCCCGGACGCAGCGTCTGGTGCGACCGGCGACGCGATCGAAATCTCGCTGCCGGCCGGCGCCCCGGCGGGAAGCATTCAGGGGCCGCTCCGTCGCCCATTGCAGGCGTCACCTGCTCCGGCCGCGGCACGGCCCGTTCAACCTACGCGCGGGCCAACACCCGCTGCCCGTCCGGCTGTCGCACCCACCGTCCTTGCTCAGCCCTCTGCCCGACCCTCACCGGGGCGGCCGCAGACAGCCGCGACAGCGGGCAGAATGACTCTCCGGCCGCTGGCCCTGCAAGCGGCCGCGCCGAGCGGCGCGAGCGAGCCACCCGTGGATCTCGATGCGCCAGCCAACCTGGCACCCGCCTTGCCCGTGGACCTGGGTGCGCCTGTCGATCTGGTGGGGCCATCGGCCCCCGACCGCCCAGTGGACCTCGTGCCCCCGACCAAGCCGTGGCGGACCCGGTAGCGCGAAGAACGGTTCTTGCGATCAGGGCTCAGCGCACAGCAGACGAGTGTTGGTTCTGTCGCAAGTATTTGGTGTCGTCGTCGGGTTGCCAAACCACTCAGGCCCACCGGAAAGGTTCGCGTTGCCGTACAGCCCGTGGGCTGCGGCGCTTGATGTGCTCCAGTCCTGGCACGAAGCATCTGCTGGGCTGGCTGAGCCGGGATCCTTGGCTCCTGACCAAAAGCTGAAATCGCCATAGAGGCTGCCGTCCGCCACCAAATCGACCGGTGCGAGCAGGTTGTTCGTCGTCAAATCGTTCGGGCTACGGAAAACGAAGACGTCGTCAACCCGCTTCCACGGTGCGCCGCCCATGGTGAGGCGCGAAGCCGCCGTTGCCGTGCTGGTGGCGAGCAAGGCGACGAAAACGGGGGCGTTTGCAAGATTGGCCGCGGCGGCGTCGGCCCGGCAGAAAGCGTCCGCGTTGGCGATACCGCCGGATGGCGACCATCCTGAGGCGGTGACGAAGACATGGCGGCCCGGCAGCGGCGCGGGGTTGATGTCCCCCGTCGCAGTGGAGTTGAAACAGTACAGCCGAACTGCAGTTGAACAGCCATTCGTCATGAGTTGGCTGTGGGCCCAGTAGCCGCTGCCCGCAATGGCGTCTCCCACATAGAGGCTTCCGGCGGGGTCCGTGTAGTCGCCGCACTGGCTGGCAAAGCTTGAGCCGTCCTGGTTGCCACCGGTCGCGACCATGACATGGCCCGGCCCCACATCGTTGCCCATCTCGTCGATCCGCGGCGGGTAGTACAAGACCTGGTTCGTGAGCACACCCAGTGTCGCTAGGTTGCGCGCGAAGGGCCGACCATCCACGCGCACCCAGCCTCCGTTGCCGACCCTGGACTTGGCATCCACGGCGCTGCTCGACAGCCAGGCCCGGTAGTTTCCCGGCAGGCCGGCCGCTGCCGCACGCTTCGTGCATTCAACGTCCGCGCCCGCCACGCCGCCCAACTTTCCAGGAATCACCATGCTCGACGTGACGAACATGTAGGCCTGCGGGCCGAAGGTGGCCGAGACGACGACGTCGCTGGTAGGTGCAAACGTGCATACGGGGGACGTGCCACGGCAGGGCCCCTCGGTCCAGCCGATGAAGGTGAAGCCAGGATCGGGTTTTGCCGACAGCGCGATGGTGGACCCAGCCGGATAGGGGACAGGCGCGCACGAGCCAGAACAGGTCAGGCTGTTGTCGGCCGAGCGCAAGCTTCCAGTCTGGCCGGCCAACCCCAAGGCGTTGAGTCCCACTTCAACCATGAGTGGTGTGACCGTGACGGCGTTGAATGTCGCCGCCACCGTGGTGGACGAGGTCAGCACGACCGTGCATGTGCTCGCGGCGGCACATCCGCCGCCCATCCAGCCCCCGAATGTCGAGGAGAGGTCAGGCTTGGCCGTCAAGGTAACTGTGGGTGCCGAAGGCGAGCCGGGCGGCTCAGTGGTCGGGTACCGGCCCGTGCAGATCCCTGCCTGGCAGGTCAGGCCGGATCCCGCCACGGTTCCGGTTCCGTTTCCCGTCAGTTTGACCGACAGGGTGACATAGTCACGACCAGCCCCGGACAACGCCGCGGTCACAGGCGTTGTCCCGTCGGACGGTTTCACTGTCACAGTTCCGCTGGCTGGACCAGCGGCGCTGGGTGCGAAGGTCACCCCAAAGGTGCACGCCGTGCTGACGGCCGGTACCCAATTGCTGCAGTGGTCGTCGGTGAGTTGGAAAACGGGACCGCCCGTGTTGCTGACAAACAGCGCGGACGCAGATGAACTGGTCACGGCGAAGGTGACGCTGCTGCTGCTACCAACATCGACCGCACCAAACGATCCCTGTGTGGGTTGAAGAGTCAACACCTCGAGGGGCAGCGAAACGCCCGTGCCGGTCAGGGTGATGTCCGTGCCACTGACGCCTCCCGCATCCACGGACAACACAGCCGACACGGACCCCAGTGCGGTGGGATAGAAGACCACCGAAATCGTACAGGTATCGTCGGGCGCCAGCATCTTGCCGGAGCACAGATCAGCCTTTATCTCAAACGACGAGGCTGTCGGGGGCAGCTTCACCGACAGCGCCGGTGCCGGTGCGTTGCCGAGGTTGCGAATGATAGTCGACATCGGGGCGCTCGTGCTGCCGACACGTATGTCGCCGAAAGGCAGCGCCGACGGCTCGCTGACGATTTTCGCTGCTCCGGTTCCGCCGCCCGTGCCTCCGCTGGGCCCGTCGGGACCAGCATCCTGAGCCCCGCCCCCTGCCCCACCGGCGCCAGCCGCTCCGCCGCCGGCGCCACCGCTGGCACCGCCTGCGCCGTCAGTGCCGCCAGGGCCGTCCATCCCTGCCCCACCGGTACCAGTCGCTCCGCCACTGCCGGCAGGGCCCTCTGTGGCCACGTCCCCTGATCCATCCCTGCTTAGCCCTGCGTCGCCCCCGATGCCGCCGAAGACCACGGTGACGTGGATGGTTTGACCAGCCACCACCTTGCCCGAGCCCGTCCCAGTGCCCACAACCCTGCCGTCCGCCGACTTGGCCGTTGCGGTCACTGTGAGATCCCCCGAGCCATGTTGGATCTGCAGGACAGCATCCGTTGGGAGCTTGATTTCCCCTCCACTAGGTGCTGTGAAAACCGCCGGGGCCTTCTGGCCGCTCATGTCCAGGTCCAGCGCGATGCTGTGAATTGGCGGCGGGGTCGGGACGGCGCCCTGGAAATCAAGCACCACATAGGTTCCCGACGATCGATTGCACCCCACAGCAACGGTGCAGTTCACCAACCAAACCAGGCAATGGAAAAATCGAAGCTTGTTCATGGGAGGCCTTGACGAGGAAGACAACCCCGGGGGCTTAGAAGACAGGCTGCGTGCCCAACGTGGCGCTGGGCGCTCCATTTCCACCCCGTGACGTGGCCGCGTACACACCGACGCCCACGCCGACCACCACCACCGCTGCGGCCGTCCAGACCCACCAACGCTGGTAGAACGCAGGGGCTGCCGCTGGAGCTGGCGATGAGGTCTGGGCGACAAGGTCAGTGCGCGCGGCCGTGGCGCCCTGCGTGTCGGGGGGCTCGACCGCGGGAGGTGGCACGGGCGGTGCTGGCGCGGCCGGCGCGACCGCCGGTGTCGGAGCCGACACGGCCGGCGCCGCCGTGGGCGCTGCCGTCGGCGCGGGGGCAGGCAAGCGGGGCTCGTCCCCCGCGGCTGGCGGCACCAGGTTCAGGGGCGGCTTTTCGGATGCCGACTTCTTTGCATCGATCACGGCCTGCATTTCATCGATCCGCCGCAGAACCTCCTGGCGATTGGGCGCTTTCGGTTTGTTGCGCAGGTAGCTGCGGTAGAACTTGATCGCCTCATCCAGGTTGCCAAGCTGCCGCTCGCACTGGGCGACGTTGAACAGGAAGACCGGATCGGGGAAGAGGCGGTAGGCCTCCTTGAAATCCTGCAAAGCCTCCTGAAACTCGTTCAGGTTGTAGTGGCTCTGCCCGGTGGTGTAACGCGCCTTCGCTTCCTGCTTGGGGTCCTCCGCCCGGGACGGCCCAGCAGTCGCCAGGAGCAGCACGGCCAACGCCCACCCCGCCCCAGCCCGCGCCCGACGTCGCGTTGCCGACCCTCGCCGCGCCCGATCAACAACTATGCCTATCATGCATCATGAGTGTACCGCGTCTTGTTTCAGTCCGCGCGATACACCGACCCGAGCTGGTGTAGGTGCTACGGAGCCATGCCACCCACTCTGTGCTCCACGGCGACCTCGAGCTTTCGGCGGAGCGATTCGACTCGCCTGTCTCCTCAGCGCAAGCCCGCCTTGATCGCGGCGGCCGCCTCGGGGATCGCGTGTTTCTGGTTTCCCCAGCCGAAGATGTCGTAGTGGGGGCCGGTGACCCACAGAACCGCGCTCTGGACAGTGCGACCGTCGGGCAGCGCCAAGTAGCGCACCAGGCCCTCGTGGCCGCGCGCGATCTGCAGCGCCAGCTCCTTCTCCTGGGCGGGCGTGGCGTCGCCCGCCCACAGGTTCGGGTGGCGGAGACCTCCGCGCCCGACGCCGTACTCGCCGATGTGCAGGGGCGGGATCTCAGTGGGGCGCAGGCCCAGGGCGCCGACCAGGATCTGCCGCCTGAAGTTCTTCTCGTGCAGCACCAGGGCCTGCGCGATCTCGTCGGCGGTGGGCAGGCGGGTCCCGCGCTCGACGGCAGGTATGGCCGCGGTGAGGTCCATATACTGCGACAGGGCGAGCGCGTCGAGGCCGCGGATGTAGCGCCCGAGCGCACGTTTTCCGGCGGGGCTCATACGCGCCACGAAGTCTTCGGGGATCTCGAGGTGGTGGGTGAAGTTGTGCGATACCGCGACGGCCTTGTCGAGTCCCAGGCGGTGGCGCTCCTTCTTCGCAGCGGCGAGCAGCTCCACCCAGCGCGCGGGGTTGTACACCATGGAGTTCATGAGCTCGGCGCCCAACTCCAGGCGAACGGGCGCGGCGAGCGCGCCGCCCAGGTTGTCGATCGCCGTCCTCACCGCGCGCAGCGACGCGAACACGACGCCGCTTCTGTAGTCGTCGCCCATCGGGTCCACATCGAAGAAGCCGCGCCAGGGACAGCTCACGCGCCAGCTCTGGTTTTCCGACTGGAAGGGATCGAAGCCGGGACGGTAGAGCAGCGGGTCCAGGTGCGGCTTGATCACGACGGCGAACCCCATGCGCGCCGCGGCCCCGACCGCCTTGGCCAGCTCGGCGGCGTCGGGGCCGGTGGCCAGATCGATCTTGTTCAGCCCCGTGTAGGCGTAAGTGGGCACGAACGAGACGATTCGGAATCCGATCTCCTTGAATGTGGCCAGCTTGCGGTCCGCGTTGCCGTACTCTCCCCTCCAGCCGGCATACGTGACACCGAGCGCGGCAGGCGTCGCCTCCGCGCTCGACGCCACGGCCGTTCCCAGAGATATCGTCACCAACGCAAAAGACAGGCTGCTCGGGTTCATGCGCGCAGCCTAAACTCCGCGCCTCGCTTCCGTCATTGGAAAACCCCGTTCACGACCGTAGCACCGCCCTGGACGCCCGCTCCTCGGGATGCCCTTCGGGATTGCATCCGGAGGCGGCCCGGCGGACCATGGACGCGTGCGGATACTCTCTATTCTCCGGCACTCGAAGTCCGACCGTGACGAGCCCGTCTCGGACAAGGAGCGCACGCTCACCCCACGCGGCCGAAAGGATGCTCGCCGCATGGGCGAGCTCGCCCGCGAGCGGAATCTCCTCCCCGACCGCGTGCTTTGTTCGACTGCGACGCGCGCGCGTGAGACGCTCGAGTTCTTCGCTCTGGGCGGGAAGCTCTCGGGCCCCGTCGATTTTCTGGATGCGCTCTACCTCGCCGGGCCGGCCGCGATCCTTCGCGAGATCCGCGCGCACGCAAGATCGTCTGAGCGAGTGATGGTAGTCGGGCACAACCCGGGCCTCGAGAACTTGGTCTCGAACCTAACCGGTGAACGCGTCGAGCTCGCGACGACCGCGCTCGCGGAATGTTCCCTGCCCATCGAAAGCTGGTCCGAGCTCGATCTCGAAACCGCCGGTACCCTGCGCTCGATCTTCAACCCGAAGGACGAACGCTGAGTGTGGCCGCCCGCGCTGGTTCACAAGAAGGATTAGGTACCGGTCGCCAGGGAGCGGGCCTTGTGAGAACGAATTTGCAGTGCGGCTAGTGCCTCCGGTCAGAAGAGCGGTCATGTTTCGGTGGACGAGGCGCCCGGACGGCAAGGCGCGACGAGGGCGCATACTTGACGTATGTAACCGAGGAGCAACGCAGCCGGCCGGGATGGATCGGCCGCCCAAACGTGGCCGAAGTTTTGACCGGAGGCACTAGTTCGCCCGCGGCCCTGCCGTGATAGCATAACATGCGGCGACCGGTGTCTTTCTCCGGCGCTCGCAAGACTCGGACCCCACGTGGAACGACCCTCGGCGCAACGGAATCGTCACGCCACGGGCGGCATGCAACCCATGCTGCCGCCGGGCGAGATTATTCCTGGCACGCGCTATCGCATTGTCACGCGTGTGGGCACGGGCGCCATGGGCGCGGTCTATCTGGCCGAACACGTGGACTTGGAGAAGCGCGTGGCGCTCAAGACCCTGCTCGCGGCCAAAGCACGCGACCCCAAGGCCGTCGAACATTTCCGGCAAGAAGCGCGCGCGGCCTCGAAGATCGGCAATCCCAACATCTGTGATGTGACGGACTTTGGCCAGTTGCCGGACGGCCAGGTCTTCTTCGTCATGGAGTATATCGAGGGGCCTACCCTGCGCCGCGAGTTGGAGGGGGACGAGCCGATCGGGATCGAGCGGAGCATCGCGATCTTGCGTCAGGTGTGCAAGGCGCTGGGTGCCGCCCATGGCAAGGGCATCGTTCACCTGGACGTGAAGCCTGACAATATCATGTTGGCGAAAAGCGGCCGCCGTCGCGACCTGGTCAAGGTCGTGGATTTTGGCATCGCCGGGCTGATCAGCGTCGAACCTCCGCCCGAAGGCATGGCCGCCGCGGACAGCGTGTTCGGTACCCCAGACTACCTGGCCCCCGAGCGCATCCGGGGCAAGGGCTACGACCACCGGAGCGATATCTATTCGCTCGGGGCCATGGCCTACGAGATGCTCACCGGCGCCAGTCCATTCTGGAACAAGGATGTGATGGTCACGGTTGCCCAGCACATCACCGACAAACCCCAGCCCCTCCGACAACGCGCGCCCGGAGCACAGATCCCGGCGGAGCTGGAAACGCTGGTGCTGCAGATGTTGGAGAAGAATCCGGCGGAGCGGCCCCAGAGCATGGCGGTGGTCGAGGCCATGCTCTGTGAAGCGCAGATCGCAGCGAGGGTGCAGACAGACTGGGACGACCTTGAACTGCCCGACGTGGACGAAGACTGGCGGAAGAAGCTGGCCGACAAGATGCCCTCTCCGCGCTCGCGCCGCCTGCGCCGCCTGGCCTTGGGGCTGGCTCTGGTGGCGGCGGTAGGACTAGGCGCGGCGCTATTCTTCGGTCTGCGGCCGCCGCACGAAATCGTCGCGTACACGCCGGTGTTTGTGGAGATTACCAAGACCGACGAGGCTGAAACCGTGGCGCCATTCCTGCGCAAGGCCGCCGCTGCCGCTGAGGCCGAGCAGTACTTTCAGCCCATTGAACAATCCGTCCTGCGCAATATCGAATGGGCGGAGAAGGAGGCGCAGCGGCTCGGCACGACCTCGGGGGGAGCCGCTTCTTTGCGCCGCATCTATGGCAATCAATTCCGCAGTCTGGGCAACGCCCTTATGGCAGCGGGCCTCTCCGACCTGGCGGGGCTGCGCTTTCGCGAAGCCCTGCGCTTCCTCCCCGGCGACACGGAACTGCGCGCGCGGGCCGGGAAAACCACCGACTCCCGCCGCGTGGGAGACAAGGCAGAAGCTGCGTCGGCTGCGCCGAAAACGTCCGATGAGGACCTGGCCCGCAGCGCAGCCGCGAACCTGTTTTCAGCGGTAACCAGCGGCCATTTCACCAGGGCTTGGACCCATCTGACGAGGCTGCTGGAAGTAGACAAGCAAGGGAGCCAGGTCGCCCGCCTGTCGGATGATTTTCGCAAACGAGCGCAAGAGCAATGGGACAGCGGCAAACGGGCGGACGCCAGGCTCACCTACCAGGTCGTTTCCGAGCTCGATCCCAAGGATTCGGTGGCGCAGGAAAGGGCGAAAAGCCCGGTCCCTGCGGAACCGGGGCCATCGCTTGAAGACACGTCTCAGGCGGCCAAGCCCGCGCCCAAGAAGGCCGGCGCCGAGATGCCCGAGGAGTCGCCGCGTGATCGCGTTCGCGCCGCGCACGCCGCCAACGAGGGAAAGGAGGCCCTGGCGCAGGGTAACCTGAATGGCGCCGAGACTGCCTTTGACCGCGCCATCCGCGCAGACCCCACGAATCCAGAAGCGATCGCCGGCTTGGCCGAGGTGGCCTTTGAACGTGCCCGCTACACGGACGCATTGGACTACGCCCGGCGGGCGGTTGCCTTTCGTCCCCAGATACCCCGCTATCACGTCATCTTGGGTGACGCCTACTTCAAGTTGCTACGCTACGACAGAGCCCTTGCCTCCTATGAGCGCGCCCGCGCCCTATCGCCCCAGGATGAGGGAGTGAAGGCCCGTCTCGGTCGCGTGCAGGCCCGACTGGGGAAGTAGCGACTGGAGAATGCCCTAGAAGGTCCGGGTCAGGCCCGCGCCCAACATGGTGGTGCCCGAGCGTGGTGCGACGTAGAGAAAAGCACCCCCCAGGGTGGCGGCCACAGCGCCCACACCCAGCATGGCCGCCCCCCACCACTTGGTGGAAAGGACCCACGGACAATGACCATCCGGGTCCTTGTTTTGGGCCGTGCAGCCGACTTCCTTGCGGTCGAAAGTCAGCGTGATCAGGCCACTGGCCAGCAAGACCACCCCGCCGGCCAAGGTGGCAAGTCCCGCTGTGCGATAGGGGAAGTGCGAAGGGATGGCCACCAGCTCCAGGTCCATGCTCTCGTCCACACCGCTGACCACTGTGAAGGTCCGCTCCAGCGTGTCATAGCCGCGCATGAGCAAGCGCAGGTGGTGCATACCTCCAGCCAGCTCCACATCGAGGGGCGTGACGCCGACACTCTTGCCATCCAGCACCACCGCGGCAGAGGCCGGACGGGACCTCACAACAAAGCGGGCGGGTGCTCGCGCCACGGTCTCCAGCCTTTCGCGCAAGGCGGAGGCTGCCAATCCCATCTTCTCGCCCGCTTCTTCCACGCCGCAGGTTTCGCACCGTTCGCGATTGCTGCCGAGAACGGCGCCGGTCCGTCCATTGATGATGTCCATGGTCACCACGTAGGTCTTGTTGCTTTCGCTGACCTTGGCATTGATGAGGTAGCTCGCAGACAGCGCGGAAGCCATGGCCGGAAAACAAGAGGCGTCCCGACAGCTTGCCAGGGGCAGGTTGGGGCCAACCAGTGTCTTCTGCACGTCATCCTCTGATAGCACCTCGAAATGCACGGCAGACAAGCCCTCGAGCAGGCGGCGAGCAAAGAGCTGTTGAAGGCCTTTGGGTATCCTTCCCTCGAACTCCAGGCGGGCCACGGCCACCCTTTGGGTGCCGATCGCATCCAGCTGGGCGTGGGCGGGGCGCGCCAGCACGGTGGTCAAGCAGCAGAGAGTACAGAGACGCACCAGGGTCAGCATCGAAGGGGACATTGTACAAGGAATCGTCCCGCCCGACATCATTGCTGGTAAGATACGCAAAACCTTGCCGACGGAGGTCTGGCTTGATACGAGAACGCAGTTCTTGGGTGATGCTGGCGATGCTTATCGGGATGGCTGGGACCGGATGCCGAAGATCCAATCCGGCCTATCGGTGGCCAATCGACGCAGCGAGGGGCCCCGATAGGGGCGCCGACTCGCCCGCATCCATCGACGCACGCATCGACGCACCTATCGACGCACACGTTGACGCAGCCATCGACAAGGTCAGTGTGGATACCTTGCCGGATCTGGGCAGTCTAGAGTTGGGCGGTCCAGAGCTGGGCTATCGAGATGCGGGCCAGGAGGTGGCAGACGCGGGCATCGTCGATGCTGCGCAAGATCAGCGACCCGACGGGCGGGACGCTTCCCTGGATAGGACGGATGTGGCTGATCTCCCTCGCGACGCGAGTGGAGTTTTCGTCGCCGGGGATGCCGCGGATGCCCCGTCTGATGCCACGCCGGGGCTGAATAATGACGGAAGCGGAGACGCCGGGCAGGGTGAGCCCGCCGTGCAAACGAGCGATGCCGGCGAAGATGGCGGCGCGACGGAAGTCTCCGCGGAACCAATGCCCACCGAGGCCGGCGCCGCCGAGGCCAGTTCAACCGACGATGCCACGTCTGCGTGAACGCCTGCCTCGGCCCGAGGCGATAGACTACAGCCCCAGCTCTGCGATGCTGGCCGACAAGATCTTCGCGGAGCGGGTGAGTTTTTCGATCTCGTTTTCGTCAAGATTGAGCTGCAAGACCCTGGCCACGCCGCGCCGGTTGATGACGGTCGGCAAACTGAGGCACACGTCGGACAAGCCATACTGTCCGGTGAGGAGGCTCGACACCGACAAGACCGTACTTTGGTCGCGCACGACGGCCTCCACGATGCGCAGCAGCCCCGAGGCGACCGCATAGTAGGTCGCGCCCTTGCGCTCGATGATGTGGGAGGCCGCGTCCCGCGTCTTGAGGAAGATCTCCTCCATCGCGCGGGCTTCGACCTTGGGCCAGCCTTCGCCAGCGAGGTCGGCGAACCGGACTCCCGCGATGTTGGCCAGGGACCACACCGGAACCTCACTGTCACCATGCTCGCCTATGATGTGTGCGTGCAGGCTGCGTGGGTCGACATCGAAATAGTTGGCCAACAGGGTGCGAAACCGGGCGGTGTCCAGGATCGTTCCTGATCCGAACACGCGCCTGCGGCTGAGCCCGGAAATCTTGTGGGCTGCGTAGGTTAGGACGTCGACCGGGTTCGTGGCCACCAGAATGATGCCTTCCGGATTGACCATGGCGATTTCGCCGACGACGTTGCGAAGGACAGCAATGTTGCGCCTGAGCAGGTCCATGCGGCCCTCGCCCGGTCGCTGGCTGGCGCCAGCCGAAACCATGGTGACCAACGCCCCTTTGCAATCATCATAGGTACCCGCCCACACCCGGACCGCTTGATTGAAGGGAACCGCGTGGTCGAGGTCCATGGCCTGGCCTTCGGCGCGAGCCTGATCCGCGTCGATCAGAACAATCTCGCTGGCCAGGCCGCTCAGCACGAGCGAGTAGGCGAAGGTGGCACCGACGTTGCCGGCGCCCACGATGGCAATTCGAACTGGCTCATTCATTGGGCCCCTATCTTACGTGCCAACTTTCCGGCGCACACAGGATTCTTCCGTGCTGACCGATGCGCCTCGGGGAGCAAGAGACCGTGCTAACTGTCTTTTGCCCAACCACGAACACGCCGGCCGCTGCGGCCCAACAGTTTGCAGCGCACCATCGACACCCCCTGAAGGGATCTAAGTTGGATGCCAAAGCCGGAACCGCGGTTTCACGGTCTGCGTCCAACGCTCCCCGCCTCAACAGAATTCTGAGGCCACGGTGCAACAAGGAGCATCAGATAGCTAAGGAAGCATCGCCTGTTCGCCGCTGCCATAACAGGCATGAGGTTTGCACTGGCAGAACAGTAGACGGAGGATTCCATGCGCAATCATCCATTCAACGTGCTTCTTCTCGCCACGGGCGGCCTCTTCATAGCTGCCTGTCCCAATGGCAATGACACAAACCGCGACGCAAACAATAATGATGCCCTCGCGGGGACGAACAAGGATGGACCGCCGAACCTGGATTCGACGACGCCGAGTTCCGACGCTGGGCTTGCCTGTTGTCCATCTGGGTCCATTCTCTACGATTGCCAAGAGCCAGGCGGCGGAGCGGGGTTCGCTTGCCACAATCCCGCCCTCGGCTGCGCGTCGTCGCTGACTTGCGGGCAGGGATGCGACCCGCAGGTGTCGGGACGCTG
>PMIX01000200.1 GCA_003158395.1 Myxococcales bacterium | reverse complement strand
GGAAGAATGCAGGGCAAGAGAATCGTCAGCGCTCCTGCCAGAAACAGAATCGCGTACAGTGTCAAAGGCGAGGTCCTCCGCCGCCCTATTGGTTCGATGCCTCGCCTTCCTGGGGGTCACACCGGGAATCGAGGGATAGGGGACAATGGGGCGGGCAGCGGGCATTCCGTGGCCGCCATTTCACAGCGGGGTAGGGAGGGACGAAGGACCGGCGCTCTAGCGCAGGTCAGCGCGCGGCGGCCGCTCGTTTGTGGACATCGCGGGGCGGCCGACCAGAAGCTGGCCCATCCCCCTTAAGCAGGCTGCGCCCGTACTCTCCCACATGCTGGGAATCATCTACCGTCTCAGGCGCGTCGGGAAACTCGCTTTGCCAGACAGGATCCATGACCCTCTTGAGGTTGACCGCGTACTCGTCCAGCCCGTCGGCAAGAACGTTCTTGATCTTATACGCCCCCTCTTGCGAGGGCATGGGATGGAATTTGTCTAGGGCGTCGCGCAGGATTTGCGGGCGGTCGATGATGGGACAGGGCCGATAGATATTCTTCACCTCGCGATTTCGCTGCCGAACGTACTTGAAATAGTCGCTCGACAAGGCGGTCTTCAGCGACACGTCCTTGATGTTGTGCACGTGGAACTGATGGAACACGCATGGCTCTACGCCGCCCTGGGCGTTCACGTGGAAGTAGCGCCGCCCGGCTGACAGGCAACCACCCACGAGAGGCCCATCGCACCAGAAGTCAGCCGCCACGATGGGCTTGTTCGCGCGGATCTCGCGGATGCGCTGCATGCGGTGCAACCGCTGCTCGGGAGTGGGCATCAGGCTGAGGTCCGGATCGCGCCCGACCGGCATATAGGAGAAATACCAGCCGATCATGCAGCCGCGCTCAACGTAGAAGTCAATGAACTCGTCCGAAACGATGAGATCGTTGTTCAGTCGCGTCGGCGTGCCCGAGAAGCCGAAGATCACGCCCGCTTCCTTGAGGGCCGCCATGGTAGCCAGGATCCGGCTCCACACGCCCACACCTCGGCGCAAGGTGGTCTCTTTCTCGAAACCCTCGACGCTGATGCACGGGATCACGTTGCCCAGCTTGGCCAATCGGGGTGCCAACTGGCGTTCAGCGATCAAGGTTCCATTGGTATAGGTCATGAAGATCATGTCGCTGTGCCGTTCGCACAGCTCCAGGAAATCCTCGCGTATGAACGGTTCGCCGCCGCTCACCACCACGAAACGGATGCCCAGGTCCTTGGCCTCGCCGTAGACCCGATCCAGGTCAGCCGTACTGAGGGCGTCTTTCCGGTTGTAATAGGCGGAATAGCAGCCGACGCATTTCAAGTTGCAGCGCATGGTCGGGCTGATGACCATCATGTGTGGGTAGTCGGTCAGCTCCTTCTTGTTGCGCTTGCGATAGGGCGTGCCCAGCAGGATCTGGTCGCCGACCAGGTTGTGCACCAGGCGCGAGAGGCAGTTTGGACTCAGCTCGCGACGGCGCCGCTTGACCTCGCTGAACAGCTTGAACAAGAAGTCCCCGCTCGACGGCTCGTTGAGGTCTTTCTTGGACCTTTCGATGCGGCGCCGGAGTGCGCCGTCCGGGATCAAGCCGAGTCCCTTGACAGCAGCACTGAGGGAGAGATGAACGAGTGCGTTCTTGGGATTCCAGCGGGTCATTGCTCCTACTCCTTTCTGGATGTTATCGGCTCACGGAGCCAGCCTTCCACGTTCCGTGTGCAGGCAGACTGCTCGGACGAACCGCAGCGAGGCCGCCCGCTTTGATGCCGCCGTTTTCATTGATGTGCCGACAGAAACTGCTCGCGCACGAGCGCCCATCGGAAAGAACACCACCGGACCCTATTGGTGGCACCACTATGGACCGTCGAGGCTCCTTCGTCACGCCAGCGGGCGTCACGGGCTCATCAACGACGACATGCGGCAGGTCGGCGCTGGAATCGGCACACGGGCAAAGAACAGATGGATGGGTTACTGCATTCCCGCTATCGGGAGGGCCAGCGCCACTGGCGGCGCGCCATCGTAACCGACCCGCAACACGCGGAGGAGCAGGGCGTACGACCCGGTAACGGCGGAAGTGCCGTCAACACGGCGGAAGCTGGCATTTCCTGTGGCACGAAAATTGAAGTAAATCACAGACGGCGAGCTCCAACGAGGGTGTACAGAAACGGAGAAAGGTGATGAGCAAGAGGCGAAATAGGCGGCATCGCAAGTCTACCCAAGCTAGCGTGGGGGGTGCGGCCCAGGAGGCGCGCAAGGATCTATCTGACGGTTCGTCTGCATGGTCCGAGGAGATGACTGAGCGCGATACTGAAAAGCTGGAAGTGGTGACCGACGATCAGATAGTGGAGATTGCGGCGGACGAAGCCGACGGCGCCGTTGCGGCAAGCACGGCCGGCATCGAAACGTGAGCAAGCCCCTGACCTATGGCAGTCGCTCGGCAGAGTGGAACTCTGCCGAGGATGTGATGGACTCGCTCAAGGATCCAAGGGAGCTGGATCTTCTCCTTTCACGCATCTGGGCACGGCAGCAAGTTTGTGGACGGACCGAACTGCACAGGCGCGTTCCGGCGATCTCAGGCCACGCCACCGCAGCCTGAAAGAAGCGCGCTACGAATCGGCAGCTCGCCTGCGTGCCCGCGCCACCGGATGGAAACGTGAATCTCGCTAGTCGGTATTCACGACCAGGTCCACCGCCATGCCCTTGCCCAGGGCCTGGTTGGCGGCGGGCTTCTGCTCAAGCACAACACCCGGGCTGCGATCATCATCGGAAGCATGGCGAATCTGCCCGACCGTCAGCCCGGCCTGGGTCAGCAGTTCCTTGGCCTTGGACAATCCCCTGCCGACCACAGCGGGTACGATGACGGTTTCGGGACCCTTTGACACCTTCAACTCTAGCCCCGTGCCCATCCGCACCTCAGTGCCCTCGGCCATGCTTTGCGCGATGACCATGCCCACGCCTAGGGTGGGATGGGGCTCCTCGACTACATGGCTGATCGTGAGACGAGCCTTGTCCAGGCGGGCGCGGGCCTCACCCAGGCGCTGGCCGACCACGCCGGGCACCTTGACCAGGGTGGGCGCACGGGCAACCACCACACTCACCGGTTCGCCCCCGCGCAGCGTGGAACCCGCTAGCGGGCGCTGCGACAGGATCTGACCTGGCGGCGCGGGTGTGTCGTCCCGATCCTCGGCGACGACCAACAGCAATCCGGCCAGCTCGAGCGCCGTGCGCGCTGTTTCCACGGTGGCCCCTACCAACGTGGGAACGTCGACGGTGCGGCGGAACAGGTCGCCGCGAACCACAGCGTAGGAGACGCCCAGGGCCACCAGCGCCGCGACCATAGCAGAGAGGACCATTTGGCGAAGCATGCGGGCAGATTATCGTGCCTTGCGTCCCCAAACAACTAGGGATTGGCTGTCATACCCATCTACGGGTGGACACAAGATCTGGCGCGCGCTGCATCTTTCTGCGAGATTTCGGCTTACGATGTCTCCGACAAGAATTCGTGCCAGCTCCCAGCTTGCCAACGTCCGCTACGAGATCCGCGGTCCGCTGGCGCGCCGGGCTGCTGAGTTGGAGAAGGCTGGGCACGAGATCATCAAGCTGAACATCGGCAATCCGGGTGCCTTCGGGTTTCGTGCGCCCGAAACCATGCGCTTGGCGATGATTGAAAACCTGCGCGACGCAGACCCCTATTGCCACCAAAAGGGGATCTTTTCGGCCCGCGAGGCGGTGGTGATGCAGCAACAAAGCCGCGGGATCATGGACGCCAATGCCGAGGATGTTTTCATCGGCAACGGGGTGAGCGAGCTGATCCTGTTCTCGCTGCGCGCCTTGCTCAATCGTGGGGACGAGGTGTTGGTGCCTAGCCCCGACTATCCTTTGTGGACAGCCGCCACCCATCTGGCCGACGGCACCGCCGTACACTACCCGTGCCCCCCTGAGAACAATTGGGTCCCTGACCTCGACGCCTTGGCGCGGCTGGTGACACCCCGCACGCGCGCCCTGGTGATCATCTCGCCCAACAATCCAACCGGCGCGGTCTATCCGCGCGAGGTCCTGGCCAAGATGGTCGAGATCGCCGAGTCCCACGACCTGGTGGTGTTCTCCGATGAGATTTACGACCAAATGACCTTCGATGGGGCCGAATACACGCCGGTGGCCACTCTGGCCACGCATACCCTATGCGGGACCTTCTCCGGCCTGTCCAAGGTCTATCGGGCCTGTGGCTTTCGCGTGGGCTGGCTCAGCTTCTCGGGCGAGAAGGACCACGCGCGCGAGTATCTGATGGGTCTGGACACCATCGCGTCGCTCAGACTCTGCTCCAACGTGGTGGGCCAGTGGGCCGTGCAGACGGCCCTCGGCGGCTATCAGTCGATCCGCGATCTGGTGCGGCCGGGTGGCCGCCTGTACCAGACGCGCGCGGCGATTCTTGACGGCTGCAAACGCAGCAAGTACCTCTCAGTCGTCCCGCCCCGCGGGGCCATGTACGCCTTTTTGCGGGTGGACACCGCCAACCTGCCGGATTTCAGCGACCAGGCCTTCGCGCTCGACTTGCTTGAGCGCAAGCATGTGCTGGTGGCCCCGGGTACAAGCTTCAACGTGCCCTACCGCGATCACTTCCGCATCACCCTTCTGCCCGACGAGGAGACCATGGTCCAGGTCTTTGGACGGATGGAGGACCTACTGGACGACTACGCCGCCCAGCGGCGCGCGGCGACGAGCGCGAATCCCTGAAGGCCCTCGACACCGCTCTAGGGTGCGACTTTGTCTGCAAGAGCGCGGGCGTCTTGGGAGAGCCAAGCACAGCCTGCGAGCAGGCCTCGGCGGCGCGCCTCTAACAAAGACATGTACTTGATCGGAAAGCGCCAAATCGACAGGGGACGATCAAGCGCCACGGGTTCGACACCGATCGTCAGATGGTCGGGCAATTCGGACCAAAGCGCACCCACCAGATCGAAATTCCACCATCCGGAACTGAACTCGCTCACCACGAACACAAACCGGCAGACGTGCGGGTTCTCGTGCCGCAATCGACGAAAGTAACCGAACCAGCCCAGACCATCGCGTCCGTATACTTGGGTCGGGGGTTTGTGCAGCTCGGCCCAGGGCAGCGTGGTGCGGTAGCTAGCGCGCTCATGTGCAGCCCAACGCAATCCAAGAACCGTCTGGATGAGGATGCCGGCTACCAGAAGCGTGGCGATCCCAGCCCGAACCCGGGCCTTGGGCGCAGCGGCCCCCAAGCAAACCCCCGCAATCAGGACGAGGAAGGGCGGAACGAAATCAAAACGCTTGAGCTCGGCATAGGTGGCATCGTCTTTGTGCAATGAGGTGGCCAGGGTGAATAGAAGCAGCATCGCGGGAAGAAGGTGGAACCGGAGATCCTTCCGCCGGAGCGCCCACCATGTCCCGCCAATGAAGAGCGCCACCTCGATCCCCAGCGCAAGACCTCCGAGCGATTTCGTCGACAGCGGCAACGTCCAGGACAGCCGATAGGCGCTGAACGTGAGATGGTACTGCACGGCGGTGCCGATGGTGTCCAGGGGCAGGCCGCTGGCTACGAACGCCCATAGCTGACGGGCAGTCTTGGGGAGAAAACTGGGATCGGGCCGGGAAAGGATCACGGCCCAGAGCCGCGCCCATTTCATGCTCGAAGTGAGGACGGACAGCGCCGCCCATCCCATGAGCGACAGGAAAAAGGCGGTTGGCACCACGAGCGCATCCCGAACCCTCGTCGCCCAACTCCGTTCCCGCGGTCCCGCAAGCAGAGCTGCCCCCAGCGGAGGTGCCAGATAGGGCAATGCTTGCCAGGACCCGAGAAAGGCCAAGGTCAACAATGCCCCAGCGGTCAGTCCATCCCACCACCGCCAGCGGTCGGCACGCAGCACGCATATCCGCAGAAGAACCGCCGCAGGTGCTAGGAACAGCCAGTTGTCTTCGATGATAAGGTGATAGTGGAGATTCACCCAGGCCGTGGCCCAGACGACGCTCAGCAGGGCCGCGAGCAAAACGCTGCGCGTCAGGACCCGCAAGGTGTCGGCGAGGGCCACAAATGCGATGGTGAAAGCAGTCGCTCCCACAATGCGGAAACCGTCAATCAGGGTCATACCCAGGCCGCGCGCCAGCCACGTCCCCAAGAGGTATTCCTGGAGAATTCCCAGGTGGTTGTTCCACGGATAGGAGGACCAGTTCAACGCCCCGGTCGCGAGCGAGGAGACATAGGCTCCGTTGTCCCAGTTGATGAGCGGAACGAATCCGGGACCGGACAGTAGCCAGGCGAAGCCAAACGCGAAGAGAGCCGCGCTCACCGCAAACAGACGCGCGCGCTGACCGAAGGTCGACACAATCGCTCTTCCTCCATGAGCCACGACGCTGTCGACGCCAAGGACGAGTCCGGCGAGAATCTTCCGCATTTTTCTGAGACTCTAGCAACCCCTGCCGTGCATCGGCAAGGGACGGCCCTGCGCCCCTAATCCCGCGATAGCCGCAGAAGGTCGCGGTCGTAGACGTGGCCGTGGTCGGAGTGCGCTGAACACGAAATCATCATCCTGCGCGTGGTCGAAGAAGAGGGACAGACCATGGGCAAGGTTTTGTCGTAGACTGCAAGAGCCGACCGGGACGTGCCTTTCTGAAATACCCGCGAACGAAGAGGACTTTCGCATGATGATTAGACCACGCTTGGGCGTTCTTGCGATCATGGCATCGACAATCATCGCCTGTAGCTCGTCAGGTGGAAAAGCCGGGGTTGGGGCGGGCGATGCTGCCGCCGGCGGCACCAGCGCAACTGGCGGCGCCGTCGCCGGTGGCACGATCGCTGCGGCAGGCAGTGTCGCCAAGACCGGCGGCGCCAATGCGACGGGCGGCACGACTCTAGCTGGCGGCGGCGCGGGTGGCGGCTCCGGCGCGGGTGCGACGATTTCAACCGGCGGCTCCGGCGAGGGCGGGACGAGTGCTGGCCGCACGACAACGACGGGTGGTATCAAAGCCACGGGCGGCGTGACTTCAGCCGGCGGAAACACGGCAACCGCTGGTATCAAAGCCACCGGCGGCACGACCTCAACCAGTGGAACGACGGCAACCGGTGGCGCACCAGCGACGGGCGGCACCAGTCTGACCGGTGGAAAGACAGCCACCGGTGGCACCACGCCTGACGCGGCGGTGCCACCGGGTTCGGGCACGGTCCTGGAGTCCACGACTCTGAGACTCGAACTAACCGCCAGCCCCTACTCCTACAAAGTCACCGAAAAGTCCTCGGGAGAGGTACTGGTATCCCAGTCCGCGACCACCTTCACGGTCGGCGGCACCGCCTTAACCACTTCCGGCGCCAGCGGGTTCGCCACGACCGGCACCACGCTGGACGCAACCCTCGCGCTGAGCGGAGGCTCAAACGCCGCTCACGTGAAATTCACGTTCACCAGCCCGGAAGTGCTGCAGGTATTGCTGACCACCAATAGCGGCACACCCACCAACGTGAAGGAACAGTTCAACGACCAAAACGAGCACTATTATGGAATCTGGGGCTATCACCTGGGAACCACTGGCAATCTCGACAACCGCGGTGCGGACCACGACCTGCTCGGGTTGCAGACGTATTCCGACAACAACTACAGCAGCGCCCGCGCCCCATTCTATGCGACTTCGAAGAAGTACGGTATCTACGCAGAATCGATGGCCAAGGGACACTACACGGTCGCGGTGAGCAGCAAGACTAGCTTCAACTTCGACAGCCCGCAATTGCAATACGACATCATTTACGGCCCCACCTATGCGGACATCCTCGGTCGCTACAACAGTCTGGCTGGGCCTTCATTCATGCCTCCCACATGGGCCTTTGATTCGATCTGGTGGCGCGATGACCATCACGCCGATTGGGCCGCGCAGGGAGTCACAAGTAGTCAGGCGCTGGTCATCAAAGACGCAGACAATCTGCGGCTCAACCAAATCCCAGCCTCGGCTATCTGGATCGATCGCCCGTACGGGACCCCACAAGGTCAGTCCGGTGCGGCTGGGGGATGGGGCAACATGGATTTCGATAGCACCTTCCCCAATCCTCCGCAGATGATCAGCGATCTGAACACCAGGGGAATGAAGCTGATCCTTTGGACGGCCAACCGGTGCTACAACGGGCTTCTGACCGACGCAAAAGCCAATAACTACAACTTCGCGGTGAACACCTACGGTGACTCGCCAGCCGCGGATGTGCGCCTCTCCAACGCCTATGACTGGTTCAAGAAGAAGCTGGATACTTTCGTGACCCTAGGCGTGCGCGGCTACAAGATCGACCGGGGTGAAGAAGGCGAACAGCCGGATTCGGCGCAAAACGAAAATGTGTACCTATTTCACAAGTTGTCCTACGAGGGTATGGCGGCTGCGGCTCCCAGTGATTTCCTCATGTTTGCCAGGAACGTATACGACAAATCTCGGCAATATTCTGGTCACTGGGGTGGCGATTCCAGCGCTGACTTCTCCGGATTGATCGCGTCGGTCAAGATTGGGCTTCGGGCGGGCGCGATGAACTTCCCGATATTCGGTTCGGATACGGGTGGGTACAATGGCACGCCGAACAAGGAGCTCTTTGCCAGGTGGCTAGAGTTCAACGCCTACACCTCGATGATGGAAGTGCTGATCGGGCCAAACCGAACTGTCTGGACCAGTTATGATTCCGAATTGATCAGTATCGCCAAGGCGCAAGCGCAAGCGCATCATGACTTGATTCCGTACACGCGCTCGTATGCGTACAAAGCCACGCAGACTGGTATGCCAATCATGCAGGCCATGATCCTGGCATATCCAGACGACGCGAGTGTCGCCGATACTTGGAATCAGTACATGTATGGGGGAGAGATTCTGGTCGCGCCGGTGACGACGGCCGGTGCTACAAGCCGTTCGGTGTACCTGCCGGCCGGAAACTGGATAGACTACAACGGCAAGGCGACGACCTATGCTGGCGGCAAGAGCGTGACCGCCTCCGCTCCACTGGGGACCATCCCGCTGTTTGTGAAGGAAGGGGCGATCATCCCGCGGGGCGATATCCTGCAATCCAACAACAATTGGACCGCGAACTGGGCGGCCAACCTGAGGATCGAGGTCTTTCCTGCTGCTAGCGGGAGCAGTTCGTTCGACTACTATACTGGCAGCACAGTGCAGACGATTACGTCTTCGCTCTCGGGCGGGGTGGTGTCGGTGCAGTTTGACGACTTGGGGACGAACGGCACGCTAGAGATATACTGTAGTGGCTATTCTAGTGTGGTACGGAACGGAGTCACTCTGACCGTAGGAGGCGATTTTGCGTATGACTCGGCGAAGAAGTTGCTGACGGTGTCGTACAGCGGAGCGACGACTCTCCAGATCAGCGGTACGGGCAGTGTCTTTTGAGAAAGACGGCCTTTGGGCAAGGCGAGGCACCCGGGTTGGGCAGCGTGAGGATTCGCGGAGACCGAGCCAGGTTGTCTTAGCGCGACGCGCAAGCGCGTCTTGGTATTGCCTTCCGTGAATGGGTAGCTGGTTGGGCGTCCGAGGGGCTTGCCGGACGCGCAGGAGGGTTCGTTTTGGCGATGCTGGCGAGAGAGGTCAGTGATATGGTAGCGCGGTCCGCGAGATTCGCAGCGAGATGAGCCTCCTAGCCGCCATCGAATGTTGGTCTTGGCCCTGCTAGGAGTTCGTCGCTGCGGCCCTTTCCTTTAACCCGAGGAATCAACGCTCATGAACAACCTGAGCCGAATTAACGAGAAGGTCGGAAAGTACAGATGGACGATCTGTGCCCTGCTTTTCTTTGCCACCACGGTCAACTACCTCGACCGACAGGTCTTGAGCCTGCTGAAGCCCAGCCTGGAGGTCGAGTTCAACTGGAGCGACACGGACTACGCGAATGTCGTGACGGTGTTCCAGTTCGTGTATGCGATTTCCATGCTGTTTGCCGGTCGCATGATCGACTGGCTGGGCACGAAGGCGGGGTTTGCGTGGGCGCTGATCGTTTGGTCTGTGGGCGCGGTTTTGCACGCATTCGCCAGAGGAACGGGCGGGTTCATGTTCGCCCGGGCCGTGCTCGGGTTCGGCGAGTCGGGGAACTTTCCCGCCGCGATCAAGACGACCGCCGAATGGTTCCCCAAGCGCGAACGGTCGCTGGCAACGGGGATCTTCAACTCCGGTGCCAACGTCGGGGCGATCCTGGCGCCCCTCACGGTGCCCTGGATAGCGAAACAGATTGGGTGGCAGGGTGCGTTCATAATCGTAGGTGGTATCGGCTTCCTGTGGCTCATCTTCTGGCTCTGGCTCTATGCCGCGCCGGCGGCGCAGAAGCGGCTGGGCAAGGCCGAGTTCGACTACATTCACAGCGACGCGGATGAGCAGGCGGCCGACGCGAAAGCGGCCGAGGCAAAGGCGGCCGCCGCCGACGAACCGAAAGTCCCTTGGTATGTCCAATGGGGGAAGCTCCTGACCTATCGCCAGACCTGGTCCTTTGCCTGCGGCAAGTTTCTGACCGATGGCATCTGGTGGTTCTTCCTCTTCTGGCTACCCGCGTACCTCAAGGCGCAGTACGGGATGTCGGGAACGCAGATCTCGCTTCCCATCGCTGTGCTCTACACCATGACGTGCGTCGGGAGCATCAGTGGCGGCTGGTTTCCCATGTTCTTCATCAGCCGAGGCTATGAGCCATACGCCGGGCGCATGCGAGCGATGATGGTGATCGCCCTGTTCCCTCTCGCGGTGCTGCTGGCCCAGCCCCTGGGGGGCACCAGCTACTGGGTGCCAGTCCTGCTCATTGGCATCGGCGCCTCGGCGCACCAAGCCTGGTCAGCCAACTTGTTCACTACGGTTTCGGACATGTTCCCGAAGAAGGCCGTGGCTTCGGTCACAGGCATTGGTGGGATGTTTGGCGGCCTGGGCGGCATCCTGGTCAGCAAGTCGGCCGGCTGGCTCTTCGATGCCTATCGGCAAGCCGGGATCGCCAAGACCTGGGCCGAGGCGAAGGCCGGTACGCTGGGCGCGTATCTCGACCAGATCCGCTCCCTCCACCTGTTGAACAAGCACGGCAGTGTGATNNACGCAGTTGGTGCTGTCCGAGATGACGAAGTCCTATGCGATCATGTTTGGAATTTGCGCCTTGGCCTACATCGTCGCCTGGTCGGTGATGAAATTGCTGGTTCCGCGCTTCAAGAGGATCGAGAACCTCTGAGTCCCAGGCAGGCCATACGCCAAGAAGGCCTGAAGGTGTTCGCCATGCACACCTTCAGGCCAACCCAATGACCACCAGACCACGAAGCACGTTACCGCAGGTCGGTGGGTACCGCGCCGTCCATGTCGTCGAAGGTCTGATTCTCGCCAGCCATGCCCCAGATGAAGCGGTAGTTTGCCGACCCGCAGCCGCAGTGGATAGACCACGGGGGTGAAAGCACCGCCTGCTGGTTGTGCACGAAGAGGTGCCGGGTTTCTGTGGGCGCACCCATCAGATGCACCAAAATGCTCTCGTTCAGATCGAAATAGAAGTAGACCTCTGCGCGCCGGTCGTGCGTGTGGGGCGGGAACGAATTCCAGACGCTGCCCTCCGCCAGTTCAGTGAAGCCCATGACGAGCTGGCAGCTCGGAATGCCGCCCGCGTGGATGTATTTGTTGATCGTCCGCCGGTTCGCGCTCGCCTGCGTGCCGAGCGCCGCCCGCGTCGCGTCTTCCTTCTTCATCGCCGCCGCGGGATAGGCCGCGTGCGCGGGACAGCTTAGAAAATAGAACTGCGCAGGATCGGCTGCACGCGCGCTCTCGAAGATCACCTTGCGCGTGCCCATCGGCACATAGACGCAATCCAGCCGGCCGAGCGAGAACATCTGGCCGTCAACGTGGACCGCGCCCGGCCCGCCGATGTTGATCGCACCGAGTTCGCGCCGTTCCAGAAAGAAGGCCCGCCCGGTCTTTTTGTGATTCGGCAGTTCCAGGGGTTGAAGTGGCATCGCCCCGCCCACCACAAGACGGTCCAGGCCGGTAAAAACCCCACGCAGCTCACCGGCGCCAAAAACATCGGGAACCAGAAAGGCGTCCCGCAACTGCTCCGTGTTCATCAACACCACGTCCTGCGGTCTGGGAATCCATTTGACGACGTCGCTGAACATGATGGGAGAGTAGCGGCTGTTGCGGGGGGGGTCAACGAAAGATTCCACCGTGGGCGGGGCGCAGGCGTCCCGTAGAAACACCCTCGCTTCGGGCGCGATCTCGCTCATCGCCACTGTGACTGCCTGGCCGCCCAGGACCACGCGCGCACCGGCCACCCGCACACGCACCGTGCCGCCGCGTGCCGAGCATTGAAAACCGACCGATCACGACTCAACCCGAAATAGACGAGATCGGCCGACCTGGGCGATGAACGCCAGACCTTCTGCGCCCCGACGAGAGCTGTAGATCCGATAGAGAAACGCAGCGGCCCGCTTGCACCCGGGAGTGAGGTGTACGATTCGGATGCCGCGAACCTTGCAGTCCTGAATGAACGCTTGCTCAGATGCGAGGGAAACCCCGTGCGCTTCGTTCTTTGAGTGGTAGGGCGGCAAGTCAAGCCATCCTCCGCTATACGACGGGCGATACGGCGGAATGCCGTGGAAGTAGTGGTAGAGATCCGTCGAATAGACCTGCCGGGCATCGGTGATTCCCTCGCGAACACACACCTGTTCGACGGCACGGTAATAGTGGGAGGCTTTCCGCCACGAAAGGACTGTCGCCGTGTCCTTCGTCGCACAGGCGCCGAGAAGGAGCACCACCACGAGAGTCCCAACCATCGGGGACCACGAGGCGAAAGTCACACGAGCACGAATCCGGTTGAGCCAGAGCGCATGGCCTGACACCAGCAGAAAGCAGAGGGATACCGGCAGACCGAGAAGCACCGCTCTGCCGCTATCGGCTGTGGCCATGAGGCCACTGTACAAAAAGCAGAAACAGAGCCAAAGCGTTGCCGCTCGCCTCAACGGGCGGTCCCTGGAGAAGAAACAGAGGATGAGGGGCGCCGACAGGGCGGGGAAGATCCTGACAAACGTGGCGAAATATGACGACAGGAAGGCCGACGGATCGGAGAGAACAACCGACAGTGGGTTGCCCACAGAAGGTACGGCGGCCGTGTGGTACCAGTTCACGTGATGCACGTGCAGGTAGATGTTGAACGACTGATAGGTTTGTAGAGGCGAATGTCCCGACAGCACATTCACAGCGATCTGGCAGCCGTAGACAACGGCGCATGACGCCAGCGCAAGGATGAGCCCAGCGATCCTTTTCCGGTAGGCAAGGGCCGCCGTGACCAGAAGAAATAGGCCTGCCGGCAGAGCGTGGTACCGCCACAGGGCCGCCATGCCCAAGCAGCCGCCGGCGAGCGCGTACCACCAGGCCCGCGGTGAGGGAGCGAGCAGAGCCACCAGCAGGGCGAAGCTGCCGACGGTGAAGAACACCATGGCGCCCGAATCCGCGCCCGGCGTGTAGAGACACTGAAAGACCTGTGGAAAGAGAAACACGAGACTGACGGCGAGGAGGGACGGCAAGACGCCCAGGCTGCGAAGCCGCATGACCCCGAGCGCCGAGAAAGCCAGGAGCCAAGTCAGGACCACATTGATGCCCACGGCCGGCAAAGGCGGATATCCGAAGCGAAGCAGCACGCGAAGGAGCACCGTGTAGCCCACGGGATAGAAACCGTCGTAGAACGTGTTGAGGTCACCGGAATCGAGCCCCTGTGCGAGGG
>PMIX01000318.1 GCA_003158395.1 Myxococcales bacterium | reverse complement strand
TTGTGCATGTCGCCTCTCCTGTCGATTTGCGGACAAGAAAGCGTAGCGGGTCCCGAAGCGGCTGCAAATGGTTTCACGGTCGTATCCACGACGAGCAAGAAACCGGGTTGGCCGCGTGGGAAAGGCTGGTCGTCGTCTTGACTCCGGTGCACTGGGTGCTGCTCGGGTGCACGTGGCCCCATAGCGCATGGGACCTGGCGAACCTGTACCTGGACAGCACGGGCGTGCCCCTGCTGGGACCGGATGCCGACAAGATCGTGGGCCTGGGCAGGTGCGCACCGGAGAAGAGCAAGACCGTCCTGGTCGCAACCGGTTGAACTTGTCCGCCAGAAATCGGGTTCACATGGCCAGCGGAGGGGGACAATTGGTCATTTTTCGCGCCGTCACACATCTAACGATGGACAGAAACTGGCGCCACGGCAGCGCGAGAAGGGGCACGCTGCTGGGCATGTTCGCTGGGCTCCATCCTCTCCCCACTGCCGCAACCATATTCCGCCCACAAGGAGATATCGCATGACAGAAGAAAAGGCCTGCCGCTGCCCGTGTCACTGTATGATCGGAGTTCTTGTCGCCCTATTCGGTCTCAATTTCCTGCTCAAGGCGTTGGGGGTCTACGGCGATAACGTCTCCAACATTGTTTGGCCCGTGCTCCTGATGCTGGGCGGCATCAAGCACACTTTCAAGGGAATGTGTAAGTGCTGTTCGGACAAGGGGGCCGGTGGATGCTGCTCTGACAGCAAGCCCTAAGACAAGCGTCTGCCCAAGCTGGGCCGTCGAGCACACCGTTCACTGCCGCCGGTTCTCGTGTACGTTGAGCCGGCCCAGGTGAACAGCTGCATGCACTGTTCTTCACCGGTCAGGAAAAAACGCGCCGACGCACGCAAAACCTGGTGGACTTCCACGATGATCCGCAAGCCGCGGGCAAGGTGGCGAAGCACCGCCCTTCTTCAGCGTGCAGCCAGCGCCACCATCACGTCACTGCTCGTAGATAGGGTTCTGGCGAGGCACAGCTTCGGCCATTGCGATCACTTGCGACGTGAGCACGGACAAATCGCAGCCACTTCTTGGTCCGCACGGAATTCTTGCGGCTCACAGCTATCGCAACGGCGCCACTTGCCAGGCGCCGTTCTCTGCGGTCGCTCCTTCGATTTGCTGCCATGGCAGGAGGCGCTCCCAGGCGGCTCCTTTCTCGTATGGCGCCTTCGACCATGCGACCATGAGATCCGGCCGGACGCCGTTCGCGAACGCGAGCGTCCGCGGGCGCGCAGGTATCGGCGACTTCTTGGGATCCCACGTGCCGATCACGCACCAGTACATTTCGGAGTCGAGGATCTGAAACAGGAGATCCTTGTGCAGACGCCTGAGGGCCCTGGCCCACAGCCAGTTCTCTACCCCTGCTGGCGCGAAGCTCACCAGCAGCTTGGAACCGGGCACCTGCTTCTTGCCAGGGCCGATCACTTCCCCGGCGGGCCGAACAGGCGGTCGGGGAGCGAACAGCAGGAAGGCCAGGTTCTCCCCGTCCTGATACGTTGCTGTCCTCTGGTTTAGCTGGAAGTTGCCTTCCAGCAGTCCCAGGTTGTGGCGCAATTCCTGGATGGGCCATGCCAACGTGATCTGTCGTCGGCTGCACCAGTTGAGAAAGCACTGGCGAACGGTGGAAAAGATGATGTCTTCTCGGAAGGCGTGGCCACGGGGAATCACCTTGTGCCCCCCCTCTTTGTCATCGTCCAGGGGGACACGAGTCGTGAGCACGATCAGGTCCGACTCGGAGAGATCGAGGTCTTCCGTCGCACCCGCCGCGTCGTCAACCGCAGCAGTCTCGACCGGGGGCACTTGGGAGTTGCTGTCCGCGGGACGCGGCCGATCCTTGGGCAGATTCAGAATGGTTTCGCCGAAGGTGAATCCTGCATGGATGAAAGTTTCGAAAAGCTCTTCGAAAGCGCCGGCATCGCGAATGTAGTGCAGCTGGCGATCCCAGAGGATCTCTTCCTCGCTCTCCGAGGACCCGGCCGCCATTCTGAGGTAGTGCGGCATCACCGGGTAGGTAAAATGAACGACCCTTGGTTGGGCTCGTTCCCGGTCCGCACCTGCTTGTTCCGGCGTCGCTGTTGCTCGCTGTCGTTTCGGCATCGCTTCCTCCGAACGCCAATTCTGTAGAGTCCCGCGAAGACCCGAGCATCGACTAGGGCTGGGCCGGGCGACCCCAGACCTGTTCCCTCCGCTGCTTGGAATTCTCGTGCTCCTTTCGGTGGCCGAGTTGGGACTCCGGTGTTGCTCGATATGGGAAGTGAAAGACCCTTGCGCGCTCCCCCATCGCTCCCTGCCAATGCCCCAGGGGATCCGGGATGAGTATACCGAGCACCGCGCACCCGGCCAGCACATTTGTTACCCCGAGGTGCGCATCGCTGCGGGGGAAGTTTGGTCCAAAGCCGCGTTTTCTCCCCAAAGGCAAGTCTTGGTGCAATTCCCGGCAAACAGATGCCCAACTCTTTGGACCAAAAGTACCGTTGCGGGCGAAAAGCTTGTTGTGCCCAACTTCCCGAATCTGGCGATTGATTTCTTCTAGATGAATCGCTCACGCAGCTTGCGCCGTGCTGTGCTGGGGGTATGAGGCGCTACCGATCCAACCTATCGAGCATTGCGGGACCTCTTTCGCACCTTTCCTCCGGCGCGATCGATGCCACCGCCAAAACCACCGAGACCGATAGCCGGACCATCGCGAAGCTGATCTTCGCAGCGGGTGTCCCACGGAAATATGTCGGCAAGGTGTATCTCAAGCTGGCCGACCACGATCTGCCGACCGACGAGGACAGGGCGAAGGCGTACATACATCGCACGCTCCGACACGCGATCATCGACATCGACAGGGAGCAGCACCGCATACACGATCTCGCGCTGTCTTGGAACCCGCAGTCGGCCCTGTGGGACGCGTTCAACCAGATCCGACCTGACGACGTCGAGCGCAAGAAGACGTTCCGCGCGCTGATCCAAACTGGAATCGCTCTTCTCTCGCCGCACCAGCGCAGCTTGGTGCGGGCATGGGTGGATCGATCGGACGAGAACAACGTGTGCGAGATCCATGCTGCCCTGCAGCAGACCTGCGGGTATGGCGCCTACCACTGCAAGAAGAAGGCCTTCGCCAACCTGACCCGAATCGTCTCCGGCCTCGCGGCGGCTACTGGCAACTCGGATTTGCGCGACAACGACGGCCGAAAGTGTTCACGGCGTCGACTGGAATTTCGCTCGCGGCAAAGAAACACGACCGCGATTTTCAAAAACCCCGGCGTCGGGCGTTTGGAACAGAGAGGGGGCAATCCATGACGGACCTATCCGACCTCGGTGATCGCATCGGCGAATCCTTGCCCAGAGTGATCGGCTTGGCCCCGACGGCGCGCGGACGCGACCGGGACGCAACCGGGTCGTCGCTTGGCAATGACTACACCGTCGTACTCTCCCCGCCGCTTCACGAGTCGTTCTTCGTGCGTTTCGAGCACTTGATCGGGGAGCCAGACCTCGAAGGAACGCCCCTGTTCTCGCCGGCAACGGCTTCGAGCGATCTGTCGCTGGATCAGTACCGCACGCACGCGACCCTGCAGGCGTTCGCCATCGCGGCTCGCGACTTCATGGCCACCCGCGGCTTGGTGCCCTGGACGCAGATCGTCCGTGAGATCGCGTGCCGCCTGCGCGAGGCCCCGGCGCCTTTCCGCGCCCAGGCGCCCGCCGCAAGCTCGCACCTGGGCGTTCTGCGCCGCCGCCTGCTGAGCTGCACCGACGTCTCGCCCGCCTTCGCGGCGCGGCTCAAGCGCCGTCGGCCGTTCATCGTCATTGCGAATCAGGTCGTGATCGAAATGCGCCAGGAATGGGACTTCAGCCGGGCGGCCACAAAAAACGACATCGCTAGTGTCACTCTGCTTCCGGAGCCGTGGTTCGACCGGATCGTCAGGACGATCTGCAACGAGTTCGAGGACGAGAGCGACGACGTCAAAAGAGCGGAGGACGAGAAATTCTGCGCCGACCTCGCCGCTGCTCGATCGCCGATCCGAGGAACCGGAGATCTTTTCGCTTTTGCCGTTTCGGCGCCATCGCCCGACAGGCTCAAGGTGTCGCTGGACACCGGTGGCCCGTTCTTCATGGAGATCTCGCCGGGTAACGTCGTGCTCTGGCCCGCCGCAGTCGTCTCGGTCGAGGCTGAAACCTCGATGTTGTTCGGGCCAAGAACCGACCTGACCATCAGCTTGAGCTCGTGCACTGGAGCGCACGGACCCACGCCCGGCTCGCGGTCGACTGAAGCACCCAGCCCGGCGTGCCTTGTGAGCCCTCTCGCACTGCACCCCTTTTGCAGTGGCGAGATGGCCCTCTGCCTTGGTTCCACGCGCCAGCGCAACCGCCAACTTGCGCAACACGCGTCGATAGCGGACGTAGTCCTCGAGTGCCACCTGAGGAGTGCCGTCCGGGTGTTCCGCTACGGCTGGCGCGCGTCCAATCTGAACCGCGTCTACCACGACCTTCGTGGCGCCCCGGCCGGCCTCAACGTGATCCCGCTTGCCGAAGCTTTCAACCACGTCACCGCTCACCCGGAAATCGAGCTGGTGCGCTGGCAGCGGTGAAATACGTCACCCATCAATCAACCAAGAAAACGGGAGTTTCGCCAATGAACGAAATGAAAGACATCGAAATCAGGCTATCGCGGGGCGGGAACCCGCTGAACGGACAGACTCGTCATTTCTCGATCGACGAAGCGGGTGTTCCTCTGAGAAACCTGTTGGGTCCAGACCTGCGCGGTTCTGGACCGGTCGACATCTTCTTCAGGAACAACAGCCGCGAAGTGGTGATCCCCAAGGACGAGCTCGATGTGCTTTCGCTCCTCGAGGCGATACAGCGCGTGTCGGGCAACGGGTGCACGCAAGCGGGGGTCTTCACCATCGACGCGACGGCCGCGCACGAGGGAGCGATTCATGCTTGACTCGTGCAAAGCCAAGACACCGCGAAATGGGCCCAAGCTCTTCGTCTCTGACAGCTTGATGCTTGCGGCACAGGCGGGCTGCGCTGCCGCGGACCGCTTGCGCGGCGGCGTGGAAGTCGCGTGGTCGGCGTACGGCCAGTGGACGATCGCCGAGGGTGATCGGTTCGGCGCGATCTACCTTTCGCATCCCTTCCTCCTGAAAGCCGAGTGCGGGTTCTCGTGGTTTCGCGTGAAGCCCGCGGATCTTTCCGCTCTGGGGCGGCGCGTCTCCGAGTCGCACCCGCATCTGACGGTGCTTGGGCAAATTCACCGGCACCCGGGAATATTCAAGCCAACCCCTTCGCATACCGACGACGAGGACCGCGAAAAAATCGCGAACCTCCTCCGGGATTGCGCCGAGCGCGAGGTCGTCGAGCGCTGGGAAGTGCCGCCGCATCTACCGCGCGTCGGAACGAATGGGGACGCGAGGCAAATGGTCGAGTACGCGATCGATCCGCGCCTGGTGATCAGCATGTGGCCGCGATCCGGAAGCCTCCGATCGAGGATCCTGCCGGTGCGAAGCATCGCACGGGCTCCGACCGTGACGTGCACGAGACGCCTGGGCTTGTCCTATCAGGTATTCCTCGTCTTCAACGCGAAGGCCGATCGCGATGCGATCTACGCGCAGGTGATGGAGTTCCGGCGTCTGCCATTCGGTGAGGACGTATCGACGCTCTTCGACGACTGGGAGGTGGAGATCCTGCCCGATGCGGAAATCGCCGCCCGCCTGGCGATCGATGTGGACCTGGTCCGGTGCGACGTCGAGCAGGACCGGATCGAAACCGCCATCGAGGAGTGCTTGCAGCCCTACCATGGCGGCACCTCGTACGCCTACCCGAACTCGTACTGGTCGTCCGAAGGCGGATCCAACCGCGTGGCCAAGTACCGCGATCCGTACGACACCGGCGACATCGACGGCGGTTGGGACAAGGAGCGACCGAATGGATGAGCTCTATAGTCGCATGATGCGCCAGTCCGGCTGGCGCCTTGCGCCGATCAGGCAGACGATGCTCGCGATCGCGGCGCGGGGACCGGTGGCGGAGCAGATCTCGCTCGCCGCGAGCGGGATCGGCTTCGAGCACCAGCTCGTCCTGGCTCAGGACATCGCCGAAGGCCTCGATCTAGCGGACGCGACGATGCGCCACAACCCACAAGCATACATTGACGTGGAGCTCGGGAGTCTTCACCGGGGCATAGCCACGATGCCGGCGATCTACGTCGTGGATCTCGGAGATCCGGCCACGCAGGGCATCTCGATCCCAACCGGGCACGACATCATCGGCTTTGCGGAAAAGGACGACCGGATCGATTTCGGCACCGATCTCAGCAAGGTGCGCATCGGGTGCGTGGGCCGCCCGGTGCAACCGTGCGCCGAGATCTCCGTGCTCGTGGGCGAGTTGCTCGCCGGGATCTGCAGCGTCTTGAACGCGTACAGCGCCGGCGAGAACGAGCCGTGCTTGGCGCCGCCTCCGGAGAGCGCGCGCATCCCCGTGGGCCCGCCCCCCAACCCTGGTGCCGAGATCAAACCGCGCAGGATCTACTTTGGCGGCTTCGGCGGAGCGATCGCACACCAAATTCTGAACGTGATGGCAATCGATCCGGTCCTGCAGAAGATCCTCTCGCACCCGGATTCGATCATCGTCGGCGCCGACGACGACGTGGTCGAGGAAAGCAATCGAAGCCGGCAGGTCGGATACCTGCCCGACGACGTCGGCCGGGCCAAGGCTACGGCGACTCGCGACTGGCTCGCTCGCGGGCCGCTCGCCAAGGCACGGATCGTCGATCTCAACCAGCCGATCGCTCTTCGGCATTTCACCGACTACGGGCCCTTCGATGTCGTCCTTTCCTCGGTCGATTCCTGGGATGCGCGGCGCACACTGGTCGAGCTCGCGCGCGCAAGCCAGGTGCCGGCCTTCCTTTCTTCCGGCAGCAGCTTCTTCGGTGGCTTTGAGCGCATCGTGACCAAAGACAGCGCCTGCATGTCGCTTCACGGCGTCGAGCAGCTTTCGAACCGGCCGCAAGGAACGCGGCGATCGTGCGCGGACGCGCCCGAGCCATCGTCGGTCATCCCGCAGGCAATCGTCGGCGGGCTCGCCGCCGCCGACCTGCGCAACGCGTGGCTGGGCCGGCATGTCGATTCGCGTGGCGCCGAGGTTCACCTGCTTCGCACCAGCCCCGAGCCGCGGTTCGCGGGCCTGCGCCATTCACTGGGAAGGCTCGTCAATGCGACGTGCCCGTGCGTGGCCGCTTGAGGGGAGGAGCGAGATGAGAGTTCCGGAAGGCGCGGTGGTCGGTAGGCTAGCGAGAGGCGACGGCGCATGCGCTCACGATCTCGTGCAGGGCAAGGCCGTCTCGATCTCCGACGGGATCTCGGTCATCTCCGGCTGGAGCGACCGCGCCGACGTCGAGATCGTGTGCAAGGTCGCGCCTGGCGCGCGCGTTTCCGTCAACGGCCGCAGGAGGACCGGCATGTTCGTGATCGGTCCGGGACAGGCTTTCTCGCAGCGCAACGGCGGCGCAGCCGAGCAGACGTGGACGTTGGTCTGTGCCGATCAAGTGCTGGTCGCGGTCGATCGGACCGGCTGCTGTGCTTTCTGCCACCGCACGCTGGGAAGCGCGGGTGTGATCGTCGACGCGACCGGTCTGTCGCCGCGCTGGCGAGCGCTGGTCGACGGACCCCTGTGCCAGAAATGCGCTGCCGGCATCGCAGATGCGCGGCGGCCAACCAATGGGAGGACGCCATGAGCGATAACCTCAACCGCATCGCCGTCGTGGGGCTCGGAAACGTCGGTTACTGGACAACGATTGCACTGGGCCTGGCCATGCCCGGCAGCCTCACAACCGGGTGGGACATCGCGCTCGTGGATTGCGATACCGTTGATGATCGCGCCGTTCGCAAAGGCTACCCGCCGTGGCTTTTGGGGTGCCACAAGCCGAAGGCGATTGTCGCGGCGATCGACGCGCTGTACGGCGTGCGCATCTCCAGCGCGATGCACCCGGTGATCGCAGCCGCCCAGAGCGTGCCGGGCCTACTCGCCGATCGCGACGTCTTCATCTGCGTCGATTCGCTCGGCGACGCACAGTTCGTCTCGAGCCTCGCGAGATCCCGGTGGCAGTGCCGGGTGAGCACCGGCGCGGGAGATCTGGCCACCCACTGCATTGAGGTCTTCCCTCCCGACACCGCCGCGCTCAGCGACGTCTACGACGACGCCGCCTGGTCGCAGGCGGGTCGCCGGCAGAGCTGCATGACCGGCGAGCC
>PMIX01000104.1 GCA_003158395.1 Myxococcales bacterium | reverse complement strand
ATCTGGGCGACCATCTTCTGCATCTCCGCGATGATCTCCTTGTGCGCGTCGAGCACCTTCTTGCCGGCTGCGGCCAATGCGGGGTCAGCCTTCATCTTGGCCATGTCGTGCGGCGCTGCTGGCCAGGATGCTGCTTGCCTCATTTGGCCTGCGACCTTCTCGATGCTGGCCGCTACCTGTTTGTGCGCCTTGACCAGCTCGCGCAGGCCCTTGACCTCGGCCTGCGAGGCCTTGTCCTTGTTGGAAGCCAGCAACTTGGCGTGAACCTCCCACATGTTGGCTACCGACGTGGCACCCATGGCGAGCTTCTCGGGAATTGTGGCGAGACCGGCAATCATTTGGCCGCAGGTGGGCTGGCCCATGGCCATGGCTGGCTGATCGGCGGCGTGCGCAGGAGCGAGCGTCACCAGAGACAGAAGCAGACCGGCAACAAGTGTTGGTTTCATCGAACATTCCTCCGTGGCTGGGTGGCGGAATGACACTCCCGCTGCCCAAAGAGCAGGCCAGGCACACTCCGCGCGTTTCAATAGGTTGATGCGAGGTCGAGTAAACCCGTTACAGCATCCACGCACACCCCCGCAGAAAACCTAAGTCTGTCCCTGCGGCGCGGCACGCTCCCGGAGCGGGACACGCAAATCATGGGGGGTCAGGACAAACCACAACCCTTGTGGGAAGTCCCGATCTTCAATGAGACATTTCGCGCCGCCGAAGAATTGCTCTTGTTCAGCGTACCCTACTGCATTCCTTCCCACATGAGCATGAACGCGCCTACTCCATGCTGGTCATTGTCTGCAGTCGGATGGCTGAAGTAATCCGCCACGGCGCCCGAGGCGTTGAGGCCCGTGACAGTAGTCGCAATAGTGGTCTTGTTGTTTGCGTCTTTAGTCACCTTTTGCATAACGCCATTGAAACCCTTCTTGGCCACATCGGCAAAGCTCGCATCCACCAGCCCGTGTTGATAGGCCCACCAAATCACATAGCTGTACATCATGGAGCAGGACGTCTCGGTCCAGTTCCGTGCATCCGATTCCATGTCGACAACCTGAAACCACCGTCCGGTAGCCGGATCCTGGTGCTTGGCCAACGCGGCGATGAGATCGCTGAGAATCGTTTCTATCTGAGCTCGACTGGGATCGTTGGCGGGCAGCATTTCGAGGGTCATAACGCATGCCATTGTGAACCAACCCATGGCCCGACCCCAGCTGATCTCGTTGGTCTTGCTCGGTGTCTTTGACCAAGTCGCGACGCCGCTTTCATCGTAGGCATGCCACAAGAGACCGGTCGCCGCGTTCTTCAGGTGCGTCGCCGTCACCGTCAGGTTGGTGATAGCTATGGGATACACCGTGGGATCGTTGAAAACCGTGGCGTAGCGAGTGAGGAAAGACAGGGACATGAAAACCCCGTCACCCCAAAGCTGGTGGGCACGATCCGTCCTGTTGGCGTGCCAGAAGGCGCCATCGCTGGTCGTGGGGAAGGTGTCGTAGATCCTTCGAACCGAGTCCGCAGTAGTCTTGTAGCTGGCTTTTTGCGTGAGTTCATAGGCGTCGGCCAACGCCAGATTGTGCATGAGGTCGTCGAGGCTCACGAAGGCGGTAGCGCCCCAGCTGTCCACCGATGCCGTGAGGAACGTGAGATACTTCGGATCGTTAAGTCGCTTGTAGGCCTTGTAGATCCCGTGCAGCTTCAGCCCTTCGGGATAGGTGACGCCCAAGGTGGTCTTCCCAGCTATTTCCGTGTCGATCACGGCCTTGCCCCAATCGAAACCAGTCTGGGAGGCCGGACCAGGGCCGCCGATGAGCGTGCTTCCACCCACCGCGCTCGCGCCCCCGCTTCCCGCTGTGCCGGAAATCCCTCCGCTTCCTGTGGTCCCCCCCGTGGCACCGCTTGCCGCCGTGCCGCCGGCCCCTCCGCCTGCTGTGGTCCCCCCCGTGGCGCTGCTCGCCGCCGTGCCGCCGGCCCTTCCGCCTCCGGTCGCGCCCCCCGTGGCACTGCTTGCCGTCGTGCCGCCAGCCCTTCCGCCTCCGGTCGCGCCCCCTGTGGCGCTGCTTGCCGACGTGCCGCCGGTTCTTCCGCCGGTGGCCGCGCCACCCGTGTTTCCAGCCGTGCCGCCGATTGTTCCGCCGGTGGCCGCGCCACCCGTGTTTCCTACCGTGCCGCCGGGTGCTCCGCCTGTGGTCGCGCCACCCGTCTTGCCTGCCGTGCCGCCCATTCCCACGCTTCCGCCCGTGCCGCTTGATGTCGTCGCGCCGCCGGTACCTGCGGAGGTGCTCGAAACCCCGCCAGCGCCGCCGGTGCCTGTGGATCCTCCGGCGTTTGTTCCAGCACCGCCGCTCGTGGCGGAGGCACCTCCTGTCGCCATCGGACTACCGTTTCCTGAGGAACAGCCAGCGGCAGCACCCAGCGCCAAGAAAACTGCGAACCGTGCAACAACAGAAGACCGTTGGGGAGTCTTGATGAACATCGTCGCATTTTAGCACCTCAACCTGAGTGTCTGGCAACCATGGTGTGGTCCCGACTTGACCACCTATGGATGGTGTGACGCTAGCGACCTATGCCGCCGCTGGCCAATCCCACGGGACTTCTGGCCCCGGACAGAGTGTGACCGCGGTCACTGCATTTCCTCGGCGGCGGCCAAACCACGTAGCCACATATCGCCCCGAGGCATATACCTTGACCAGTTTCTCGCGAAACGGGAGGCCATCATGAAGTGTCTTAGCTTGCTGGGCTGTGTGGCTGTGTTTGCTGTGCCAAGAGCCCAGCGACCAACGGGGCTAGCCCCGTTGGCGGGGCCCCTGGCGGGTCGGGTATCGTGTCGGGCGCTGGTGGGCAAACCGCATCAGATGCCGCGGCCGGCACTGCCGCAACCGGAGGCTCGAGTGGCGGCCGCAAGTGGCGGCGCGGCCGGCACTGTCACAGGCTCGGGCGGAGCTGCCAGCGGTGGTGCGAACAACTTCAAGCGCATGACCGACCAAGAATGGTCAAGTCAGATCAACGCGGCGACGCCGGCCGACGTGCCCTGGATGCAGGATCTCGTCGTACGTTGACCTCATCAGTTCTCAATCACCTATGGACAGAAATCAGAGCGGCGTTCCCGCTTCGATGAGCATGGGTTGGTTGTGGCGCGGGCGGGGCTTGGTGGCCTCTACGCAGGCGCGCTTGAATGCGGGGCCCAACCGTTGCCAGAGTTTTTCCTCCACGTCGTAGGGCAGGCCNNCTGCGAATCACGATAGTGGCGACGGCGTGATCCGCAGGCAATTGCTTGACGTGTCCGTGGACGTAGGCAGCCAGTTCCATCACGGCGCCCATATCGCGGTATTGCTCGGCGGTGTCCACTCGGGGCAGCGCGGCTTCGACCTTCATCCCCCTGTCTGCGAGAGCCTGAATCACATGATCGTGCACAGAATAGGTGTCCTCCCCCTCGAAAGCGAAGACCGCGACTTTGCCCTTGGGGACAGCGGGGGCGGGCTCCTTCACCTCGGCCCTAGCCTTGCCCCTGGCCGCCGCGCGAGTGGGCGCCCAGGATGCGTGCTTGGCCTTGGACCTGGCCTTTGCCTTGGCGTGGCTCTTTGCCCGCCGGGGCGCAGCCTCGACCGCCGGGGAGGTGCCAATCACCGCGGTCAAAACAAGAAACGCTAGCAAGAACCTGTGCAGCGCGAGTCGCGCGGGGGCGAGTCGGCAGACCCGCTGCGTGGAGGCAACGGGCGAGGGGGCAGAGCCGCAGACGCGATGCAATAACATCAGATAACAGGGAATACTACCCTGGTTCAAGCCCGTCCGGGAGTATTTTCTTGCGCGGCTCTTCCGAACAGGTTCCGATAATTGTCTCTATGCTGCACCTGTGCCACGTTTAGCCGGTGAAGTCATAGGCGCCCGTTGTCCTCACCCCGCCAACTCGGCGCTCCCCTCCCTCGGCATTGTCGCCGCTTCTGCTGCCCTCTCCGCCTCCATATCCTTCTCGTGCGCCTTGCGGTGGTCGCGGGCGAAGAGTACGTAGAGCGACGGCACGGCGAATAGGGTGAAGAGCGTTCCGATCGACATTCCGCCCACCAGCACAATGCCGATCGAGTTGCGCGCCACTGCGCCCGGGCCGGTTACCAGGGTCAGGGGAAAGAGGCCGGCGATGGTCGCAATGGTGGTCATCACGATGGGACGCAGCCTTATCGCGGCTGCGGCACGCACGGCTTCGATCTTGGACAGCCCGCGCGCCTGCTGGACGTTGGCGAATTCCACGATCAAGATGCCGTTTTTGGCCACCAGGCCGACCAGGGTCACCAATCCGACTTCGGAATATATGTTGAGCGTAACGGTCCATCCCTGGGTCAGGCCGAAGGTCAGGCCGGGCGGGCCCTGGAACTTCAGGAAAGTGAAAATGAGTGCGCCGAACATGGCCAGGGGCGCCGACCCGGCCAGGATGACAAAGGGATCGCGGAACGAATTGAACTGCGCGGCCAGGACCAGGAATATAAGCACCAGGGCCAGGCCCATCGCGGGCAGGAACTTCCCACTCTCCTGACGAAGCTGGCGCGATTCGCCGGTGTAGTCGATGCGATAGCCAGGGGGAAGGATCTTCGCCGCCTCGTCTTCGAGCACGCGCAACCCATTTTCCAGTGAGCGCGACGGCACGCCCGAGATCTTGACCGCATTGAGCTGCTGGAAGCGATTGAGCGTGCGCGGTTCAATTCCCTTGCGGATTTGGGCGACCGCACCAAGCGGCATGAGCTGTCCGGCCGGCCCGGTGACGTAGATGCGCTGTAGATCATCGGGCGTCAGTCGCCCGGCGCGCTCCACCTGCGCAATCACCTTGTACGCTCGGCCGTCGATGGTGAAACGGTTGACGAAGTGCCCGCCGATCATCGCCGCCAGGTCGCTTCCCACCTGCTGCAGGCTGATTCCCATCGAGGCAATCTTGTCGCGGTCGAGCACGATCTCGGCCTTGGCCTGATCGATCTTCACGTCACTGTCGGGGGGAAAGGCGAATTGCCCGCTCTGCATGGCCGCCAGCTTGAGTCGGTCGGCAAAGCGCGTGATCTCTTCGTGGTCAGCCGTGGAGGCGATCACGAACTCGACGGGCAGGAAGCCCGCACTGGGCAGGGCTGGGGGCAAGAACACGGGGGCGCGCACGCCGGCTATGCCGGCTAGCTTGAAGTTGGTGTCATTGGCGATGGCGAAGATCTGCCGGCTGCGCTGGTCCCAGGGCTTGACCAACATGCCGCCGAAGCCCTGGAAGGGGAAGGTGATCTGGAAGGCGGCCTCGAACTCCGGCGTCTCCTTGAAAATGCGCGTCACCTCGGCGCGGAAGGGGTCGAGCTGCTCGAGTGTGGCGTTGGGCGGCACAAGCATCGCGCCGAACACCACCCCTTGGTCCTCGTTGGGCGCAAGCTCTTTGGGCGAGAACATGTACATGGGAACCACGGCCAAGGTGAGCATGAGCCACCCCAGGTACACGGCGCCGCGGGCTCGCAAGGTGGCGGCGAGCATCCGGGCGTAGACGCGTTTGAACCAATCGAAGCCGCGGTCGATGTGCTGCGGCAGCCAACCCGGCTGGTACACTGGATTGAGCAGCTTGGAACACATCATGGGCGACAGGGTCAGCGCAACCACGCCCGAGATGAACACCGCCCCGGCCAAGGTGAGGGCGAATTCGCGAAACAGCGCGCCTGTGAGACCACCCTGGAATCCGATTGGGGTATACACGGCCGCCAGGGTAATGGTCATGGCAATGATCGGGCGCACCAGCTCGCGCGCGCCGATGAAGGCCGCCTCCAGCCGCGACCGACCCTCGCGCACGTGACGCTCGCAGTTTTCCACCACGACGATCGCGTCGTCCACCACCAGACCGACAGAAAGAACAATGGCCAACAGGGTGAGCAGGTTCACCGTAAAGCCGAATACCTGCATCAAGAATACGGCGCCGATGAGCGACACCGGGATGGCGACCACTGGGACCAGCACCGTGCGCAGGGAGCCCAAGAAGAGGAAGATGACCACCATGACGATCAGGACCGTCTCCGACAAAGTGGTGACCACCTCTTTGATGGCGCTCTTGATGTACTTGGTCGAATCGTAGGCGACGCCCACCACCATCCCGGTTGGCAGCTCCCCTCGGATCTGTTGCACCTCGCGGTTTACCCGGCCGATGACGTCGACGGTGTTGGCGTTGGGCAACACCCACACCCCCATGAACACCGCCCGNNTCTGCTCGCGCACCACGAGCTGGCGGAATTCCTCGACGGTGCGCAGATCGGTCGACGCCGTTAGGTTGAGTTGGACGAGCGCGCCTTTGGTCTGGCCCACGGCCGAGAGTGCGTTGTTCGCGGCCAAAGCGTTGCGCACTTGCCCGGGGCTGACGTTGAGCGCGGCCATGCGGTCCGGCTTGAGCCAGGCGCGGATGGCAAAGGTGCGGCCGCCCAGGATCTCGGCGCGCTGCACGCCCTCGATGGCGGTCAGGCGCGGCTGCACGATGCGAATCAGATAATCGGTGACCTGATTGTCCTGCAGGATGGTCGAGCCAAAGCTCAGGTACATGGCGGCAGTCTGGGCGTCGGATGGCTGCAGGCTGATGGCCGGTATCTCCGACTCGGGGGGGAGATCCGCCCGCACCTGGTTCACGCGCGTGCTGACGTCGGCCAGGGCCTTGGCGCCATCGAAGTTGAGCCTCAAGCGCACGCTGATCGTCGACAGGCCTTGCACGCTCTGCGATTCGATGTAGTCGATTCCGTCGGCGGCGGCGATGGCCTGCTCCAGGGGTGTAGTGACGAAGCCCCGCACCAGCTCCGCGCTGGCGCCCACGTAGACGGTGGTCACCACGATGCTGGCCGCCTCCAGCTTGGGGTACTGGCGGACATTGAGCGAGCGCACGGCTTGCAGGCCGGCAATGATGATGATCAGGCTGACCACGACCGCCAGGATCGGCCGGCGAATGAAGAGATCGACGAACCTCATGCAGCCTCAGCGGTTTTCGGGGCGGGGCGCGAGTTGGGGTTCCAGCTTCACCGAGTTGTTGGCCATAACCGGCGCACCGTTGCGCAGCTTGAAGGCGCCTTGTGCGACGATCTCCTGCCCCGGCTTGACACCTTCGAGGATCTCCGCGAAATCCCCGCGCGCCTCGCCGGTCTTCACGAACTGCTGGCGTGCGAGCCTGGCCGGCCTGCCGTCCGGTGTCGTGACCACGGCGCCCTGGTCGTCCTTCCTTTCTTCGACCACAAAGACCGAGTCACCAAACGAGGCGTGAACCAGTGACGTGGCCGCAACCAGGGTCACTTTTCGCCTTTCCGGCAAGATCACCGAGACGTTGACGAACATGCCGGGGCTCAAGCCGTCCATCTTCCTCACCGCGGCCCGGACCCGGCCGCTGCGGGTGACCGGGTCGAGCGTCGGATCGATGGCGGCGATCGCAGCTTCGGCGCGCGGACCGGGCAAGCCCTCGTTGATTCGCACCACCATTCCCACAGCGAGCTGCTTGAGTTGCTGCTGCGGCAGCGTGAAATCGACGTAGTTTGCGCTAGGCGACTCCAGATCCGTGATGGGCGTGCCGGGGTTCAGGTACTGGCCAAGGTTGATCAGCCGGATGCCCAGCCGGCCGTCGAACGGGGCGCGCACGATTTTGCGATCGATCTGCGCCTGCAGCGACGCCGCGTTGGCGGATGCGGCTTGCAGCGCGCTCTCGGCACTGTCGAGCTGCGCCTTGGGCACGGCGCTGTCTTTGAACAGAGCTCTGGCTCGTTGGGCTGAGACACGCGCCAGGCGTGCCTGGGCCCGCAGCGAGGCCAGCTCAGCGCGCTCGACCCGGCTGTCGAGTTCCACCAGGACTTGCCCGTGGCGCGCCGTCTGCCCGGACTGGAACTTTATCGCGGTCACCACGCCCGGCGCGTCGTTGCTCACCGTCACGCCGCGCACGGGTGCGATGGTGCCGACCGAGAAGAGCCTATTCTCCCAGGTTTCCTCCTTTGCCTCCCTGGTCCCCACCACCTCGGGTGGCGGACCCGCCGCTGCGGCGGCCTGACCATAAGCCATCAGCGATTTGATCTGGGTGAACTTCACGCCTCCCAGACCGCCGAGAAGAAGGATGACCCCCCCCATGACAACGAAGAACTTCATGACATTTCGATGCCACCCGCCGCGCCGGAGGCTCACACTTATTGCCCCAGTCGGCGAATTCGGCCTTGCCTTGCTCGAAAAGGCGCAAGGCTTGCCAGCCACTTGTCGGCAACGCACGCCCTGCGCGACAGCTTGGGCGAGCATCGGGGCGTGCCTACGGGGAGAAGGCTGTGCTAGCCGTCTCTGTCGCCGCAGGCCCGGGAAGGAACGCTGATGGGTTCGTGGCTGCCCACGGGCGGCCCGCGCGATCGATGGAGCAACACCACCGTGCTGCCGACGAACATTCCCCCGAACGCGATAAGAAGAGCGATCCCGGTCGGTTGCACCTGTGGATCGTCCCGCAGCCAGAGCAAGCCCCACCAGTCGATGCGGGCGCGCGGGTAGGAGTCGGCGAGGTTCATCGGCAGCGTGGTATATCGGTGCCAGGGGGCGTTCCTGTCGGCTTGTTTCCAGTCGTTCCCCGCAGCCAGGTTGCGCAGCATCCAGGCATGGCCCACGACGGGCGAGAAGGCAGGCAGCCAATCGTACGCAAACATGTCCTCGAAGCAGGCTGCGCAGAACCCTTTGCCTCCCTGGTTCAGCAGCGGCGAGCCGGAGCGGTTCGGGGTTCCCAGCCATTGCTCTTTTACCGACCCCACCACCCGAATGAAGTGATCCCAGTACAATGCGCCGCCGAGGATCTGGACGACAAGGCCCGCGCCGGCCAGCGTCGCCAACGCCCCCAGCGCTGCCCGCTTGCGGGGCCGGACCAGCCACTTGTCAAGCGCGAGCGCCACCGGAAGGAGCGCGATGGGCACGAGAAAGTTCAGATAGCGCGGCCCCCAACTCAGGTCGCCTCCCCAGAACGTGTAGCGGGCATAGGCGACGACCACGGGAAGACTTGCCACTGCAAACCCCACGGCCGCCCGACGATGGCTCCGGGAAAAGGCTCCCGACACAAACACGCTGGCCACCAGAGGGGGGCTGAAAATGAAAAGGCTCTTGCCGGGAGCAAACAAGAGGCCGCAGAGGCCGAAGAATGGATTCTCGGTCGCACTGGTGTCGACCGATTCGTAGCCCGTGAGCAGGGGGCTGCCCCAGCGCAGATGGTTGTACAAGGCGGCCACGGCCAGCAATGGCGCCAGCGTCACCGAGCAATAGCCGAGGAGCCGGCGCAAGGTCGACCAGTCCCTCCAGAACGTCACCACCACGAAGATGCCGCCCGAAGCGAGGGACAGCGCGAAGATCAACTTCGTGTTGACCAGCGCGCCTGCCCAGGCGCCCAGCGCGAGCGCCCGACGTGGGCTCGGGCCATCCCCCAGGCAGGCCAGCTCGCCCGCAAAACCGGTGAAGCACAGGGCGTGCAGCGCCTCCGACATGGGCATCCTGGCGTACACGAAGAGCATCGTGCTGCCGCCAAGCATCAGCGTGGTCAGGAGGGCTGCGGGCGGGCCGACGCCCAGACGCCGCGCCAACCGGAAGAACAGCAGGCACGTCAACGCCGCGATGAAGGAATTGGCGATGTGACAGGTGACGACCAGGAACATGGGGGCGGCAGCGGGCTGGATCTTCGTGGCCAGATCCCTGATCGCCACGCCAGGCACGCTCACCAGCGAGGGGAGGAGGCCATAGATCGAGTAGACGCGGCCGTCCGGTCCCTTGTGGCTCATGGGAGACCACTCGGTCCGGATATCGACACGATGGCTGGCGACGATTTGTTCGGCGACCTCGTACATGATGCGCGCGTCGACCCACGGCCGCTCGCGGCTGGCCACCAGCGAATAGAGGCCGAAGAGCGTGACCAGCAGGGCCACTTCGGTGGACGTCACCTTCGACAGGAATTTCGAGTGCAAGCGGGCTGCAGGATAGTTCCCCTCTGAGAGGGACGCCAGGCCGCGAAGGCGCGGGAGTGGTTCCCAAATCCGACCTCACCCCGCGGGCCGCTTTGTCGGGTATGATTGGCGAAATGCGACGTTTCAGGGCGGCGTCGAACGCCCAATGTCAATTCTCCCTTCGCAGAGCTAGAGGTGTCTTATGAGCAAGAGGCTTTGTGCTGCTTTGTCGGGTCGTGGTTGTTGGCCGGCAGTGGTGGCCGCCCTATACCTGACCGCCTGCGGGGGGACGAAGCCCAAGACAGGCGCTGGCGGGCTCGATGCATCCACGTCCGAATCAACCAGTTCCGGCGGGCAGCCCGGTTCAGACGGCGCCACCGGTGGTGGCGGCACATCGGGCGGCAGCGCATCGAGCGTGGGCGGCAGCGCATCGAGCGTGGGTGGCGGCGCACCGGGCGGCGGTGGATCGAGCGTGAGCGGCAGTACATCGAACGCGGGTGGCGCTGTATCGGGCAAGGGCGGATCGAGCGCGGGTGGCGGCACATCGGGCGGCAGTGGATCGAGCGTGGGCGGCAGCGCATCGAACGCGGGTGGCGGTGCGCGTACCGGCGGTGCGACCAGCCCAGGAGGCGTCGATGGCGCGGCTGCTTCCGGCGGACGCGATGGCGGAACATTGAGCGCGTCCGGCGGCGCGACCAACTCGGGCGGCGCGGGTGGCGCGGCGGCTTCCGGCGGACGCAGCGGCGGAACCACGAGTGCGCCCGGCGGCGCAGGCGGATCGGACACAGGCTCCCCAGTCCTGGTCCCCGGGGCCTGGGGCGATCAGGGCGACGGTACCTTCAAGAACCCCATGCTGTGGTCGGACTACAACAACCTGGACGTCATTGTCGTTGGCAGCGATTTCTACATGATCGCGGCGGCGCACCACTTCATGGGGATGCCGGTCGTGCATTCCAAGGACGGGGTGAATTGGACTTTGCTGACCCGCATCTACCGCCGACTGGACATAGACCCGCGCTACAACACTCCTGGGCAGGCCTACCAGGACGGTACTTGGGCGCCGGCCATCCGCTACCATGAGGGCCGCTTCTGGGTCTACGTGACGACTCCCACCGAGGGACTGATCATGACGTCAACCGCTGACGCGGCCGGCCCGTGGGATCCCTGGTTTGTTGTGAAGGCTGTTGCGGGTTGGGAAGATCCTTGCCCGTTCTGGGACGACGTGGCCAACGCGGGTGGCGACGGTCCCAATGGGGAGAAGGCGTACCTCATCAGAAGCCAAACCGGGGCCGGCCCCCTCATCGTTCAGCAGATGAGCTGGGACGGAAAGCAATTGCTCGGCACGACGACGACTGTGGCGAACGGCCCGACCCTCGAAGGACCCAAGCTGGGCAAGCACAACGGCTACTACTACATCTTTGCGCCCGAGGGCGGCATCGACAATGGCTATCAGGTCGTGTGGCGATCGTCCGCAATACTCGGCCCCTACCAGAGCAAGACCATACTCGAGCGTGGCAGCACTGCAATCAATGGTCCGCACCAGGGATCGTGGATCGATTTGCCGAGTGGGCAGTCGTGGTTCTACCACTTCCAGCAGAATGCCGGCTGGGGCCGCATCTCGCACCTTGAGCCGGCGCAGTGGGGTGCCGATGACTGGCCCCAGGTCGGCGTCGACTTGGACGGCAACGGAATCGGCGAGCCGGTGGCGCAACCCAAGAAACCCGACGTGGGGGCCACATTCCCCATCACAGTTCCAGCCAGCTCGGATGAATTCGATGGCAGCGCGCTCGGTGTGCAATGGCTGTGGAACCACAATCCGGACGACACCAAGTGGTCGTTGACCGCCCGCCCGGGCTGGCTCCGTCTTTCGGCGCAGCCGCTCGCCGGCAAGGGCGGCACCAGCGCAGCGTCCGGCAGTGTGCCGTTCGTCGAAGACAGCATCATTTTTGCGTACAACACGCTTGTGCAACTCGCCATGGGCAAAGTGGCATCCGCCGTGACCCTGCTGGACACTACCGGGATCGTCGATGGACAGCGGGCTGGAATCACGCTGTTCGGACAAACTTACGGCTGGATCGGGGTGGTAGGTACGGCTGGCAAGAGTGTCGTGCGCGCCAATATCAACGGCACCGCTTCGACAGGACCCACGCTTACAGGCACCACAGTGTACCTCAAGGCCAGCATGAGCGCGTCTTCACAGATCTCGTTCGCCTACTCGACCGATGGCGTGACCTTCACGGCGCTGGGTGGAGGCGCAACCGTAGGACGCACCTGGTTCGAAGGCATCAAGTTCGGCCTGTTCACCTACAACCTGAGCACGGCCGCCGCTGGCGGCATCGCAGATTTCGACTACTTCCACTACACCCACGATGGCCCCCACACGGGGCCCTGAGCCTCCCGGAGTGTGCCACGGCGCGCTTAACGCACTGGACCTCGGGCAGCCAGCGGGGGTTTGAACCGAAACTGCGCGAGGCGCTACTGCAAAGGGCGACAGGTTCTTTGTGACGAAAGGGGCCACTCCCGCCTATCAGGGACATCGAAACAAGGTCCTGCCTTCATCAGGCCTTCTTGGGGTCCCGCCATTTCAAAAGACAGGAGATCTCGAGATGATTGCACGCCCTCAGCATTCGATTCGCCTCACAGGACTGGCAGGCTTATCATTGGTCCTGGCTATTGGCGGATGCACCGGAGACAGGACGCCTGGAGCCGGGCACGGCGGTGGCGCGGGAGGCGGTGGTACGGCCGCAGGCGGCTCTGCCACGAGCGCTGGAGGAACAGTCGCTGCAGGTGGCAGCCCGGGGAGCGGGATGACAGGAGGGATGGTCGCGGCAGGAGGGAGCATCCAACCAGCTGGTGGCTCAACCACCGCGGGCAGCACGAGCGGAGCAGGAGGTGGCGCGGCGAGCGGCGGCTCGACAGCCACAGGTGGCTCGAAAGCCACGGGCGGCGCTACGGTGTTCGGAGGGACCTCGGCAACGGGCGGCGAAACGGCAACGGGCGGTGTGGCGGCCACCGGGGGCCGAACAGGTGGCACCACGGCCAATGGGGGAACCGCGGGTATCACCGTAGCTGATGCGGGGATGGCGGGCGGCACCGCGGCTGCCGGGGGCAGGACAGGCGGCACCACGGTCGGCGGGGGATCCACGTCTGCCGGCGGGACCAATGCTATCGGTGGGAACACCGGTGGATCCACGCCGCGGGGCGGGACCACCAGCGCCGGCGGCACCACCGCGTCCGGCGGTACCACTAACAGCGGCGATGGCGGAGTGGCTACGGACACATCGGGCTTCCGCTGCGTCAACTGGGCCGACACGGGGGACAACTTCCAGAACGGCGTGCTTCAGCCGTCCGGACTGTCCGCTGCCTCGGACACCTATGCCACAGTCAAGACCAAGTCAGATGCAATCCTGTCGGGATTTCAAACGCTCCTCGATGCCAACACCGTACGCATCCCGATCAACGAACCGACGGTTGTGACCAACGCGTCGTGGTGGACCGCCTACAAGGGCATCATTGATTCAGCCATAGGTAAGAATATGAAGGTCATCATTGGGTACTGGGCCATCAATGGCGGCAATCTAGCCGACGCCAACGCTTTCTACACCATGTGGCAAACGGTCATCGATGCGTACGTCGCCAACGACCTCGTGTATTTCGAGATCATGAACGAACCTTACGCCCTCCAACCAGCCGCGTTCATTGATTTCGCCGTGCAGTGGTTGGCCAGGTACCCGAATGTTCCCAAGAATCGAGTCGTCGTGGCTGGAAACTACACGGATACCGATGTCAACCAGCAAGGGGCCGACCCTCGTCTGGCCGGGTGCCTCCTGTCTCTTCACGTGTACAACTACGACAGTAGTTCGCTGGTTGAGCAAGACTGGCGGAACTACCTCAAGACGCACGTGGGTCCCTACTACAACCGGACAATCGCTACAGAATATGGAGCCGTCATGACGACCGGGATCGACTATTCCGGTAGCAGCACACTTCACACCCCTGATCCCACTCCGGCCATCAACATCGCCTACATGACCGGCATTCCAAACCAGTTCCGGGACTGGAAAATGGGAAGCTGCCTGTGGGTGGGCTTGCGGAACAACGACACCACGAGCATCACCAAGTTGAACGGCACGGGAACGGATCTCTCGCTGACCGTAACCAATGAGTCCGCGCTCGCCCGAATCAAGTGGGGATGGGGGCTCTAGTGCCCGAGGGAGGATCTTCGCGAAGCGCACGCCCGGCGCAAGGCAGAAGGGATGCGCAGCCAGTAGAAGATTGCTCGAATTGATGGGATGCTCCGCTATTCAGATGTCCACGGACCACAAGTACGCTTCGATTCTGACCCTCCTCGTTGCACCGTGGCTGCTCTACGCGTGCAGCAGCGGGAGCAGCGGTGGCGTGGGCGGTGCAGGTGGTCGCCGAGGCGGCAGCGGTGGTTCCTTGGCCACTGGGGGCACCGCTGAGACTGCCGGCTCAATCAGCAGCGGAGGGCAACGCACAGGCGGAGCAACGGCGAGCGGCGGAAGTGCAGGGGCCGACGCTGCGACGACGACCGATGCCTCAACCAACACGGGGGGTGGGACGCCCAGCGGTGGAACCATCGGAGGATCGACCAGCAGCGGGGGNNTTTGGAGGGTGGCGTGGATGCGGCCGGTGGCGGATCTACCAGCAGTGGGGGCTCGCGCTTGGAGGGTGGCGTGGATGCAGCCAGCGGCAGCTCTGACGCAAGCACCAGCACGGACGCAGGGGGAACGACCGGCGCGGCGCGGACGATCACAAACGTCTATTACGCAGGTAGTACATCCGCATCCCAAGCTCTCGATCTGCTTCTGCCTGCCAATGCCCGGCTTCCGCTTCCGCTGGTCATCCGCATCCATGGCGGCGGGTTCAGCAGCGGAGACAAGGGAGGCGAGGAGTCGGGCACAGCAGCGAAGGCGATCCTGGCCAAGGGGTATGCGCTGGCCAGCGTGAACTACCGTCTCTCTGGTGAGGCGCTATTCCCTGCTGGGGCCAAGGACGTCAAGGCCGCCGTACGCTGGCTGCGCGCCCATGCCGCAGAGTACGGATTGGACACCGACCGCTTTGCGTCTTGGGGCGAGTCGGCGGGAGGCTATATGGCGGCGATGCTCGGTGCCACAGGGGATCAGGCCACCGTCTTTGATGACGACTCGTTGGGCAACCCCGGGGTATCGAGCGCTGTCGCAGCCGTGGTGGATTGGTATGGCCCGGTTGACCTTGCGACCATGGACAGCCAACAAACAGCACACCCTCCTGCCAGTTGCCCGAGTAGCTGGCTGCAGCACACACCAGCGAGCTCCCCAGAGGGGCAATGGCTCGGCGGCGCGCTGGATACGCCTGCGGTGAGCACCAAGCTTACCCAAGCAAACCTTGTCGCATACGTCGCAACCGCCAAAACCTTGCCATTTTTCATCATCGCTCATGGTGACAACGACTGCCAGGTGCCGTGGGGCCAGTCGCAAGAGCTCACGGACGCGTTGGCAAAGGTGGGAAACACGGCCAACCTGACCATCCTGGCCGGTGCCTCGCACGGCGACGCCCGGTTCGAGAGCACGCAGAGCACGCCAGACCTGACCCTGCTCGCCTCGCTGTTCGGGCGCTAGGTCGCGGTCAGGACGGCGACCAGGTCCTGGCAACCGGGGTGGCCGGCCAGGCTGACATCATCCTGACCACATTTCATCCGCCGCTGCCACGTACCTTGACGAAGGTACCGCTCTGCAGTTCTTGGTACGCGACTCGCAGTTCCTCCTGAGTGTTCATCACGATGGGGCCGTACCAGGCAATGGGCTCCTTGATGGGCTTCCCCGAGATCAGAAGAAAGCGCACGGGCTCGTCGCCGGCATGGATGGCCACGCTGTCGCCGTCGTCGAACAGGACCAGGTGGCCGTCCCCTAGAAGCGCGTTGCGTTCCATATCGAAGTAGTTACCCCCCTCGGCCTCGTAGCTGTAGGGGTCGCTCTGTTGGCAGAACAGGGCCTTGCCACCGATGACGTAGGCCAGCACAGTATGGCCGCGCGGCGTGCGCCGGGTGAAGGTCGCGCCCTCGGGCACGGTGACATCGAGGTACTCGGGGGCAGTGACCACGTCGCGCACCGGCCCGGTCACCCCGTCGACTGCACCGGCGATCACCTTGATACGAGTCCCGCTCGCCTCCGCGGCCTCGGGAATTTGGGAGCTGACGAAGCCCCGGTAGCGCGGGTCCATCATCTTGTGGGCTGCGGGCAGATTGGCCCACAGCTGGAAGCCGTACATGGCGCCCTGCGGGTCGCCCCTGGGCATTTCCTGGTGAACGATACCGCTGCCGGCGCTCATCCACTGCACGTCGCCGGCCGAGATCACACCGCTGTTACCCAGGCTGTCGCCATGTTCGACGTCGCCGCGCAGGACGTAGGTGATGGTCTCCATCCCGCGATGGGGATGCCAGGGGAATCCCTTGCGGTAGTGCTCGGGTCTGTCCGAGCGAAAGTCGTCGAGCAGAAGAAATGGATCGCAGAGTTGCGGGTCGCCAAAGCCGATCGCCCGACGCAGATGAACCCCTGCGCCTTCGATGGTCGCGCGGCTCCTGACCACCTTGCGAATACGCCTGTTCTCATCCATCAGTGTCCTCCCTTGCCGAAGTCTGCCGGCCACAAGGCCTGACGGCAACGAAGTGTAGCAAGTTCATCGTGCGCGGCCCGCAGTTCCTTCTGAAGAGGTGTCCAGAAATCAACCCTGGGACAGGGGAAGGAAAGGGTGAGATAGGGGCAGGACCGCGGGGAGAACCCGCAGGCGAGGTCAGAAGAGATTGCAGCCCCGGGTTAGGGGCCGAGCAGGCGCGAGAGCTGCTCGACTTCCGCCGGACCGAGATCATTGGTGGGCAGGCGCGGAAGCAGGATCATCGGCAGGGCCGGATCACGGGTCAGACCGTCGATGATCCGTTCGGCGTCGTTGCGGCGAGCGGCCAGGATGGCGGCCCCGGCCAGTGTCGAATCCAAGGCGGGGACCGAGAAATGGCCCGCCCACCGATCCAGGACACTGCGTAGCTCGGGCCGCCCGGCGGCTGCTGGGGGCACCGCATTCACAATTAGCGGGCCGAGCGGCATGCGCAACGACTCGCGCACGATGCGGGCAAGGGCAACCGTTTCCCGCGCGGGCAACTCCTCGGCCAGAGTGACGATGCAGAGAGCCGCACGCGCCGGATCAGAGAGCAGTGCGCGCGCGGCTGTAGCCGGTCGGGCGAGCGGTCCCATCGGAATGGCGGCAGCGACCGCCCCGGGCGCCCGCAGCAGGGTGACGATGTGCCCGGCAGCCGGGCCGTCGAGAATCAAGAGGTCGTATTTGTTGCGTTCCCCTTCGCGTTCGGTGGTGTGCCACCAGGCCTTGCCCAGCATGGCCCAGGCATCCAGGCCAGGAAAAGCGCCGAAAAAGCTGCGCATGGCCCGGTTGTCGAAGAGGGCGCGGTAGAGGCTGTCGTAGCGCAGAACCTTGAGCAGGTACTCGCGCAAGGCCGCGCGCTCGTTCATGTTGACCGCCCACAGGTGCTCGCCCACGGCGACGATTTCCGAACCGATTCCTTCGGGGCAGCCCAAGAGGTGAGCCAGGCGCGGTGGCGCATTGGTTTGGGCCAAGAGCACGCGCTTTCCGGCCCGGACGGCCGCACGCGCAAGCGCGGCCGCCACGGTGGTCCGACCCGCTCCGCCCTTGCCAGCGACGATCACGATCCGTCGGTCGAGAAGGGGTGTCGTCTCCATCAGAACTGATACAGGAGAGCGGCCGCGACCGACAGGCGGTCACCGAAGACGTAGACGCTCTGGCCACTTGTGAGCAGGACACTCGGCTTGGCCAGCAGGCCCCGGTACTCGACATGCAGCCCAACCAACACCTCCCGCCTTACAGCCACATCGAGCCCGCCGGCACCGAGGACGAGAGGCCGCGTGGTGCGGAAGTCGCCTGGCTGATACTTTGCTTCGGCGCTATCAAAGTTGCCGAGCGCCAGCCCCATTCCGGCAGCCACCCAGGGCTGCAGCCGGCCCAGGTGCAAGGTGGCGGTTGCCAGCAGGGCGAAGTCGAAGAAGGAAAGGGTGCGTGTGCTCTGGTACGACTGGAACACGTCCCCGCCCATGTCGGCTTGGGCGGTCACCTGTTGCTGAAAGCGATCGAAAGTGAACTCGGCGCGCAGGCCGAGCGCCAGACGGTCAGCCAGGCGCAGGTAGGTGTACTGGAAGAAGGGGCTGAACGAGTACCCGACCCTGGGGGAGACATCGCCCGAGAGCTGGAAATCTGCGCCGGCGCGGAAGCCGAGCAGTATTTGAGGCCCGCCATCTGGGGGCCGATCTGGACCCTGCTCGGGCTTTGTCGGAGGGAGCAACGCGGGCAGCGGTTCCGATGCAGGCGCGGGCTCCGCGCCAGCGGCACGCTCCTCTGCCGGTGCAGGCGCGGCCTCTGCCGCGTCCTGGGACGCCACGTCGGGCGGCGCGGGCTCAGCCTGCGCCAACAAGGCAATGAGCATCGGTATTGGCAACGTCGCCAGCACAGCAGCCTATAATGCTTCGATGTCACCTAAGCGAGCAACCAATCTTGCCTTGGCTGCGGGCGGCGCGATTCAGGCCCGAGACTCTTCCGGCCGTGTCGTCCTTTGCCGCGGCAAGGCGCGGCCGCTCTGGTTTGGCCACCCTTGGGTCTACGCCAACGCAGTGGAGCGCGTGGACGGTGATGTCGGAGCCGGTGACATCGTGTCGCTGGTCGACCACGACGGCCGCTTCATCGGTCGCGGGATCTTCAACCCCCGCTCGCAGATTCCGGTGCGGCTGCTCACGCGCAAAGAGGAAGGCATCGATACAACCTTCTTCGCAGCACGGCTACGCGACGCGCAGGCCTTGCGGGCTCGTCTTGCGCTCCCGAGCACCCGCACCACCGCCTATCGACTGGTCAACAGCGAGGGCGATGGCCTGCCAGGCTTGGTTGTAGACGTGTTCGGCGACGTTGCGGTGGTGCAGGTCACCACCCTGGGGCTGGCCCTGCGCAGGGATGCGATATTCGATGCGGTGGAGGCCACGCTGTCACCACGTGCAATCTACGAGGTTGCGGCGGGCAGCTTCGCCGACTTGGAGGGCTTTGTGGCGCAGAATCGGGTGGCGCGGGGCGAGCCGTGCAACCCGGTGGCATGTCTGGAGGACGGCCTACATTTCGAGGCCGAACCGCTCGGCGGCCAGAAGACCGGTATGTTCCTCGACCAGAGGCCGAACCGCATTCGCGTGGGGCAGCTTGCCGGCGCGGGCCTGCGCGTGCTCGATTGCTATGCCTATGCGGGTGGTTTTGGGCTGCAGGCGGCCCGCGCAGGAGCGAGTCAGGTGACGGCTGTGGACAGCTCGCCGCGGGCCGTGGCCCGTATCGAGGCGCATGCGGCAGCCAACGGAGCCACGGTGCGCGCCGTGGAGGCTGACGCCTTTCGCTTTCTGGAGACGGCCACGCCCATGTCGTACGACCTGGTGGTGGTCGATCCGCCCAAGTTCGCGCGCGCGCGCAAGGATTTCGAGGCGGCGACCAAGGGCTACGAGAGGCTCAACGCCCTGGCGCTCGCCGTCTGTGCGCCGGGCGCCTTGCTGGTGACCTGTTCGTGCTCGCAGAACGTCGGCGCGCTCGACTTCGAACGCATCGTCGCGGCGGCCGCCAAACAGGCCCATCGCGAGGTTCGCATCGTGGAGCGGGGCGAGCCCGGGGGCGATCACCCTCTGCCGCCCGCGTTTACCGAGGGGCAGTACCTCAAGGTGTTGTTCGTCTACGTTTGCTAGCTACGGTGGTATTGGCTTCACGCCAGTGGGCGAGGATTGCAGCACCACGATGTAGTAGACCAGCATGGCCACAATCATGGCCAGCGAGAGCCATTCAAAGGGGATGCGGCCGAAGAGGAGCCAGCGCCGGCGGAAGAAACGACCGCGCGAGCGGCGGTTAATCTGCTGTTGGATATCCGCCAGGAACGAGTAGGGGGCGGCCGTCCGTTTCAGCCTGCCCAATCCCCCAAGGGTCCGGCGGAAGCGTTCGAGGGAAGTGCGGCACTGGATGCAAGTGGCGAGGTGGTGCTCCAAAGATGCCTTCTCTTCGGGGGGAAGCTCGCCCTCGAGGTAGGCGGAGAACGCGTCCACGGTCCGGGTGTGCGAGTCGGCCGCGCTCACTTGAACTTGTCCTCTAGCAATTGCTTCAAGGTCATGCGGGCCCGATGCAGACGTGACTTGACTGTGCCCTCGGGCAACCCCGTGATTTCCACGATCTCCTCGTAGGACAGCTCCTCGACGTCGCGGAGCACGACCAATAGGCGCTGGTCCTCTTCCAGGGTAGCGATGGCTTGCTGCATAATGTCCTCGGTCTCGGCGGCCTCAAGCAGAACATCCGGCCCGTGGATGTGCGACTGGGCCGGGGCCTTTCCTTCGTCGGCCAGATCGCCGCTGTCGCTTCCGCTCGGCTCATGACCCTGCTCCCGGCGCCGGGCCAGGTACTTGATGCGATTCTTGGCGTGGTTGGATGCAATGCGCAGCAACCAAGTGGATAGCTTGGCCTCGCTGCGGAACGAGTCGATGCTCTTGAATACCGTAACGAAGACTTCCTGGGCGATATCCTCGGCCTCGGCGCGCGAGCCGACCATGCGCAAGACTAGGTTGAAGACACGGTCGCCGTACTGGCGGACCACTTCGTTGAAGGCTTCCTCATCCCTTCTGACCAGCCTGGCAACCAGGAGCCGCTCGGACAGGCTCATATGAAATGCAGGCCGCGGGCGCGCAGTGCGCAGCCGACCAGGGTGGGACGCCTCAACCGGGACGGCCGTCGCTGGCGTGGGCGCGAGGGTTGCCTCCACATACAGATGGACAGCGCTGCAGCAGAAAAGTTCCGGGGAGGAGGCGACAAGCAGCCGTCAGTCTACCGTGTAAAGGCTAGGGCGAGGGGACGAACAGCCGCCCGCTGGCCCCTACGAATGTGCCTTTGCGATCGCCCGAGACATCCTGACGCAGCGAAATGTCGAGAGCGCCGACGCCCGAGACAAAGGACAGACCGCCGCTCAGGTAGCCGTTCTTGTTGAGGCCGTCCCGCCCGCCGCCCAGGCGAGCCGCCAGGGTTCTTGCCAGGTACTCGCCACCGCCCATGATGGAGTAGGCATTGCTGCGCGTAGGATCCCCTGTTACACGCTCAAGCACGCTGTCGAGGAGAAGGAGAAGGCCAGGAACGAGGCTCAGGCTGACGCCGCCGCCTACGGCCTGAGGTGCGGAGGAGATTCCTGGATTGGTCAGGTTGTATCCGACGGCCGCCAGGGCAAGGAACTGCACGGGTCGGAAGGTAAGGCCGGCGTCGAAGGTGAATCCCTTCTTTGTGTCCGTGGTGCCGTTTGTCTCCGTCGCAAAGTGCAGATACTTGGCTGTGCCGCCAAGAAACACCACGTCGCCCAGGGGGAATGACAGCGAAGCACCGCCCAGATGGCCGGTCTGATTGGCCGCGGTGTGAAACGTGTAGGCGAGAGCGCCGCCCAGGTTGAAGCCTGAAGTGGAATCGACCAACGACACGTGAACGTCATGCGTCGAATCACGGCTCCCGTATTGATAGGCACCCTCCGCGGTGTAGGAACGCAAAAGCGAGATCCCAGACGGGTTGAGCGAGGGGCCGGCGTCGCCTGTGGCTGCCGCGCGCATGGCCCCTCCGGTGCCAAGGGCACGAGTTCCGGGCAGTGCCGTTCCGTCGGCCCAGACTCGGGCGACTGGCCAGACGGCAAGGGCAAGAGACGCCATGGCTCCTGTGATGGCGGTGGACCGCATGGCGGAATTGTAGGTCGCCGAAGCCGCCGGTCCAGAAACTGGCTCACAGCCAGCCGCGGTCGGCGAAGCTTACGTACCCGCCGGTTGCAACCACCACATGGTCGAGCACGCCGATGCCACATAACTCACCCACCTGGCGCAGGCGTGCGGTCAGCTCCATGTCCTGCCGCGAGGGTGACGGGTCGCCCGACGGGTGGTTGTGGCAGAAGATCACCGACGCGGCGGCGCTGCGGATGAGGGTGCGGAACACGTCGCGCGGGTGGACATCGACCCCGGTGAGCGACCCGCGGGCCACGCAGGATTCGAATAGAACACGGTGTCGCACATCAAGCGCCAGCATCCAGAATTCTTCAACCGGCGAAGGAGCCAGTCGCGCCCGATAATGCGTCCAGACGTCAGCGGCGTTGCCCAGGAATCGGCCGCGTTCGGGCCGAGTTCCGGTCGCCCTCCGGCCCAGTTCGAGAGCTGCCTGGATCACCGCGGCACGGGCGGGTCCGACCCCCGCCTGGGTGCGCAACTCGGCCTCGGCGGCTTCGCCCAGGCCGCGCAGGTCGCCCAGACGGGCAATCAAATCCTGAGCGATTTCGATGACATTTTTTCCGTGGCGGCCGCTCCCGAGGAGGATCGCAAGAAGCTCTGCGTCGGAGAGCGCACTCGGCCCGCGGGCCAGCAGCCGTTCTCGAGGACGGGCAGNNGTTGCACTGAGACCGGCGTCCCAACGGTCCAGGAATCTGGGCCGCACCCGGGCACGATGGGTTGTTGGAGCAGGAATCCATACTTTAGTTACGTGATGTGAGATCGGAGAGGAGTCGAGACTGAGTACCCCATCCAACTGGGAGCCGGCCAACGCCGCTGCTGCCAACGAGTCCTTGCGCGTCGATCGGCGCGACGGCGGAGACGGAACGGTGGCTGCGCAAGACGAGGCGGAGCCGACCATCATCATCAAGCGATCGGAAAGCGAGGCCGAGGCTTTTCGCGTGCGGGAAGGTTCTCTTCCGGTCGAGCCGATTAGCCCCGCTGTGATCGCAAGCGCGCGGGCCATGCCTGAGGCGGAGTACTCTACAGCCCTTAGGCAGGCTGTGGATCGCGCCCGGCCGATTCTGCGCATTCGCGATCTGCGACCCGGGCAGGCCGAGGTCATCGAGTCGGTCCTGAGCGGTCGCGACACCCTGGCCATCATGCCCACGGGTAGCGGCAAATCGCTGACCTATCAGTTGCCCGCATTGTCGTTGTCTGGGCCAACCCTGGTGGTTTCACCCCTCTTGGCGCTTATCGAGGACCAGGTCGGCAAGCTGAAAGCCGCTGGCGTAGCCGTGGCGCGCATCGATTCGACCCGCACCGCCAAGGAACGTGCTGCGGATCTGGACGCGGTTCGCGAAGGGAAGATCAAGCTGATTCTCATCACCCCCGAGTCGGTTTGCACGCCTGCCGTGCAGGAGACGCTCGCGGGCGTGAGGTTCTCGCTCTTCTGCGTGGACGAGGCCCACTGCGTGTCCCAGTGGGGTCATGATTTTCGACCTTCCTATCTGGGCCTACGGCGGGCGGCGGAGGTGCTGGGGCGGCCACCCATCCTGGGCCTCACCGCCACCGCCACGCCGGCCATCGCCGAGGACGTCGCCGTCCAGCTGGGGATGAAAGACGTCTACACCTGTCGGGTGTCGTTCCACCGTCCCAACCTGGCATTCGACGTGCGCAAGGTCGGCGGCGAGGCGGACAAGCTGCGCGTCTTGGGCAAATTGATCCAGCGGCTGCGGCGGCCGGGCATCGTGTATTGTGCGACGGTCAGGGCGGTCGACGAACTCTACGTGGCTTTGCGCCACGGCAAGATCCCGGTGGAGCGCTACAACGGCAAGATGGCCACGGACGAGCGGGAGAAGGCGCAGGCGTCGTTCATGTCGGCGGGGCGCAAGGTAGTCATGATCGCCACCAACGCCTTCGGGCTTGGGGTGGACAAGCCGGACATCCGCTACATCATCCACTACCAGATGCCGGGCTCGCCCGAGTCCTACGTGCAAGAGGCGGGGCGCGCCGGCCGCGACGGCAAGCCCGCCCGGTGCGTCTTGCTCTTCCAGCCGGACGACATCGCCATTCAAGAGCACTTCCTCAAAGAGGCACACCCGACCAAGACGCAGGCCCGTGCGGTCGCTGAGGGGCTGTATGCCTGGAGCGATGAGGGCAAAGAGGTTTCGGTGCGCGACCTGGCCCTGTCGATGGCCCTGCCCGAGCGCCGCGTGCGCGTGGTTCTCTCCGTGCTGGAGGCCATGGGGGTGGCCGTGGAAGTCAAGGCAGCCCGCTGGGCGGGGGTGGAGCCGCGTCCCACGCGCGAGCAGATCGACAAGGCAGCCTCGGTGTTTGAGGCGCGGCGTATTTCCGACCGGCGGCGGTTGGCCGCGCTGCTGAAGTACATGAACACGCAGAGCTGCCGGGTGCAGATGTTGCGCGCATATTTCGGCGAGGAGGACGGCGGAAAGTGTGGCCTGTGTGACTCCTGCGCCGGCCTGGACAGCGAGGTTTTCGATCCGGGCGAGGCCGACGCCCGGCACGGATTACACGCGGCAACCGATTTCCATGGCCGCTCGCGCCGGCACCGGCGTCGGGGCGAAAAGCCGGCGACTGTTCCGCGCCCAGCGCTGATCTTCCCTACCGCTGTCCCCGATCTGCTTTCGCCCGCTGTGCCGCCGCCATGGGTGCCGCCGCCCGACAGCGATGGCATCCTAGACGAGAGCGTTTGGCAGGCGGCGCCAGACGCCGGGGGACCCGCAGCGGGAGAGATCGTGCTGGAACCGGGCGAGGCTGAGGCCTTCCTGGCCGAGGCTGCATCATCTGAGATCCGCGCAGAAGAACCCGCACCTGACTTCGCAGCCGGCTGGGCGGCGACGCGCGACGCCAACATCCGACCCTATGTGGAATGGGTGGTGCCGCCGCCGTTCTCGCTGCCAGTGGCTCTCTCGGCGGGCGGGGGAGGGGGAAAACCGCCGCAGGGCGGGCAGAATCCGAGCGGGCAGAATCCGAACGGGCGCGGCGGAAATGACTCAGGCGGCGGTCGCAGGCGGCGCCGTCGTTCACGGTATGGGCGCAACCGCCGTGGGCGCGACGGGGGTGAGCGGCACGGGCCACGGTTGCCTGGCGTGTACAACCCGGGCGGAGATTAGGGCAACCCCGCGGCCGCAACCCACGTGAGCGCGATACCATCGCCAATGCCCAATGATTTAGCGCCCGAAAATCCGTCTGAAGAACGATTTCTTCGGCGCAGGTTTCTTCTTGAGCGCAATCGCGACCTTCTGATTCTTCCTGCCGGTCACCGCGAAACGCTTGGTCGCACTTTGGTAGCCCTTTTTGACGAAGGTCAATTCGTAGGTGATTCCGGGCCGAAAGCGCAGTTTGAGCGGCGACCGCCCGAACACGCGATCTTTTAGCCTGATCACCGCGCCTTGGGGCTGGCTCACGATGTGAACGGAAACGCTTTCGGGAAGCGTGCGCTCCGGCTCGACCCGCTCGCCATGCTTGGCAGCCCGAGGTTTGGCTGGCCCCTCGCCTTCGGCTTCCCCGAGAACCTGGTCAGAGGCGGCTGGCTCACTGTGCTTGAGCAGAGCCTCCTCTTCATCTTCGGCCTGCGGTGGTCGGATTTCTTCTGGCGCGGCCACCGGCTCGCTCTTACCGGGTCCCTCGGTCGCTTGAGGAGGGGGCGGCGGGGCCGGTGTGGGCGGCGGCAGCGGCGCGGGCGGCGGTAGCAGCGGCGCGGGCGGTGGCGGAGCCGGTGGGTGTGGCGCAGGCGACAGGCGCCCTATCAGACGACGGAGTCGAGGAGTGCCGCGCAGCCCCAGCCACGCCAGCAACGCGGCCACCCCACCCAGGAAGAACAAGAACGCCATTCGACGCGACGGCTTCGACCGACTTCGTAGTGGTGGTCTGGGGGGAGAGGCCGCGACATTGATGGTGGGCAGGAGCGCCGGCACGTCCGCCATGTTGGGCGGCGTGGGGCGAACCGGGCCATCGAGCAGCGGAAGGACCTGGGAAGAGTCATCGAAGATGAGATCCTCGCTGGCGTCGAGTTGCATCGCCTCGGAATCGTCCGCCATCGATGTTGGCATGGCTGCCTTGGAGATGGTCGGCGCGCCGTCCATCTGCTGCAATTCCGCCAGCCAGCGCTTGAGCTCCGTCTGGCCTGCGGGCTTGAAGGCAGAGCGCTGCACGGTCTCGATGTCGACCAACATCTCCTCTGCGCTCTGGTAGCGATCGACCGGCGCGGCCTGCATGGCCCGCAGGGTGATGCGGGCAAACTCGGGCGAAATGTCAGGTGCGACTTCGGCTGGGGGCGCGAATTGGCACTGCTGTACGCGCACCAGGACCTCCATATCGGTGGGCGCGTCGAAGGGACGCTGTCCGGTCCCCAGCACATACAACACCGTGCCGAGAGAGAAGAGGTCTGAGCGCGCGTCCACCGCGGCGCCCGACGCCTGCTCGGGCGACATAAAGGCCAGCTTGCCCTTGATGATGCCGTGGCCGGTGTGCTCACGCCGGCCCAGGGCCTTGGCAATGCCGAAGTCGGTCAGCTTGACCTCGCCTTGCTCGCTGACCAGCACGTTGTGCGGGCTCACGTCGCGGTGGACGATGCCCAGGGGCTGACCGTTGCGCGCCTTGGCGTGGGCGTAGCCGAGCGCCCGGCAAACCTCGGCGATGATGTAGAGAGACAGCTCGGGGGGAAGGGGACATGAGGTGGCGCGGGCGCGATTCACGATTTGGTTGAGGTCCCAGCCTTCCACCAGCTCCAGGACGAGAAAATAGCGACCCTGCGCATGGCCGAGATCCAGGACCTGAACGATGTTGCTGTGGTTGAGGCTCATGGCGATATGAGCCTCGTCGATCATCTGGTTGCGAAACTGCGGGTCAGCCAGGAAAGACGCCAGGATGCGCTTGAGCACGACCGGCCGTTCAAAGCCCTCGACCCCGCGCTGGCGGCCGAGGAAAATCTCGGCCATGCCGCCATCGGCGATCTTGCGCGAGATATGGTAGCGGCCGGCTCCGGGCATCGGCAGCCCATTCTACTTCTCGAACAAGACTCCCGCGGAAACGATCTTGACCCTGCTTGGGGTGACCGGAAGCGGGAAGCGTTCAATGGCCTTGTCTTGCTCGAGGATTTCTGCCGGGGTGTCTTGGGTGTCATAGGTCATGGGCGTGGGCTTGCCAGACAGCAACTGGGCGCGCAGAGCCGCTGCGTTGTCGCTGACGATGGCAATGCTCAGGCGCCTGGGGTCCAGATGCTTTCGGATGGCGCGATCGACCTGGACCTTGGTCATGGTTGGCAGCCGCGCCTTCAGCTCGGAAGCGATGTCTTTGCCGTAGACGAGAGCGTCGATGGCATAGCCGAGGCGGCGGGAGGGGTCCTGCGCCCACAGGTCCACGTAGTGGAGCAAAAACTCGCGCGTGGCTTGAAAGCCCGCGGCCGGAATGCCTTCGCGTACCAGCCTGTCGAGCTCGAAGAGGGCACCGCGAATGGCAAAAGTCGCAGTTTGCGGCGCCACGGGACGCAACCAGATTTCGAAGTGTTGCTGGCGGCGCGCAATGTTGGTCAAGGGGAAGGTCGTTCCGCCGTCCTGGATGAAGTTCTCGACGTAGGTGTAGTCACCGTAGTTCAGGCCGCGCTTCTGCCTCAGCTCGACCATCAGCAAGCCGTTGAAGGTGCGGTGTTCGCCCAGGTATGAGCCGGCCAGGTAGAGAGGATAGAAGTCGTCATCAGCCCGCGTAATATCGAGAAGGTGGCCCATGGACACGGCATTGGCGCGGGCGTCTTTGTCGACGATCACCACCCCACTGCTTTTGCTGGGGGCGGGCGGAAGTCTCTTGCGCGGTTTGCCCTTGGCTGGCAGGGCAGAAAAGCGCGCGGCGAAGGTTTCGGGAAAGTCGTCGGGATACCCGCCCGCCACGCCCACGATCAGGCGATCCTGGGTGAACATGGCAGTGTAGAACCGCCGGACGTCATCGAGGGTGATGGCCTGCAGGCCGGAAACCGTGCCAGCGGTGGGATGGCCGTAGGGATGGCCCTTAAACATGAGCGCAGCGAAAGCCTGCTTGCCCAAGTCTTCGTCGTCGTTGCCGCGCAGAGTCTTGGTGAGGAAGTCGAGCGCGTCCTGGCGGTGGCGCGTGAAGTCCTCGTCGGCGAAACGCGGGGTCAGGATCTGCTCAGCCAAGAGATCGGCGAAGGCTGCCAGATTGTCGCGATGAACCGTGCCCTCGAAGACAAAGGCATCCTTGTCGCCGTAGGTTTGAATCTCGGCCGCCATGGGATAGAGCGCGTTCAGGACCTCGGCCCAGGACCGGCGCTGCGTTCCGGCCGAGCCGAGCATGGCCGCGGTCAACGCGGCGAGGCCGTCCTTGCCGGCGGGATCGTCGGCTGCCCCAACCTGGAAGAGCAGGCGAATGGCGACCAGGGGATTGCCGGGCGAGGGCAACCTCACGGTACGCAGGCCTTTGGGGAGCGAGTCCCCTCGTCCCAGGGGCGAGGGGGCGGCTGCGGGCCGGCGGGGAGCGAGGGCGCCCACCGTCGTGAGGGCGATAGAAAGCAACATGATGGGTGTTCTCCGGGGGCTCACGGGGCTTCCGGCTGCAGGGTGACAACGGTGCGGTTTTGCGGCGTGAAGTAGGTGCGCGCCACCCGCTTCACGTCAGCGCTTTTCACTTGACCAAGTCGGGCGAAGTATTCGTCGATAGCCGACAGTCGACCGGCCAGGGCCAGGAACTCGGCCCCTACCAGCGCCACGTGGTCGGGCGTCGAGAGCTGTGCCGCGAACGCGTAGCGCGCATGCGAGAGCACCTCGCCCAAGGTCTTCTCGTCCACGCCTTTGGTGGCGATGCTCGCGATCTCCTTGTCGATGGTGGACTCAACATAGGCCAGATCCTTGGCTTGCTTCACCCGGGCCAGCACGAGAAAGAGATTGGGATCCACGTGCCGCCCTCCGCCGCCCTCGAGGGTTTCCACTTTCTGTTCGTCGAGCACGAGCTGCTTGTGTAGGCGCGATCGTTCGGCGAAAAGCAGCTCGGCCAGGACTTCGAGCGCCGGTCCGTCGATCGACTGGGTAGAAAACGCGGGCGCGTGATAGCCCATGAACAGCATGGGCAGGCTGGCGCCTTTCCAGGGAACGGTCACGCGTTGTTCGCGCGTCTGCGGTGGCTCAGCCGGGACAGGCGGCCGGGAAGGGCCTTTGGCCCATGGGCCGTACGCCTTGTCGATGAGCGGAAACACCTCATCGCCCGTGACGTCGCCGACCACCAGCAGGATCACATTGTCCGGCCGATAGTAGCGGTCGAAGAACTGACGCGAGTAGGCGAATTGGTGGGGCATGTCCTCGATGTCGCGCAGAAACCCGATGGTGGTGTGTTTGTAGGTGTGCACCGCAAAGGCGTGGTCGCAGAGCGCCTCATCCATCTTTTGCAGCGGATCCGAGGAACCCTTGTTGTACTCGCCAAGCACCGCGCGGGCTTCCTTCTGAAATGAAGGCTCGTCGTATTTCAGATTCCGAAAGCGGTCAGCCTCGATCTCGACCACCTGGGCCAACGCGGCCTTGCCCGCCAGGATGTGGTACACGGTCATGTCCTCGGCGGTGAACGCGTTGGAGTCCGCGCCCATGGCCTTGATTACGGCGTTGTAGCGCTCGGTCGGATAGCGCTCGGTCCCCCGGAACATCATGTGCTCGAAGAAGTGCGCGAAGCCGGACTTGCCCGGTTCGACCTCGTTGCGACTGCCCGCGCGTACCACCGAGTAGTAGGCCACCAGGCCGGGCGAGTCATAGGGCACGACGAAAATCCGCAGGCCATTGGCCAGGACCTTCTCGGTGATCGGGAAAGGAAAGGCTGACTTCTGCGAGGTCAAGGGAGTACCTCCTGGCCGCTGCGCAGGCCCGGCGCCGGTCGAAGAAGAGATCAGCGTGGCGGCTGCCACGAGCGGGATGAGGGCCTTCATGAGGCAGACAAAGGCATAGCACAGAGCGGCCTTGCGGCCGCAACCAACGCCGCGAGTTCATTCAGACAGATCAGGCCGTGGCAGGCCCGCTCGCGAACGCTTCGTGGCCGCTGGATTCGGACGACAAGGGCCTATGCGTCACGCTGCGAGATTCGGACAGAGCGCCAGCGCCGGCCCCCGGCCTCGCCGGAAGCGGAAAGCCGCGCGCGCCCTACTTGAAGTTCTGGGCTGCCCACATGCTTCCGCTGGACGTCGTGTAGAAGCCGCAGGCCACGCCACTCTTGTAGCTGGTTCCAGTCATGTTGATGTAGTGGCCGTAGGTGCTGTAGCACGAGCCCGTGCAGGGCGTGGTGGGCGGTGGGCCTTCGTTGAACATCTGTTGCAGGCATTGAGAAATCACCTGCGTCGCGGATTTCCAATTCGGGCATTCATCCTGAGCATTGCCGGAAGTGCAGATCCGAGCCTGGAACCCAGCATGCGCTACGTTCTGTTGGGAATCGTACTGCGCATCCTGATCGGCGCAGGCTTCGCCGTCATTCCAGCGGGGAAGAGGCGGCAGGCACACGCAAGCGCGGAATTGATTCACCCGTGCTGCGCAGTCCGCGTAGATGTCGCCCGTGTTGGGCGCGGTGGGGGTGCACTTGTAATTGGGCACGCAGCCACCATCGGGCCCCGGCGATGAACTCGCATCAGGGATGCCCGGTTTCCCGGCATCTGCGGCGCTGCCGCCGCTTGCTGTCCCCTGGTCGCCACCGGAGCCGTTGGTGTTGCCACCTGTGCCTGGGGAGCCACCGGCGCCTGCTCCGCCGCTGCTCGCACCCAGTCCACCCCCACTTCCGCCGGAAGAGTCCCCGCTCTTCTCGCACGCCTCCGCGGTGGCCAATAGCAGCACCAGGAACGGAACAGCCAGCGGGCGAAGCCGGCATTCGCCAACAGCGCCACGTGCCTTCACGCGAAAAGAAATGGCCATGCGGGTCCTAGTCTTCCTCAACGACAGAAGACTTTGGTTTCTGGAGCAGGAGTCACGGTGCACCAGACAAGCCTACGGGGCGATCGCTCATCAGCTTCGGCTCCACCGAGACGACGGAGCGCGCCAGAATTGAGAGCCTGGAGGGCGTCCATCAAGGAGACGTCGTGGGAAGACCGGGAGCATCCGTTGACGCATGGATGGCCTTGTGGCCGGCCAAATCAAGCCAGCGATCTCAGAACATACGGCAAGATCCCGCCGTGGTGGTAGTAAGCCGCCTCTTGTTGCGTATCGATGCGCACGCGAACGGCAAAGTGGTCTTCGGATCCATCGGGCCGGGTGATGCGAATGGCGATCTGGCGGTGGGCGGGAGGCGCCTCTAGGAACTGGGGCAGGCCCAGGGTCTCGAAGATTTCTTCGCCGGTGAGGCCCACGCTGTGTGCGCTGTCGCCGGGCAGAAACTCCAGCGGCACCACGCCCATGCCCACCAGGTTCGAGCGGTGGATGCGTTCGAGGCTTTCGGCCAGTACCGCGCGCACGCCGAGCAGGCGCGTCCCTTTGGCGGCCCAGTCGCGCGACGAGCCGCAGCCGTAGTCGCGGCCGGCCAGCACGAGCAGAGGCACTTTGGCTGTCTGGTACTTCATGGCGGCGTCGTAGATGGGCATGATTTCGCGGCCGGGAAGAAAACGGGTTACGCCGCCTTCGGTGCCGCGGGCGAGCAGGTTCTTGAGACGAATGTTGGCAAAGGTCCCGCGCACCATGACTTCGTGGTTGCCGCGGCGGGCGCCGTAGGAGTTGAAGTCCCTGGGCTCGATGCCGAGACCGACGAGGTAGCGCCCGGCTGGGCTGTCGGGTTTGATCGAGCCAGCAGGTGAGATGTGATCGGTGGTGATGCTGTCGCCCAGAACGGCCAGCACGCGCATCCCGCGCAACTCGCCGGCCGCGGGAGGTATGGCCGGCATGTCCACGAAGTAGGGTGGGTGCTTGACGTAGCTGGAGTTCTCGTCCCACGCGTAGGTCGCGGTTTTCGGCACCTGGATTCCGCGCCAGCGGGAATCGCCCTCAAACACAGTGGCGTAGGCCTGCGTGAACATGGCGGGCTTGACCGCTGCCAGCGCAGCTTGGATTTCGGCTTGCGACGGCCAGATGTCGCGCAGGAAGACCGGCTGGCCTGCGCGATCCTCGCCCAAGGGCTCCTGCACAAGGTCGATGTCTACCCGGCCGGCCAGGGCAAAAGCCACCACCAGCGGCGGCGAGGCGAGGTAGTTGGCCCGGACTTCAGGGTGCACGCGGCCCTCGAAGTTTCGATTGCCCGACAGGACCGACGCCACCACCAGCGCGCGTTCTTCGATGGCCCGCGAGATGGGCGCCGCCAGCGGGCCCGAGTTGCCGATGCAGGTCGTGCAGCCATAGGCGACCACGTGGAAGCCGAGCCTCTCCAGATAGGGCAAGAGGCCGGCCTCTTTGAGATACGCCGTGACTACCTGCGATCCCGGCGCCAGCGAAGCCTTCACCCAGGGCTTGCTGGCCAGACCGTGCTCTACCGCCTTCTTGGCAAGCAAGCCCGCGGCCATGAGCACGGACGGGTTGGATGTGTTGGTGCAACTGGTAATGGCAGCCAGCACCAGCGAGCCGTCCGTCAGGCCCGGATGGGCGGCAACGCCGGACAGGGTGTTGGCGGCATCGGGCTTTGTGGGTTTCGACAGCGAGGGTAGGGCGGTTTCGAAAGATTTCTTGATCTGGGACAGCGAAACCCGTTCCTGCGGCCGGCGCGGCCCGGCCACGCAGGGCTCGATGCTGGCAATGTCGAGATCAACAACCTTGGTGTACTGGGCTTGCTCGGCATCATCCGTTGCGAACAGACCCTGCTCGCGGCAGTAGGCCTCCACCAGGGCAACGGACTCCTCGGACCGGCCGGAAAGACGCAGATAAGCCAGGGTTTCTTTATCGATGGGAAACAGCCCGCAGGTGGCGCCATATTCGGGCGCCATGTTGGCGATGGTCGCCCGATCCGCGAGAGGCAACTTCGGGATAGCAGGGCCGAAGAACTCAACGAACTTCCCCACCACGCCCAGCTTGCGCAGGATTTCGGTCACGGTGAGCACCAGGTCCGTGGCGGTGGCCCCCTCGCGCAACGAGCCCGCCAGCCTGACGCCGACGACCTGTGGAATCAAAAGCGGCATGGGCTGGCCCAGCATGGCAGCCTCGGCTTCAATGCCGCCCACGCCCCAGCCCAGGACACCTAGACCGTTAATCATGGTGGTGTGCGAGTCAGTACCCACGACCGTGTCGGGATAGGCCTGCATGACCTCCGGGCGCCCGGGAGCGGGAGCGGCAAACACCACGCGCGCCAGGTGCTCAAGGTTGACTTGGTGGACGATGCCCGTGTCAGGCGGTACCACGGCGAGGTTGCGAAAGGCGGACTGGCCCCAGCGCAGAAATGCGTAGCGCTCCTGGTTGCGCGCAAATTCGATCTGGTTGTTGTGCGCGAGGGCTTGGGGGTGGCCATGTTCATCCACCTGTACCGAATGGTCGATGACCAGCTCCGCCGGCAGCAAGGGGTTGATGCGGGTCGGATCGCCGCCCATGCGTTGCGTGGCGGAGCGCATGGCGGCCAGATCCACGATCGCCGGCACGCCGGTGAAATCCTGCATGATCACCCGCGCTGGCATGAACGCAATCTCGTGCGCGGGCTCGGCGTCTGCCTGCCAGCGCGCCACGGCCTCGATCTGCCGGGCGGTGAATGACGTGCCGTCCTCGCGCCGCAAGAGGTTCTCCAGAAGAACCTTCAACGAGAACGGCAGCCGCTCGATCGGCAAGCCCGCTGCCCGTAGCGCGGACAGGCGGAAAATCTCGAAACTGCGGTTGCCGACACGCAACGCGGAGCGGGAGCCGAATGAATCAGGCATGCTCCTAGTGCTAGCAGGGTGCTGCCGTGTCGTCGATAGCGCCGCTATTGTCCTGGGTTCTTCGCGTCGGAACCCGGCTTGGGCGCGGTCGCGTACTCTTCCAGCTTTCGGTACAGGGTCTTGCGGTCCAGCCCCAGGCGCAGGGCCGCGCGCGTTTTGTTGCCGCCCTCGGCATCGAGCACGCGCTCGATGTATTCACGTTCAAGCTGGTCCAGGGTCAGCCCCTGCGCGACGGCCGTGGCCAGCCGGTCCTGGCTCTTGCGCTCACGCATCGACGGCGGCAGATCGTTGGGGCCAATCAGCTCGCCCTCGGCCAGCGCCACGGCGCGTTCCACCATGTTCTCCAGCTCGCGCACGTTGCCGGGAAAGGGGTAGGTGAGCATGACCTTCTTTGCGCTCTCGGTGAAGCCGCGCAGGGGTTTGCCAGCCCGCGCGGCCGAGCGGGCCAGGAAATGCTCGGCCAGGGGCAGCACATCCTCACTGCGCGCGCGCAAGGGGGGCAGATGAATCTGCACGACGTTGAGACGGTAGTAGAGGTCTTCACGCAAGTGGCCCTCGCGCAGATGCGCCGTCAGATCGCGATTGGTGGCGGCGATCACCCGCACGTCCACGCGTTCGACCTTGTTGGTGCCGAGCGGTCGCACCTCGCCGTCCTGCAGGACGCGCAGCAACTTGGGTTGCAGCGCAAGCGGCATCTCGGCGATTTCGTCAAGGAACAGGGTACCACCGTCGGCCTCGACAAACAGCCCCTGGCGGTCGGTGCGCGCGGTGGAGTGCGCGCCGCGCGCGTAGCCGAAGAGCTCACTCTCCAGCAGGGTTTCGGGAATGGCCGAGCAGTTCATGGCCACGAAGGGGTGAGCCTTGCGCGGACCGTGGGCATGGATGGCGCGCGCCACCAGCTCCTTGCCGGTACCCGAATCGCCCGTGATGAGTACGCTGACTTGTGAGCCCGCCATGCGACGGATGAGATCGAAAACCTCCTGCATGGCGGGTGAGCGACCGATGAGGTTGTCGAGCCGCTCGCGCCGGTTGACCTCTTCGCGCAAGCGCACCACCTCCAGGCGCAGCGCGCGTTCTGCCAGCGCCTTGTCGATGGTGAGCAAGAGCTGATCCATCTCGAAGGGCTTGGTCACGTAGTCGTAGGCGCCCAGCTTTACCGCGCGGATAGCCGTGTCGATGGACCCGAATGCGGTGATGGTGATGACCGAGGGGGTGGGCTCGACGGTGCGAATCTCGCGCAGCAGATCCAGCCCATCGAGATCAGGCATCTTCACGTCGGAAACCACCAAGTCGACCCCACCCCGCCTGACACGCTCCAGGCCAGCGCGGCCTCCGGCGGCGACCTCGATGGCGAAGCCTTCGCGTTCCAACTCCTCCCTAAGAAGGTCGCGGGTGGCCGCGTCGTCGTCGACCACCAGGATGAGGGCCCTGGCCGGCCCGCGGGTGGCGGGAACGTGGTCGATCGTGCTCGGGGGGCTGGCCATGCTGCGCGGGGCGCTCCGTCACACGGAGGCCCAGCCCGGCAATCCTTGCCGATTCATGAGCGTGGGGCAAGCGCGCTGATTGTGGCACCTGTTGCCGCCGCTAGCTCACCGGCTCGACTGTCCTGCGTTCTCGCTGACGGGTACGGGCGTTTTGCGGTCCGCCTGGGTTCTCTCGGCCACACTGCCCGCGGGCAGAAACACGCGCAGCACAGCGCCTCCCTGGGGAGCGTCGTCAACCTCGATCCAGCCCTCGTGATCCTTGACGATACCTTTGCTCACCGCCAGGCCCAGTCCGCTGCCCTGTCCAGGATCCTTGGTGGTGAAGAAGGGTTCGAAGATCTTGTCGCGATCCGCGATCGGAATGCCGGGGCCCGTGTCGCTGACTTGCAGCATGAGATAGGGCGAAGGCGGCGAGAGCGCCAGACCCTCCTTGCGTCGCACCACCTGTTCCAGGTCGATGGTCAATCTGCCACCGTCCTTCATCGCGTGAATGGCATTCATGACGATGTTCAGGCAGACCTGCTGGATCTCGTCGGGGTCGCCGGGAATGGGACGCAGCTCTGGCGCGGCACGCACGCTCACTTCGATGTGCTGGCGCTTGGTCAACTCCTCCACGAAGCTCAGTGCCTCGTGCACCACCCGCGTGAGGTCCACCTCGGTCTGACTGGGGCGGCTCTTGCGTGAAGCATCCAGGACCTGGCGGATGATCTTGGTGATGCGCTCGACTTGATCAGTGATAATCGTGGCATTCTTTTGTACCTCGGCCGAATCGGCGGGGCGCCGGGCCAGGGTGCGGGCGCGGCCCCCGATCACGTTGAGCGGCGTGCCCACCTCGTGCGCGATCTCGGCCGCGACCTGGCCCACGGTGGCCAGTTTTTCGGCGCGGCGCAGGTGCATCTCCATGGCCTGGCGAGCCGCGGTGGCGCGGGCCTCCTTTTCGCGAGCCACGCGCAGATAGTCCATCATGTTGTTGAAGCGGCCGGCCAGGCTGCCGATTTCGTCGTCGCGGCCGGGCAGCACCGCGCGGGTCAGATCGCCTTGTGCCACGGCATCGATGGCCTCGATCAGTCGGCGCAGCGGGTTCACCACGCGCCGGCGCAGCGTTAGGTAGAGCAGGACGCCAAAGGCAAGGATTCCGATGCCGAGAAAAGGAAGTAGACGCCAGCCAGTGCCCATGACTTCGGCCGTGATGAAGCTGCTGTCGCAGACCAGGCCCAGAAAGGCGCTGGTCTGACGATGGGGCGCGCCGGGCTCGGCGTTGTGCAGGGGAATCGCCATGGCGTAGAAGAGCGGCATGCCCTCCGGCTCGAAAAGCTGGCCGACCGGTGCGTCGAGCCGGCTCGCCCGTTCCACCAAACCGGCCCAGAAGTTGTTGGGCCGCTGGGTGCCCCAGGCGATGGTCTCAAGACGGAACTGCCCCAGACGCGAGTTAGCGGAAGCCACCCGGGCAGGCAGCAGAGTTCCGGCCTCGCTGGGGGCCAGCGGTTCGATCCCGGCTGCCAGGGCGTCCGCCATGGCGTGTGCCTGGCCGTCTAGCCGGCGCACCTGGTCAGCGCGCAAGACGAGGAGCACGGCCCAGATCGCGCACGCGAGTGCTGCTGCCATGAGCAGTGTGGCGACGATAGCGACGCGCGGTCCGAGCTTCATCCAGACCAGGGATTATAGTACGGTTCGTTCTTCACAAATCGGGAGGTCTCTCCATGCGTCGAGTTCCAAGGTTCCTAGCTTTCTTGATCATCACTTCAGTTCTCGCACCCGCTCTGGCTTGGGCACAGGTCCCCGTGGTTTCCGAGCCGACGTCAAGAGCCAGGGTCATGGGTGCCACAACTGGCAGCGGCCGCGGTTTCGGGCTAGGCGCGGTCGCGCTCTTTCAACCCGTCGTTGCGGGCACCGTCTCTAGTACAGTCCCGAACATTCTTGCAACTTGGGGGGACATGGGCGGCCGATTCCATATCGACGGGATGTTCGGCTTCTATCACAGCGATGCCTCCAACTTTGATCTCGGAGTGCGAGGCTGGTACCACGTTCACGCCGCCCCTTCGGCGGACTTCTCCCTCGGTGTCGGACTGGCGATGCTAAGAAGGAGAATAGGTGTCCCTAGCTCTCAGTGGGATTTCGAGCTAGAGCTCGGTGCGCAAATGCGGGCTTTCATTGTTACGAACGTGGCTCTGCTGGGTTCGCTGGGGATGGGCCTCTACTTCCCGGATACCGGCCCCACCCAAGTCAACATCTCAGGCAACCTCATCGGCACGGTTGGCGCTGCCTACTACTTCATGTGATGAAGGACCAGCGCAGCGCTGACGAGCCAGATTTCGTAGTTGTCCGCGGCGCGCGCGAGCACAATCTCGACATCGACGAGCTGGCCATCCCCAAGCGCCAGCTTGTTGTGTTCACCGGGGTGTCGGGGTCCGGCAAATCGTCGCTGGCCTTCGACACCCTGTACGCCGAGGGGCAGCGACGCTACGTGGAGTCGCTGTCATCCTACGCACGGCAGTTTCTCGGCCAGCTCGAAAAGCCCAAGTACGACCAGATCCGCGGGCTGTCGCCCACCATCGCGATCGAGCAGAAGTCAGCGTCCTCCAACCCGCGCTCCACTGTCGGCACGGTCACCGAGATCTACGACTATCTGCGCGTGCTCTACGCGCGGGCCGGTGAGCAGCGTTGCCATCTGTGCGGAGGCGAAGTGGCGGCGCGCTCCGCAGCGGAGATTGTGGACGAGCTGCTGGCCCTGCCTGCGAAAACCCGGGTGACGCTGCTGGCGCCCAAGGCGGCGAACCGCAAGGGTGAGTTTCGCGAGATGTTCGAGGAGGCGCGTAAGGCCGGTTTCGCGCGCGCCCGGGTGGACGGTGTGGTCCAACGCCTGGACGATCTGAAGGCCCTGGACAAGAAGAAGCGGCACACGGTCGAGGTGGTGGTGGACCGGCTGGCGGCGGACCCTAGCCAGCGCTCGCGCCTGAACGACTCGGTCGAGACGGCGCTGCGGGCTGGGGGCGGGACTGTTCTGGTCGAGGTCGAGGGCGAGGACAACGTGCGCGCCTACAGCGAAGAGCGCGCCTGCCCGAACTGCGGGGTAGGGCTGCCCGAGCTGTCGCCCCAGTCGTTTTCCTTCAATAGCCCGCTCGGCATGTGCGTGGATTGCAACGGGCTCGGCTCGAAGCTAGAAGTTGATCCCGACCTGGTGGTGCCCAATCCGAATCTGTCTCTTCTGCAAGGCGCAATCGAGCCTTGGGGCGAGCGCCTGGCGCGCGACGACGGCTGGACCTCGCGCATCGTCGAGGCGCTGCGGCGTGAGTTCGGTATCCCGCTCGACAAGCCCTGGAAGCAGCTTACGCCGCGCCAGCGCGAGATCGTGCTCTTTGGAACCGGCGAGCGGCGGGTTCAGGTGAGTTGGTCGGGCCGCCACGGCGCGGGCTCGTGGGCCATGCGTTTCGAAGGCGTTGCCAACAACATCAGGCGCCGTCTGACCGAGACGCACTCGGAGATGATGCGGCAGTGGTTGGGCCGCTACTTTCGCGAACAGCCTTGCCGTGCCTGCAAGGGCAAGAGGTTGCGCCCTGAGTCGCGCGCCGTGTATCTGGCCGGAAAGAGCATCGTGGACATGACCGGCATGACCGTGGGCGAGGCATCCCAGCACTGCGCGAGCATGCCGCTACGGGGGGCGCGCGCCGAGATTGCGGCCGAGGTGCTCAAGGAGGTGAGAGCGCGGCTGGGATTTCTGCTCAACGTGGGCCTCGACTACCTCACCCTCGACCGGGTGGCGTCCTCGCTGTCTGGCGGTGAGGCGCAGCGGATCCGGCTGGCCTCGCAGATCGGCTCGGAATTGTCGGGCGTGATGTACGTGCTGGACGAGCCATCTATCGGCCTTCACCAGCGCGACAACCTGCGCCTCATCGCCACGCTCCGGCGGCTGCGCGACTTGGGAAATTCCGTCATCGTGGTCGAGCACGACGCGGAAACCATCCAGTCTGCTGACCATGTGGTCGACTTCGGCCCGGGCGCGGGCCGCCTGGGCGGGCGTGTGGTGGCGGCCGGCCCTCCCGAGGACCTGCGCGCCCACCCGCAGTCGCTCACTGGCCGCTACCTGGCCGGGCTGGAGCGCATCGAGATCCCGGCGCGACGCCGGCCGCCCTCGGGCTGGATTACCTTGCGGGGCGCGCGCGAGCACAACCTGAAGGACGTGACCGCCAAGATTCCGCTCGGCGTGCTGGTGGCGGTAACCGGCGTCTCGGGTGCGGGCAAGTCGTCGCTCGTCAATGCAACCCTGCACCCAGCGCTGCGCCGCAAGCTGCTCGGCGGTTTCGATACGGTTGGTGCGTTTTCTGCGCTGGAGGGTATCGACGCCATCGACAAGGTGGTTGACATCGACCAGAAGCCCATCGGCCGCACGCCCCGCTCGAATCCAGCCACGTACACCAAGGCGTTCGATTTCATTCGCGAGATCTACGCCATGACCGCTGAGGCCAAGGTCTACGGCTTTGGCCCGGGACGTTTTTCCTTCAATGTCAAGGGTGGGCGCTGCGAGGCCTGCGAAGGGGACGGCGTGCGCACGGTGGAAATGCACTTTCTGGCCGATGTGCACGTGACCTGCGAGGTGTGCCACGGCCGCCGGTACAATGAGGCCACTCTGCGGGTCAAGTGGAAGGGGCTCGACATCGCGCAGATGCTGGACAAGACCGTGGCCGAGGTGCTGCCGCTCTTCGAGCACCACCACGGCCTCTCGCACATCTTGAAGACCTTGGACGATGTGGGCCTGGGTTACATCGCCCTCGGGCAGTCGGCGACCACGCTATCGGGCGGCGAGGCGCAGCGGGTGAAACTGTCGCGCGAGCTGGCCAAACGGGGCACGGGCCGCACCCTCTATCTTCTGGACGAGCCGACCACGGGCTTGCACTTCGATGACGTCAAGCGCTTGCTGGCCGTGCTGGGCCGCCTGGTCGACGCGGGCAACACCGTGCTGGTCATCGAGCACAATCTCGACGTCATCAAGACCGCAGACTACGTGATCGATCTGGGTCCCGAGGGCGGCGCCCAGGGCGGCGAGATCATCGCCGCCGGCACCCCCGAGGAGGTGGCCACCGTGGCCCGTTCCTACACGGGCCACTTTCTCGCCGACATCCTCAAGAACAAAAGGCTTCCCGTTGGAGTCCAGCTGTAAGCCGGGTTCTGTACCCGCGTCCGTTGCCTCGCGCGGGCGATGGTCATTCCTCTAGGCCGCTCGTTGCCGAGCGGCTCGTGCGACCAACTTGGAGCCTGGCGTCGACGCGGGCCACGTCGGCGGGAAAACCCGCGGCTCCGATTCGGTCTTGCTCCAGGTGGGGTTTGCCATGCCCCTCCCGTCACCGGGAGAGCGGTGTGCTCTTACCACGCCGTTTCACCCTTGCCGGACGGCGAGGTCGCCCACGCAGTCCGGCGGTTTGCTTTCTGTTGCACTTTCCTTCGAGTCATCTCGACTGGCCGTTAACCAGCACCCTGCCCAGGGAGCCCGGACTTTCCTCGACGGCAACCGTCGCGACCATCCACCGAACTCCAGCGGGAAGCCGCCCAAGTATAGCGCGCCTGCGAGCCGCGCCTGTCCCTATTCCGCTTGCGGGGAGGAGACTTCATCTTTCATGAGGTCCTCCCAGTAGACGATGCGGTGGCAGTAGGGGCAGGTTTCTAGGGTGTTGCCCCGTTGCAGGGTGTTGAAGAGCTGGGGCGGAACGTTCATGTTGCACCCGAGACAGGTGCCGTTGCGGACCGTGGCCACCGCCATGCCCCGGCGCATGCGGATGGCGCCGTAGCGCTTGAGGTAGTCAGGGCGAATCCCGGCCGCGATCTTGTCCCGGGTGATCTGCAGGGCGTCTATCTTGCTCTGCACTTCGGCCATCTTGACTCGGGCGACTTCACCGTCCTTCTCGATTGAGCTTCGCAGGCCCTTCAGCTCGTCCGCCCGATCGGCGAGAACCTTCTCCTTGGCCTGGATGGCTTCGACTAGCTTGGCGACTTCGGCCTCACGCGCCTGCACGCTTTCGCGGGTCTGCTCGATCTCGCGCTGGGCAGCGACATATTCCTTCGAATTCTTGGCCAGCGACAGCTTGTGCTTGGCGCCGCTGACGGTGGCCTCTTCGGTCTCAAGTTGGTTCTTCTGTTCGCTGTAGTAGCGTTGGGTTTCGGTCAGTTGCGTGCGTTCGCTGTCCAGCAAGGCTTCCACCCGGGCGAGGTCGTTCTGTGAAGCTTGCAGTTTTGCTGGGATGGCTTTGAGCGCGTTTCCGAGTTCCTGAATCTGTGCGTCGAAACGTTGGAGTTCTTCCAAACGCTTAAGCTGGTCGCGCAACTGTACCTCCTGAGCTCCCAATCGGGCTGCTCGTGCTGCTAGTAAGGAAACACGTACCGGCGGCCGTGGGTCGAGTGGGCCCACCTGGATTCGAACCAGGGACCGAGCGGTTATGAGCCGCCAGCTCTGACCGCTGAGCTATGGGCCCAGCTTTGCAAAAGATTTCTGTCAACAAGAACACAAAGAATACCGATCCCTACCCGACCTGTCCAGGCAGGAGTTGAGTCCCTGATCCCGCGCTAGCCGCAGGGGGGCGCGACCGAAGAGATCGTTGTGACCGAGCGCACTCACTGCGCCAGTTTCCCTGCGAAAACGGCGGCAAGAAGCGAGACACCGAGCGCCACCCGGTAGATTACGAAGGAGTACGTGGTTCGGGTCCGAAGAAAGTGCAAAAGCCATCGAATGCATAGATATCCTGACACGGATGCAGCGCCCAGACCAGCGAGGAGGACCGAGATTCCGACGTCGCGATTGTGCAGCAGCGTTGGAATCTCGAAGATGGCCGCGGCAGCCACCGCTGGAATTGACAGCAGAAAGGAGAAGCGGGCGGCTGCCTCGCGTCGCAGGCCGATGGCCATGGCGAAGGCGAGGGTAATTCCGGAGCGCGACACGCCCGGTACCAGCGCCAGGGTCTGCCCGAGCCCGATGATGAGGGCGTCGCGCAAGCTGAGCGAATCCATGGTGCGCTCGTGGCGCGCCAGCCGCTCGACCAAGGCCATCACCAGGCCGACCACGATGAGCGACGTGCCGATGATCGCGAGCGAGCGCAGCGGGCCTTCGACCGCGTGCTTGAGCAGGACGCCGGCGATGCCGATGGGAACCGTGCCTACCACCAGGTAGAGCAACAGGCGGCCCTCGGGTCCGCGTCGCCGATTCGGGTCGGCCAGCGCGGTCGCCATGCCGAGCAGGTCGCGCAAGAAGAAGAGGATCACAGCCAGCAGGGTGCCCAACTGGATGACAGCGGTGAAGGCGGCCCCGCTGTCCGGCCAGCCGAGCAAGGCTGGCGCGATCCGCAGGTGGGCCGTCGAAGAAACAGGCAGAAACTCGGTGAGTCCCTGAATGATGCCGAGGACGATGGACTGGACGATGGTCAAAGTGGGGCGAGCATAGCGCGCGGATAGGGCTTCTCGGGAAATTCCGGTGCGCCCGAAAGGCCGGGCCGCGGCTCGCGTCTCGCGTGGGCGAGGGCGAGTTCGTGGGCGGTAAGGCGGAGAGCGTGACGCGGGCCGCTCACCCCTGGGGGCACACGGGACGGAGAGCCCACCCCGCCCACCCCTCGCGCTTCGCGCTCGCCCGTCGCGCTCAGGCGAGTCGCTAGACGCAATCCGCTTCCCGCTGGCCGCTATCGCTCACACGCACCCTGGCCGGCCTACGCCGGACCGGAAGGCCGGTCGCTTCCGGCTGGCTCGCTCATTTCTCCGGAGGTCAGCCGATGGACTCGCCCGGCCTCGTCGCGTACCAGCAGAGCGCCGCTGTCGTCGATATCGGTCGCGATCCCCTCGACCCTGGCCCCCTCCTGATCGATGCGGCACACCCGACCGAGATCCGCATAGCGACGCCACTGCACCAGGCCCAGCGCGGGGCCGCCAGCCAGGAAATCATCGTAGATGGGCTCGAAGGCGGCCAAGAAATCGACGAGCAACTGCACACGCTCGAAGGCGCGCCCGAACGCCAGGCGAAGCGAAGTCGCGCGTTCAGCCAGCTCGGGGGGGAACTCTAGGCCGTTCACATTCAGGCCCACGCCCAGCACGATGTGGCGAACCACTTCGCCGTCGGTCGCCATCTCGGTCAGGATGCCGGCGGCTTTGCGAGATCCACCCGCCGTGGGAACCAGCAGATCGTTGGGCCAGCGCAGGCGCGGTGTCCCCCCGGCTTCGGCCACCGTGCGCGCCAGAGCCGCGCCCGCCAGCAAGGTCAGAGGCGCGGCGTGGCGTGCGGGTAGAGTAGGGCGGAGCAACAGGGAGAGGTACAGGTTCTGTCCCGGTGGCGAGTGCCACGAGCGGCCCAGCCGTCCCCGGCCGGCTGCTTGGCGATCCGCCACGACCAGAAGACCCTCGGCCTCCCCTGCAGCCGCCCGCCCGCGAACCACATCGTTGGTTGAAGAGCAGGTAGCGACGAGTCGGTAGGGTCGGCCCAGGCGCCGGGTGTGGAGGCGCTGGAGCACAGCCCCTGGCGCAAGGTCGCTTTCGGCCGATGCGCTCTGGCTCACGCGGTCTTTCCCGCGGGTGCGCGCGTGACCTCCAGCTCCAACGCCAGATCCACGGCGGGCGCCGAGTGGGTGAGCGCACCCACGGAAACCAGATCCACGCCCGCTCGGGCAAGCTCCGGGATGCGCGCCAGGGTTACGCTTCCCGAGACTTCCACGAGCGGGCGAGGCTGGGCGGTGCGTACGCGCGCCATGGCCTTCTCAAGATCCGCGGTGCTGAAATTGTCGAGCAAAACGATGGCCACGCCTGCAGCAAGGGCCTCGTCGAGCTGGGTCAGGGTGTCCACCTCGACCTCGATGTTCAGGCCGTGGGGCACCCGGCCCTTGGCCCGGCGCACGGCTTCGGTGACCGATCCGGCCATCGCCACGTGGTTGTCTTTGATGAGAACGCCCGAGCCCAGGTCGAAGCGGTGGTTGCTGCCTCCGCCCATGCGCACCGCGTATTTCTCCAGCAGCCGGAAGCCCGGGGTGGTCTTCCGCGTGTCGGTGATGCGCAGGCCGGTGCCATGAGCTGCGACTGAGAAGGCTTGCGTGAGCGTGGCAACGCCCGACAGGCGCTGCAGGAAATTGAGAGCGGTCCGCTCGCCGGCCAGCAAGGCGGCGGCCGAGCCCCGATAGGTTGCGACGCGAAATCCCGGCTCGGCCTCTGCGCCGTCGCTAACCTGGGCGTCGACAGCGATCGACGGGTCGAGGTGCCGAAAGACCGCGGCGGCAACGTCCAGTCCTGCCACAGTCAGGCGCTGGCGGGCTATCAGATGGGCCGCGGCCGAGGCACCCGGCCCGACCACGGCCTGCGTGGTTGCATCCCCCCGCCCCAGGTCTTCCTCGATTGCGAGTTCAATGAGCCGCGTCACGGCGGGTGTGAGAANNAAGCTGCGCGCGCCACGTGGAGCCACGACAAGGCCCACCGGGGCGAAGGTACGCGAGGCCATCTTCAACATCTTGGGCCCGCCACCTCCGCACCCTGTCCTGGACCTCTTTGCTGGAACCGGGTCCCTGGGGATCGAGGCCCTGTCGCGAGGGGCGGTCGCGGCTGACTTTGTAGAACGCGATGCGCGGGCGCTAGGGATCTTGCATCGGAATCTGCGCGAGCTTGGTTTCTCCGGTCGGGCTCGTGTCGTTGGAGCGAGTGTGCTCGGCGCCCTGCAAAGCATGGCCGGTGCGGCCGAGGGCAGAGTCTTTGGCTGGGTGTTCGTGGACCCACCCTACGCGTCGGACGAGGCAGGGCGGGTCCTGTCGATGCTCGCGGGCGGCGAGCTTCTGGCCGAGGGCGCCGTGATTATTGTTGAACATGGGCGGCGTCACCTGCCGGCCGAAGTTCTTGGCACTCTGGTCATGACCGACCGACGCTTCTACGGTGATACTGGGGTGTCCTTCTACCGGCTGCAGAGGGGACTGGCCTAGGTGCCTCACCGCCGGTCGATTGCCGTCTACCCGGGGACGTTCGATCCCATCACCAATGGCCACGTGGACATCGTGCGCCGCGCTCTCAAGCTCTTCGAGCGGGTGGTCGTGGCATTGGCCGACAACCCGCGCAAGCGACCGCTCTTCTCTCTCAAGGAGCGCAAGCGCATGATTCACCAGGCCTTGGGGAACGAGGCGCGGGTCGAGGTTGATTCGCTCGATGGCCTGCTCGTCGATTATGTGCGGCGCCGGGGCGCGAGGTTCGTCATCCGCGGCCTGCGGGCCGTGGCCGACTTCGAGTATGAGTTCCAGTTTGCCCATATGAACCGGCAACTCGCCCCCGAGGTGGAAACCATCTTTCTCATGACCAACGAGGACAACTTCTTCGTGTCCTCTTCGCTTGTCCGTGAGGTGGCGGAGATGGGTGGGGACATCGGGCGCGTGGTGCCGCCAGGAGTTTATTCTGCATTAAAGAAGAAGTTTAAGAAGCGGATCTAACATGTTGATGAAGTTGGCCAAACGTCTCTCCGTCGTCGAACCATCCATGACCTTGAAGGTGACTGCAAAGGCGGCGGAATTGCGTTCACAGGGCGTGGACGTGGTGAGCTTTGGTGCTGGGGAGCCGGACTTCGACACGCCGGCTCACATCAAGGACGCAGCCAAGAAGGCGCTCGATGCCGGGGCCACCAAGTACACCGCAGTGGAAGGGACGCCTGCCCTGCGGAAGGCGGCGGCGGCTTGGCTGGGCAAAGCCCATGGCTTCGAAGTGAACCCCAGAGAGGTCATGGTCAGCGCGGGCGCTAAGCAGTCCCTCTTCAACGCCTTCCACGTGCTGCTGGACGAAGGAGACGAGATCATCATTCCAGCACCCTACTGGGTGAGCTACGCCGAGATCGCCAAGTTGGCCGGCGCCAAGCCAGTACCGGTGGTGTCCCGGCCGGAAGATGAATTCATCGTCAACCCCGAGGCCGTTGCCCAGGCGATCACGCCGCGTACGCGCCTGATCCTGATCGGTTCGCCCAGCAACCCCACGGGTGCGGTCTATGACGAGAAGACGCTGCGCGCCCTGGCCGACTTGGCGGTCAAGCATGATATCTGGCTGCTCACCGACGACATCTACCGGAGCCTTTGCTACGGCGATGCCCGCTTCGTGCAGCCGGCCACATTCAGCCCCGAGGTGCGCAAGCGCACCATCATCGTGGATGGGGTTTCCAAGACCTTCGCCATGACCGGGTGGCGTATCGGATTCTGCGTGGCGCCTCTGCCCGTCATCGAAGGCATGTCGACCCTGCAGGGGCAATCCACCACCAACGCGGCCGCGGTCAGCCAGGCGGCAGCGGTGGCGGCGCTGGAAGGACCGACCGACGAATTGGAGCGCATGCGGCTGGAGTTCGACAAGCGACGCCAGTTCATGGTGAAGACCCTGCGGGCCATGGCAGGGGTCAAGTGCGTCGAGCCTAAGGGCGCTTTCTATGCCTTCCCCGACCTAAGTGCGTTCGTGGGCCGGTGCACGCCTGCGGGCAAGGTCATTGACGGCGATCCGGCCCTGTGTGAGTACTTCATCGAGGAAGCCAAGGTGGCGGTTGTGCCGGGGTCGGCCTTCTACGCCCCTGGCTATGTGCGCTTGTCGTATGCCACCTCGCAGGCCAACATTGAGAAAGGACTCCAGCGCATCGGCGAGGCGCTGGCCAACCTGAAGTAGGCGGCTCTCACCATAAGGGGTCGGCCAGCGTGTGCGGTAGCGGTAGCGACTAGCGAATGGCGGTCTGCGTGGGCGGCCTGGGTGAACGTGAGCGGCCCGCGACCCGCTCTNNCACGCCCACGCTCTCGCGGCCCGCCGGCCGCCATCCGCGGGCCGGCCCTGCGGGCGGCCCCGAATTCTCCGACATGCCCTGACCACTACGACGCCGTGGGGGGCATGGCGGAACGCTTGCGGCGCAGTTTTTCGACCAGGGTCGTGCGGTTGAGACCGAGCAACTCGGCCGCCCGGTTCTTGTTGCCGCCCGTGCGCACCAACGCCTCGGCAATCATACGGTCCTCCACCGATTCCAGGATGGCCCGCAGATCGGTTCGGTCGCTGGGCAGATCGGGTGTGGGAGTGGGCGGCGGACTTGCCGGGGCGTCTTGACCACTGCGCAGCTTAGGGGGAAGATCGAATAGCATGATGTCGCCCGAGCCCTTGAGAATGACCGTGCGTTCGATCAGGTTCTCAAGCTCGCGGATGTTACCCGGCCAGTAGTAGTGCTGGAGGGCAAACATCGCGTCGGGGTGGATGCCCGTCACCTTGCGCCGATTCTTCTCATTGAAGCGCGTCACGAAATGCTCAGCCAGAAGCGGGATATCGGACGAACGTTCGCGCAGGGCGGGTAGCTCGATGGGGATGACATTGAGGCGCCAAAAGAGGTCAGCGCGGAAGCGGCCAGCGGCTACGTCGTTCTCGAGCTTGCGGTTGGTGGCGGCCAGAATGCGCACGTCGATCCGCTGGTCCAGCTCGTCGCCAACCGGCCGCAGGACGCCATCCTGGATNNCCGCTGGCCTCGGCGAAGCGGCCCATGCGCGCAGAGTTGGCGCCGGTGAACGCGCCTTTGGCATGACCGAAAAGCTCGGATTCGACCAGATTGGTGGGGATGGCGGCACAGTTCACGGCCACGAACGGCTTCTTGGCGCGCGATGAGCCGGCGACGATGGATCGAGCCACCAATTCCTTGCCTGTGCCAGATTCGCCGGTGAGCAGCACGGTGCAGCTCGTGTCCGACACCTGGGCGAGCAAGCTGAGCACCGCGAGCATGGCCGGATCCTCGCCCAACAGCCAGGGCGCGGTTCGGTCACGCCACGCCACGGCGTCAGGGACTGCGTCAGGCGGCGGAGTCTTGGACATGCCAACGGCGCCGCAGAGAGCCTCCTCCAGACTGTCGACCCCGACGGGCTTGACCAAGAAGTCGCGCGCGCCTAGACGCATGGCGCGGACCGCATCCGGGATCTGCGCGCTGCCGCTCATTACGATGACCGGCGTTCGCGGACACCTCGTGCGCACGGCTTCGAGGATGGCAAAACCATCGGCACCAGGCATGCGCAGGTCCGTGACCACCGCATCGAAGATCTCCCGCTCGATCTGGGCAAGTCCACCCGGGCCGTCCGTGGTCACCACGTCGTAGGCGGCAGAGCGCAGGAGCCGGGCCAGGCTACGGCACACGGGTTCCTCATCGTCGCAGATTAGTACCTTTGCCGTCATCGCCAGGCCTTGCCTCGCTTCGCCGTACGCCCGCGTGGCGCGTCGTCCGACAGTCGTTTCCCAGCAGCGATCAACACGGGAGCCCGCCTAGTTTCGCGCCTTCCGGTGCTCCGGTCAAGACAAGCAAGCCAGTGTTTGCGCTTGATCAGCGCCGAGGGCGTGCGTATACCCCCGGGTGATGGCCGATCCCGTCAACCTGCTCCTGCTCGAAATCGAAGACGAGTGCGCGCACCTTCCAGGTGCGGTGCTGGCCAGGGCGGCAGGGGGCGAGGCGCGTCTCGCCCGGCTCACTGACTTGCTTGGCCGGTCTGCGCCCGCAGGCTATGCCGCGTTTGCTTTGCGTTACGACGGCGGCTGGTTGCCCGCGAACCCGGCTCTGCTTGAGCCGGGGGCGGAGGGCAGCAGCGAAGGGGCGTGCGAGCCCGGTTTGCGACTCTTGTCCCTCGAAGAGAGTCTGCGCCGGGCCAGCGACCCAGAACGCCCGACGGAACTCAAGGGACTCTGGCCCGTGGCGGAACAGAGCTCGCGGCTGTTCGCACTGGACGTCGAGGCGGCAGGAGAAGGCGAGTGCTCCGTGGTTGAGTTGGCTGGTCGCAGCGTCGATCGCGTTGGTTCGAGCTTCTTGAGCTTCGTCTACGCCCGTTTGGGCGAGCTTCTGGCCGGCGAGAGCGCAGAGCCGACCGCGGTGGCCCGCGAGCTGTGCCGGCGCGATCCGGCTCTTGCTGAGCACTGGGTTCGTCTCGTCGACCAGCTCGAAGACCGAGGCAACAAGGACGAGGTTGACAGGGCGCTGGCCGAAGCGCTTCGCTGCGCCAGTCCGGCCGGGCCTGCCCTGCTGACTGCGCTTGCGCTGCGTGCGCTCGACCGTGGTGACAACCTGCGCGCGCAGGCGGCCTTGGATGACGCCATCGGGTCAGACCCGATGACCGCGCGTGATGATGATGCCCGCCTGGACGCAGCGGCGCTCTCGATCGTGCTGGCGCAGGACCGCGGTGACGAGGCAGCCACGGCGCGGGCAAGAAACCTGCTGGGCGTCGCGGCGGCTTCGACAGGGGCCTATTGGCGGGGCGAGGCCATGCGGGCCCATGCGGCTGGCGACCAGGTGCGGGCGGCCCTGGCCAGCAAGGTCGTGGAGGCGTTGGTCCCGGGTGACACGGATATTGCGCAGATGCGTGATTCCAGCGCCAATCTGGAGACGGCACTGCGGGCTCTCGCGGCGGCGCGTGATTCGCTGGATCAGGGAGCGTCGGATGAGGCTGTGCGGCATGCGCGGGCGGCGGTCAACCAGCGGCCGGACCTAGCCATCTGTCACGCAGTCCTAGCAGAGGGCCTGAATGCGAGCCACGACCGCGGCGCGCTGGAAGCTGCCCGTCGCGCCACTGAGCTGAACCCCGCGTTGATCGATGGGTGGCGCGAGCTGGGGGACGCCCATCTGGAAGCGCGCCAGGCCGTCAACTCTGAGGAGGCCTTTCGTGAGGCGATTCGGCGAGACAGCAGCTTCGCCATGGGCTTCGCGAAGTTGGCCCAGGCGTTGCTTGAACAAGGGAGAACGCGGGAAGCGCTCGATGCCATCGCGACCGCTCAGGAGCGCGGAGGCGATTCGTTTTTCGTGTCCGCGGTCAGGGGTGACATCCTGGCCGAGATGAATCGCCATCACGAGGCAGCGGAAGCCTATGACCAAGCCATGCACATCGAGCCCGAGGACCACTGGGTGCTACACCAGGCGGCGCGGGAACACAGCCGGGCCGGTCACGATGACCGCGCGGCCGAGCTTTTCGAGCAGGCGTTACGCTTCGACCGTGACGGCTGTCACCAGACTCTGGTCGACTATGGCGATCTTCTCCGACGGGTCGGCCGCATTGGGGACGCCGTCCGCATGTACCGCAAGGCTGTGGCGGCTTGTCCTAACGACGTGGAATGGCGGCGCACCTTGCGCGAGGCCGAACGCGAGCTGATGAGCGCGCCTAGCTAGCCCTTTTTGGCTCCCGCTCGGTCCAGACTACTTCTTCCTATCCGATCTCTGTACTACTAACGTTGTGTTTCTTCGCAAGCCGCGAAGATTCTCGACAGCGCCACGATGGTTGCAAGAAGCCGTGGTCGTGGTCGTGGCCGTGGCCGTGGCCGGAGTGATCCCTTTGGTTGCGGCCGTCAGGTTGCGATGTGCTCTCTGTACTCTCTGTCGTGAAAAAGCTAGATCGATCCGTCGGCGGCGGCACGGTCCAGGTACCAAACCAGGCTGCTGTCCTGGACGGGCCGGATGCCCACGATGGGATGCGCGTGCACATCGTCGGGCGCGCGAGCGGCATCGAGTAGGGCCGCGTGTTTGCCGGCCCCGGTTACCAGCACAGCCAGAAAGCGCGTGGTGCAAAGAACGGGGTAGGTCAGGGTCATGCGCGGGCGGGGTGCCAGCACGCAGTCCCCGTCGTTGAAGCGCACCCAGACTTCGTCCTCGTCGAGAGCCGGCGAGTACGGAAAGAGGCTGGCCGTGTGCCCATCAGGACCCATGCCCAGCACTGCGGCGTCGAGGCGGCCGCCGCCGGCCTGGGCAAGTCCCCGGCGCAGCTCGTCCTCGTAGCGACGATCGCCGTTGGGCAGACCGACCGGCATGGGATGGACGTGGGCAGGAGGAATAGGTACCTTGTCCACCAGGACGGATCGGATCATGGCGAAGTTCAGTNNGTGCCGGCCTGATCCACCCGGTCGCGTAGCGACAGGATGAGATCGTCGGCCAACCGGCGCGCCACCGCGTCAAGCGAGGCTTCGATCACGAACCGGCCGCGCAATCCGCGAAGATCGTCCGGCGCTCTCATGGCGGCAAGTCGAAATCGGAAGCCGCCGCCGGTTCGGCGCGCGATACCGTGGTCTCAGGATTGCGCCACGGTCCATGCGGCTTGATAAGCTCATCGGCGGCCGCGGGTCCCCAACTTCCCGCGGGGTAGGGGACAAGANNTCGATCTCATGGCGATCCTTGTAGTGTGACTGGTTGCCGCGGATTGCTTCCAGCAACAGCGTCGCGTAGGCCTCGAATGGCTCGGCGCTGAACTGTTGGCGGTAGTCGAAGTCGAGCACGGCCGACTGGATGTGTAGGCCCAGTCCCGGAACTTTGCCTTCGAAACGCAGACTAATGCCCTCGTCGGGCTGCACGTTGACGACCAGGCGGTTGGGGCGCGGTCGGATCTCGTCGCCGTCGACGTTGCGGAATAGGTGGGGGGCGGGTTTGAAGTTGATGACGAACTGGGTGAGCTTGCGGCGCATGCGCTTGCCCGTGCGTAGGAAGAAGGGCACGCCCTCCCAGCGCCAGTTGTCGATGAAGAGTTTGAGCGCGGCAAATGTGTCGCACGCGCTGTCGGGCGGAACACCGGGTTCCTCGCAGTAGCCGGGCACGACGGCGCCATCGACCTGGGTGCGGGCATACTGGGCGCGCACGGCGAGCCGGGCCACCTCATCCGGGGCGATGGGTCGCACCGCCTCCAACACATGGCGCTGCTCGCTGCGCAGATCGGAGGCACGGAATGAGTTGGGCGGCTCCATGGCGACCACCGCCATGAGCTGCAGCAGGTGACTCTGGATCATGTCGCGCATGGCCCCGGCGGAATCGTAGTAGGCCGCGCGGTTGCCCACCCCCACGGTTTCGGCTGCCGTGATTTGAACGTGATCGATGTACATCCGGTTCCACAGCGGCTCGAAGAGCAGGTTGGCGAAGCGGAAAACGAGTAGGTTCTGAACCGTTTCCTTGCCCAGGTAGTGGTCGATGCGGAACACGTCTTCGTCGTCGAAGACACGGCCCAGGACCCGGTTCAAGTGCTCCGCGCTCTGCAGGTCGCGGCCAAAAGGCTTCTCGACGATGATGCGCCGCCGGGCGGCCGGGTTGGTCTCGGCGGAGCACCAGCGCCGGATGCCCTGGTTCAGCCCGGCGGCGCCGATATTCTGAATGATACGTTCATAGAGTTCCGGGGCGACGGAGAGATAGAAGAGGATCTCTCCGCCAGTGCTGTGGGCTGTCTGCACCTGGCAGAGGGCCCCCGTGATGCGGGGCCATTCCTCGGCGTGCATGGCATCGGCCGCCAAGTAGTGCATGCGTCCGGCGAATTCGCGCCAGCGTTCTTCGTCGAAGCCGCGCCGTTCCCGGCAGGCGCTTTTCATGCGTTCGCGGAACTGGTCGTCAGAGAGCGGCGTCCGACTGATGCCGAGCACGCCGACGTGCGAAGACAGCAGCCCGGCGACGTGCAACTCGAATAGACCCGGGATGAGCTTGCGCCGCGTCAGATCGCCAGACGCGCCGAAGATGACCAACAGACACTGTCGCTCGTCCATGTCAGCGGCAAGCATAGCGTCCCCCGCGCGTGCGGGCGAGAGGCAAGGCGTGGAACGGTGAACTACACCCGGATCTTGTCGTCCGGTGCTGGCGCCAACACCGTGGCAAACCCGTGTTTGGCAAGTTCGGCGATCAACGCTGCTTGCGCCGGGGGCTCACCGTGGACCAGCAGCACCTGCCGGAGCTTGCCCTGGCCGCGCACGGCCTCGGCGAAATCGATGAGATCCTTCTGGTCGGCATGCGCGGAGAAGCCGTTGAGCACCACCACCTCGGCGGCCAGTCGTCGCATGACCCCGAAGACCTTCACCTCGCGCTGACGTTCCACAATGCGGCGGCCAAGCGTGCTCTGCGCCTGGTAGCCGACGATGAGAATGGTGTTGCGCGGATCCTCGATGCCTTCGCGCAGGTGATGCAGGATGCGGCCGGCTTCGCACATGCCGCTGGCTGAGATCACGATGTAAGGTCCGGCACTGGCGGCGAGGGCTTTCGATTCTTCCTTGTCGGACACGTAGTGGAGACCGTCGAAGTCGAAGGGCGAGTCGCCACTCACCAACAGAGAGTAGGTTTCTTTGTCGTAGCACTCGGGGTGCATCTTGAAAACGTCGGTAAGCTTGACGGTGAGCGGCGAGTCCACGTAGACGGGCATGGCCGGAACCTGGTTGGCTTTGCGCAGGCGTTTGAGGGCATACACGACCTCCTGCGCTCGCTCGAGGGCGAAGGAAGGGATGATGATCTTGCCGCCCCGCTTGGCGGTGCGGTTGATCGCAGCCGCCAGGGCGCCGTCGACCTCCTCGATGGGCGAGTGGAGGCGGTCGCCGTAGGTGCTCTCCATGATGAGACAGTTGATCCCTCCGGGGATCTCCGGTTCGCGCAGGATGGGCAGGCCCTTGCGCCCCAGGTCCACTGCGAACGCGATGCGCGTGTCATCTTCCGCGACGTCCAGCACCACGATCGCGCTGCCCAGCACGTGGCCGGCATCCAGGAACTTGAGCACCACCCCGGGCGCGATCTCCTGGCCGAGCCGGTAGGGCAAGGCCACCATCTGGCCTAGCAGCGCAGTGACATCATCGTGGTTGTAGAGCGGTTGCGCCGGTTCCATGTCCAGATGTTCGCGCTCTATCAGCTTCTGGATGTGCCGGGCGTCGGCTTCTTGAATCATAGCTGCGTCGAGCAGCATGGGCCCGCACAGATCCCGCGTTGCTGGCGTGGCATAGATGGGCCCTTGGTAGCCCCGCTTGGCGAGCAAGGGCAGGGCGCCGGCGTGGTCGATGTGCGCGTGTGAGAGAACGACGGCGTCCAAGTCATCGATAGGGACATGTTGGGCGATGGCGCGGTTCTGTTCGACGGATTCCTTGCGGCGACCCTGGTACAGGCCGCAGTCAAGCAGGATGGTTGCCCGAGAGGTCCGCACCACGTGTTTGGATCCGGTAACCTGCCGGGCCGCCCCGACGCATTGGATCTCGATCAATCGCCANNTCTGCGGATCGTCGGCGAAGCGGAAAAGATCCAGGTCCTCCTGGTTGATCATCCCGTGGCGGACCAGGGCATCGAAGTTGATGATCTCTTTCCAGTAGCTGGTGCCATACAGCAGCACCGTGATCCGGCGCTCCAGCTTGTGGGTTTGCGCCAGGGTCAAGATCTCTGACATTTCGTCGATCGTGCCGAAGCCCCCCGGAAACACCGCGAAGGCGCGCGCCATGTGCGCAAACCACAACTTGCGCATGAAAAAGTAGCGGAACTCGAATGACAACTCGGGCGTCACATAGGGGTTGGTCTGCTGTTCCTCGGGCAGACTGATGTTGAGGCCGGCGGTCCGACCACCCGCCTCGGCAGCTCCGCGGTTGGCGGCCTCCATGATGCCGCCGCCGCCGCCCGAACACACCACCAGGCGCCCGGGGGCCGCGGGCAGGCTGGCAGACCAGGTCGTCAGCAAGCGGGCCAGGGTGCGCGCGTCCTCATAGTAGCGGCCGAGCGGCCCGTTGGGGTCGAGCCGGGCCGAGCCGAAAAAGACGATGGTGCCACTGATGCCCTGGCGCGCGAAGCGGTGCATGGGCTCGAGGTACTCGGCCAGAATACGAAGCGGGCGCGCGTCGTCGGCGGCCATGAACTCTTCATTCTTGTAAGCAAGAGGATTGTGGGCCACGGCGGGCGGTGGGGTTTCCTTCATGAGGTTCTCCGTGTCATCAGAAGAGATATCGGTCGACGAGCCACGCAACTAATGTTCCCGTGGCCGTGCCGATGGCGTCCCAGGTGAGGTCACGCCAGGACAGCCCGCTTCCGCCGTACCGGTCGTAGATCTCTTTGGCGATTCCGGCCGACAACGCGATGCCGGCGCCTAACAGCACCCGGGTGCTCGTGCGCTTGGAGAAGGCCGTGGTGTCCGCGTAGCCATTGCCGGCCAAGGCGAAGCTGACGCTGAGATGCATAACCTTGTCGCGGCCGAACCAGGGGTCAGGCTCGGCCGCCTGAGCGGCCGGGCGAGCCGCGAGCAAGGTCGCCAGCGCGAGCGCAACGGCTAGGGAAACGCGAAACATCGCGCAGTCTATGGGGAAAGCGCAGGGCGACGGAGGCTCGGAAGCTCGGGCCATCAGGGATGAGAACGTACAGATTGGTACGCTCCATCCCATCATAGCTGTCCGCCGAACGGAGTGCACCTTTCCGTCCGCTTTTCTGGGCCCCGCGGCACGAGCCCATCACCGTCTCCGTCCCCGACTCGGCCCCCTGCTCCGAATTCCAGTCCCTTAATTGACCCCCCCTTGTCCCCGTGTTATCGAAGGAAGACTGCTTGGGTACTCGATGGGCAAGCGCATACTGGTCGCCGACGACAGCCTGACGATCCAAAAGGCCTTCGCTATGGTCTTGGCCGGCCAAGACTACACTCTCCTAACCGCGCGATCGGTGGACGAGGCACTGGCTGCTGCCAAGGGCGGATGGCCTGACCTGATCATCGCGGACGCAGCGCTGGGGCACGGCAGCGGCTACGACCTGTGCGCCTCCCTGAAGGCCGATCCAGCCCTGCGCAGCGTGCCTGTGCACATTCTGGCTTCCAACCAGAACCCCCTGGATGAGGCGCGCGCCCGCCTCGCCGGCGCCGATGGTCATCTGCTCAAGCCGTTTGATAGCCAGACCCTGCTGGACAGCTTAGGTGCGGCGCTGCTGCCTCCGGCTCGACCTGCACCGGCGCCGGTGAGGGAGGTGCCGGCTCGTCCCGCCCCCGTCGCTCCCTGGGCTCCCGTCGAGCGGGGCGCGGGCGAGGTTTCAGCACCTGAGGACGAAAGCTACGGCGAGTTTACCATCGAGCGTGGCTCCGCACCGGGCCCGGCGGCGTGGGCTGGCCGGCCTCCGACTTGGCCAGGGGTACGGCCGGTGCCGCCTTCTTCCCCGCCGCCCGGCGTGGCGAGCAGGCCCTCATTGATTCCCGGCGTTCCTCCACCGACTCCTGCACCGGCGCCCCGGCCCGCGCCCCCGCCTCCCGGTGTGACTGCGGCGCATGCTCCGGCTGGCGCCCCACGCCCCACCCCCAGCCGGACCATCATGGGCTTTCCGGCGGTCGGCGCGCCTGCCAAAGCCCCTTCAATCCCGGCCGCTCCGCCGGCGGCAGCGTGGCCGCCGGTGCCGCGCCCGAGCGTCCCTCCGCCCGCTGCCGTGCCTCGGGCCGCGCCGCCTGTCCCGGTTGCACCAGCGCCGGCGCTCCCGGCCGCCGCGGTTCCGCAAACCCCGGCCCAGCGACCGGCAAGCATGGCAAGCATGCCCGTCGCAGCGTCACCGGTTGCGACCGGGCCACTGGTCGCGGCCGTGTCGTCGGCCATCGACCAGAAGGTCGCGGCTATCGCTGCCCGAGGTCGCGAGTACGAGGCAATCGCCAAGCTTTCGCGCGAGATCATCGAGCAGGTAGTATGGGAAGTGGTCCCTGAGTTGGCCGAGGTGATCATCAAGCAGGAAATTGATCGCCTCGTCGTTGCCAAGCGGTAATCTCAGCCCCTTTCACACTTCCCGCNNAAGGCGCCCTTTTGCATCGCGATTCCGCCGCCCAACGTGACTGGGTCGCTGCACATGGGCCATGCGCTGACCTGTACCATCCAGGACATCCTTGTGCGCTGGCGGCGCATGGCCGCGTACAACGCCATGTGGCTCCCGGGCACCGACCACGCCGGCATCNNGCCACCCAGATGGTGGTGGAGCGCGAGTTGCGCGCCACAGAGGGAAAGTCCCGCCACGACATCGGACGCGAAGAATTCGTCAAGCGCATCTGGAGCTGGCGCGAACGCTACGGCAACCGCATCCTCGAACAGCTCAAGGTCATGGGCTGCTCGCTCGACTGGGATCGCCTGAAGTTCACCATGGCGCCCGACTACTCCCGGGCAGTGATCGAGGCCTTCGTGCGCCTTCACGAAGAGGGTCTCATCTACCGCGATCGGCGCCTCATCAACTGGTGCATCTCCTGCCGGACCGCGCTTTCCGATCTGGAAGTCGAGCACGACGAGGGCGCGCAGGGCGAGCTGTGGGAGTTCGCCTATCCGCTGGCCGACGGATCGGGCGAGATCGTGGTCGCGACCACGCGGCCTGAAACCATGCTGGGCGACACGGCGGTGGCGGTGCACCCCGATGACCCGCGCCACAAGGCTAAGATTGGGAAGATGATCCGGCACCCCTTCGCCGGCCGCACGTTTCCCATCATTGCCGACCCCATCCTGGTCGATCCCAAGTTCGGCACGGGCGCGGTGAAGGTCACGCCGGCGCACGACCCCAACGACTTCGAATGCGGCCAACGCCACAAGCTGGGTTTCATCTCCATCTTCGACGAAAAGGGTGTGGTGACATCCGAGGGCGGGCCGTTTGCCGGGCTCGATCGATTCGAGGCGCGCAAACAGGTCAAAGCCAGGATGAGAGATCTGGGTCTCGAACGCGGCAGCAAGGTCCATGTTCACGCCATCGGGCGCTGCCAGCGTTGTCACACCGTGGTGGAACCGATGCTATCGACCCAGTGGTTTGTCAAGATGGAACCGCTGGCCAAGNNATCTCGCGCCAGCTCTGGTGGGGACATCGCATTCCGGCTTGGTACTGTCAGGATTGCGCCGGCATTACAGTGGCGCGCACGACTCCGCAGGCGTGCAGCCACTGCGGGAGCGCGGATCTAAAGCAGGACGAGGACGTCCTCGATACCTGGTTCTCGTCGTGGCTGTGGCCCTTCGCAACCCTGGGCTGGCCGGACGAGACCCGCGATCTACGCACCTTCTATCCCACCAGCGTGATGGAAACGGGCTACGACATCCTCTTCTTC
>PMIX01000359.1 GCA_003158395.1 Myxococcales bacterium | reverse complement strand
TCCGCCAGGAGGCGTGCCTCCTGGTCAAAACGGGCACTTTCGGTGGCGTTCCGGACGTGAAGAACCTTGAGCGCGACCACGGCCCCTGTCTGTCGGTCGATTGCTTGATACACGGTACCCATCCCGCCCGTGCCGGCCTCACTCTTAAGCTCAAAGCGATCCATGAAGCCCTTTCCGCCCTCGGGTGTTCGAGACTTCACTGGTCACCTAATCGGCATCAAGATTGGAATGCTTGAGCCAGCTTGACAAGGACCCAGATCTTAGCAATCCTCACATCAGGATTCCCGGATGGAAAACATCGCATCATCGGTTGATCTGCTTCGCCTTTTTGGTGATTCGACGCGTTTGCGCCTGGCTTCGTTGCTGGAGAGAAATGAGCTGACGGTTGCAGAGATTACCCAGATTACGCAGCTCCCCCAGTCGCGGGTGTCGACCCATCTGGGCAAGCTGCGCGATGCAGGCGTGCTGCGCGACCGGCGCGACGGGGCGCTGGCCTACTACGCCATGAACGACGACAGCATGCCGGCCAGCGTACAGAGGCTGTGGGCGTTGCTTGGCCGCGAACTTAGAGAGCCGCTCTTGCGCAGCGATCAGGAGCGCTGTCAGGCGGTGCTGCGCGCACGCCAGGGCACCGCCAACTGGCCCGAGACAGTGGCCGGCCAGATGGAGCGGCACTACTCGCCGGGCAGGACCTGGGAAGCCACGGCGATCGGCATGCTGGGCGTCATTCACCTGGGGGAGGTGCTCGACGCCGGCTCGGGCGACGGGGCCATCGCCGCCCTCCTAGCTCCGCACAGCCAGCGCGTGACCTGCCTGGACATCAGCCCGAAGGTGCTGCAGGCTTGTCGCAAGCGGCTGCAGGGGCTGGCCAACGTGGAGTTTGTGCTGGGTGACATCCACACCCTACGTTTTCCTGACGCGAGCTTCGACCAGGTGCTGCTCCTCAACCTGCTGACCTACGCGAACGAGCCAGCGCGGGCACTGACCGAAGCTGGGCGCGTGCTGCGGCCGGGTGGCGATCTGGTCGTGACCACGCTGGCAGCCCATGAGCAGAGGAAGGTGACCGCGGGCTATGGCCATGTCCACGCAGGCTTTCGGCCGCAGGTGCTGCGGGACTGGCTGACCGACGCCGGGCTCCTGGTGGACCGCTGCGAGGTGACCTCGCGAGAGAAACGACCGCCCCATTTCGCCGTAGTGAGCGCTTTCGCGCGCAAGGCTTCGAGCCGGACGGACGTGCGCAAGCCGACAACCGAGACCGGATCGTCTGCTGAGAAGGAGGGGCCCTCATGACCCGCGAAGACCGCATTCAACACCTCCTCCGCGCGCTCGACGAGCGCGTCCTGGTCCTTGACGGCGCCATGGGCACCATGATCCAGCGCCGCGGCCTCAGCGAGGCAGACTTTCGCGGCCAGCGCTTCGCCTCGCACGGGCATGATCTGCGGGGTGACAACGATGTTCTGGNNACCTTCAACAGCACGCGCATCGCTCAGGCTGACTACCGACTGGAATCGGCCGTCTATGACCTGAACCTGGCCGGGGCGCGCCTGGCACGGGGGGCGGCTGACACATTTGCGGCCCGAACGCCTGAAAAGCCGCGCCTGGTGGCCGGAGCCATGGGCCCCACCAACAAGACATTGTCCCTGTCGCCGCGAGTGAATGAGCCGGGCTTTCGTGCGGTGACTTTCGATGAAATGCAGGACGCCTATCAAGAACAGGTGCGCGGCCTGGTCGATGGCGGCTGCGACATCCTGCTCGCCGAGACCGTTTTCGACACGCTCACGCTCAAGGCGTGCCTATGCGCCATCGAAGCGGTCTTTGCCGAAAAGAACCTGCGGCTACCGGTCATGCTGTCGGGGACCATCACCGACAAGAGTGGCCGCCTCATGTCGGGCCAGACTATCGAGGCGTTCTACACCTCCGTCGAGCACGCGCGCCCCCTGGCGGTCGGTCTCAACTGCGGGGGCGGCGCGCACCAGTTGCGGCCCTATGTCGAGGAGCTTGCCAGGCAGGCCGGCGCGTACATCCTCTGCTACCCCAACGCGGGGCTGCCCAATGCCTTTGGCGGCTACGACGAGCAGCCCGCGGACACGGCGGGATTGGTGGGCGAGCTGGCGCGCGCGGGTCTGGTCAACATCGTGGGCGGATGTTGTGGCACGACCCCGGACCACATTCGCGCGATCGCGCAGGCTGTGCAGGGTGCACCACCGCGACGCCGGCGGGTAGAGACCGCGCGGCCTTTGCGACTGGCCGGGCTGGACGCGTTGACCGTCCGGCCCGAATCGAACTTCATCTTGATCGGCGAGCGCACCAACGTGGCCGGCTCGAAGAAGTTCGCCAACCTCATCAAGGCAGGCGACTACCCGGCCGCGCTCGCGGTGGCGCTCGACCAGGTGCGCGGCGGCGCCAACATCCTGGACGTCAACATGGACGAGGCCATGCTGGATTCCGTCGCGGCCATGACCGCGTTTCTCAATCTGGTGGCCAGCGAGCCCGAGATCGCGCGGCTGCCCATCATGATCGACAGCTCCAACTTCGCCGTCATCGAGGCGGGCCTCAAGTGCGTGCAGGGCAAGGGCATCGTCAATTCCATCAGCCTCAAGGAGGGTGAGGCCGAGTTCCTGGCCCGGGCGCGCGTCTGCCGCCGCNNACCCCGCGCCGGGTCGCAATCTGCCAGCGCGCCTACCGACTTCTGGTCGAGCAGGCGGACTTCTTTCCCGAAGACATCATCTTCGACCCCAACGTGCTGGCAGTGGCCACCGGCCTGGAGGAGCACAACGACTACGCGCGCAGCTTCCTCGAGTCGCTTCCGCTCATCAAGGCGGCCTGTCCGGGCGTGCACTTGTCGGGCGGCGTGTCCAATCTGTCGTTCTCGTTCCGCGGCAACGACGCCGTTCGCGAGGCCATGCACACGGTGTTCCTCTTTCACGCGATCGCTGCCGGGCTGGACATGGGAATCGTCAACGCCGGCCAGCTGGGCGTGTACGCTGACGTCCCCGCCGAGACACGCGAGCGCGTGGAGGACGTGCTCTTCAACCGTCGGCCCGACGCCACCGAACGGCTGGTGGAATTGGCCGGGCAAGTGAAGGGCACGGCCAGCAAGCGAACCCAGGACCTGTCATGGCGGCAAGCGTCCGTAGAGAAGCGTCTGGAGTACGCCCTGGTCCACGGTGTGGTGGATTTCATCGAAGCGGACACCGAGGAGGCGCGACAGCAGCTCGGACGGCCGCTCGACGTCATCTCGGGCCCGCTCATGGCCGGCATGGCTGTGGTGGGCGATCTGTTTGGCGCGGGCAAGATGTTCCTGCCCCAGGTGGTCAAGAGCGCACGCGCCATGAAAGCTGCGGTGGCCTATCTGCAGCCCTTCATGGAGGCCGAAAAGGCACAGGGTGATGTGCAGGCGCGCGGCCGCGTGCTTGTCGCCACGGTCAAGGGCGACGTGCAC